>JAETPP010000094.1 GCA_021771115.1 Bacillota bacterium | reverse complement strand
CGTGCTGCAGCTTGGCGTCACCATGGACTTCTCCATTTTTCTCCTGCACCGCTTTGAAGAAGAGCGAAACGGCGGGGCGGATGACGAAGCCGCCATGGTCAGCGCCATCCAAAAGACCTTTTCCTCCATTTCCGCCAGCTCCCTTACCACGATCGCCGGGTTCCTGGCACTGTGCACCATGCGGCTGACCCTGGGAAGAGATATCGGCATCGTTATGGCAAAGGGCGTATTTTTGGGGGTGCTGTGTACCCTGACCATTCTGCCCGCGCTGATCATGACCTTCCGGCGCTCCATCCAGAAGCATACCCACCGCACCTTCATTCCAAAGCTGACCCGTACCGCGGGCTTCGTGGTCAAAAGACGGGTGCCGATCCTCATCGTGTTTGTCCTGTTGTTCCTGCCCTTTGCCATAGCGCAGGCCAAAACGCCGGTATATTACACCATTACCGATTCCCTGCCCCAGGATCTTCCGGGCATAGCGGGAACAAACCGCCTGAAGGACGATTTTGATATGACCACCTCCCACTTCATCATGGTGGACGAGGATCTGCCGCCTCAGGAGCTGCAAAGCCTCACCGCCGACCTGGAGCAGGTGGAGGGGATCCACCAGGTGCTGAGCTATGAAAAATTCCTGGGCGCCGGGATCCCGGAGGACTTTCTCCCCGAAGAGATCAAGGAGATCTTTGAAGCGGGCGGGCGCAGACTGATCCTGGCAAATTCCTCCTACCAAAGCGGTACGGAGGAACAGAACCGGCAGCTCACAGAGCTTCAGGAAACGGTAAAGCGCTATGACCCGGAGGGCGTGATTACCGGGGAAGGGGCCATGACCAAGGACCTGATCGAGGTGGCGGATGTGGATTTCCGCAATGTGAATATCACCAGTATTTTGGTGGTCTTTCTCATCATAGCCCTCACCTTCCGCTCCGCCTCTGTGCCGGTGCTGCTGGTGGCCGCCATTGAAAGCGGCATCATGATCAATTTGGGGATCCCCTATTTTACGGGGCAGACCCTGCCCTTCATCGCCAGCATCGTGATCGGCACCATCCAGCTGGGCGCCACGGTGGATTACGCCATTCTGATGACCACCCGTTTCCGGGAGGAAATGAGCCTGGGGCATACCGCGAAGGAAGCCGCCCGCATCGCCGTGGAGCAGTGCAGCCAAAGCATTCTCACCAGCGGCCTGACCTTCTTCGCCGCCACCTTCAGCGTATCGCTGGTGTCTAAAATGGAGCTTTTAGGCAGCCTGTGCCGCTTGATCAGCCGGGGCGCGCTGCTGAGCATGGCGGTGATTTTGCTGGTGCTGCCCGCTCTGCTGGTATTTACCGCCCCCATTCTGAAAAAAACCACCTACCACTGGGTCGAAAGATCCCATACACAGAAAGGAGCTTGATCGAATTATGAAACGCAAGGGAAAAAACCTTTTGGCAGTTCTTTTATCCGTCCTTCTCATTCTGGGCTGCACCGCTCCGGCGGGAGCCGCGGGATCCTCGGAACAGCTTCGGAAGGATGAGACCGTGTACGTGATCCTGAACGAAGACGGCACGGTGCAGAAGCAGATCGTCAGCGATTGGCTCCACAGCAATACGGGCTTTCACGGCGCTGTGGATAAAAACAGCCTGAAGGCCGTTGAAAACCTGAAAAGCGACACCCAGCCCGTTTATCGAAACGGCGAGCTGGTGTGGAACACGGACGAAACCGATCTGTACTATCAGGGGGAAAGCGATGATGAGCTTCCCGTTTCCGTAAAGCTGCGCTACGAGCTGGACGGCAGAGAGCTGTCCGCCCGGGAGCTTTCCGGGAAAAGCGGGCACCTGAAAATCACGGCGGAGCTTACAAACCACGAAACAGAAACCGTGAAAATCGGGGGAAAGAGCAGGGATATCTGCACGCCCTTTGTAACAGTCTGCTGTGCTATGCTGCCTGCGGATTCCTATCAGAATGTGGTTGCGGAGCACGGCACGGTGCAGACCGATTCCAAAACCCAGCTTGCCTGCTTCCTCACCCTGCCCGGCGTAAAGGCTTCTGTTTCCGACCTGCTTCCGGACAGCCTGAAGGAGATAGAGGAGCTGCTGCTGGATGGATTTACCCTGGAAGCGGATGTGACAAGCTGCGAAGCCCCTACCTTCCTGTTTGCCGCCTCCGCCGGTACGGACGCTTTTTCCGAGGATCTCGATACAGAGGAGCTTACCTCCAAGCTGGAGGAATTGACTGAAGCTACAACTCAGCTTCAGGACGGCACAGCGGAGATCGATGGCGCAGTTGGCACCCTGGTGGAAAAGCTGGGAGAGCTGGCGGAGGGCTACAGCCAGTTTGACAGCGGAATTGACGGGTTGCTTTCCGGAGCCGGCCAGCTGGCGGAGGGAGGAAAAGCGCTTCTCTCCAGCGCCGGCACCCTTTCCGAAAAATCCGGAGAGCTCTCCGCCGGCGCGGCGCAGCTGAAAAACGGAGCCGCGGCGCTGTCCGGCCAGCTCAATACCCAGCTGGTCCCGGCCCTGACGGAGGCCCAGGGGCAGAAGGACGCGTTAGAGGGAAAAATGAAAAAGCTTTCCGCAGAGCTTGGTTCCCTTTCCATTCCCGATACCTCCGGCCTGAAATCACAGCTTTCCGCCGGAGTGGGTCAGGTGTTTGACGGCGCCGCCCAGGGAGCCTCCAAGGCCGCTGCCACCGCGGCGGGAAACGCGGTAGCCCA
Organism: Bacillota bacterium; assembly: GCA_021771115.1. Taxonomy (GTDB): domain Bacteria; phylum Bacillota; class Clostridia; order Oscillospirales; family Acutalibacteraceae; genus Acutalibacter. The sequence continues at coordinate 7,680 of JAETPP010000094.1, read as the reverse complement.
GCAGCTTTCCGGGGCGCTGGGCAGCCTACAGCAGGCCGTTCCCGGTAAATCGGCGGAGATCGTCAGCACAGTGCAAAGCGCCGATCTGCAGATCGTACAGCAGGCGCTGGCGGGCTCCGGCCTGGACGAGGCCACACAGGCCGCCGTTTTAAGCGCAGTACAGGGCGGCATGGAAAACTCCGGCTCGGCACTTAGCGCCGGTGTGGCGGAGGGGATCGGCTCTATGCTGCCGGAGAGCCTGCTTTCCGGGAATCCCATCACCGAGCAGGCGGCGGAGCAGATCGCCGGGGCGGTCTGCGGTTCTGAGCAGATGCAGGCGGCAAGGGCGCAGGCGGTTTCCAAGGTGTCCGCCGCGGTACCCGATCTCGATGCCTCTTCCTTTAGCGGCCTGCTTGGCGAGTTTCAAACGCTTTCCTCCGAAGCCTCTTCCATGCTGGGGCAGGTGGATACCCTGACAGCCGCCCTGTATGACCCCAATGACCCCGCAAATGAAAAAACGGTGGTTGGAGCGGCAAACGCTCTGGCGGCGGGAGCGCAGACCTTAAGCGGCGGAACAGAGGCCCTTGCAGGCGGAACGAACGCCTTTGCCGCGGGGGTCGGACAGCTCACCGACGGAGCCGGCGCGCTGTATTCCGGCTTGACAACTCTTTACGTCTCCAGCAAAACGGTGGCGGATTCCATTTCTCAGTTCCAAAGCGGCGGAAATGAGCTGAAGGACGGCACCTCCCAGCTTCGAAGCGGTATGGAGGAATTTGCGGAGCAGGCCGTGAAAAAGCTGACAGAGGCCGTCAGCCCGGATTCCGATCTGGCAAAGGTCCTGGAAAAGATGGCCGACCGTGCGAAGGCCTTCGAGGGCACCGGCAGGGGAGAGAATACCGAGCTCACTGTAAAATATGTCATGCGCACCGCCGCGTCCGGTGATGCGGCGGAAGCGGGCGGCGAGCAGGAGAAGGAAGCTGAGGCGGAGAAAGCGGGGCCGGTCCGGGAAGAGTCCTTTTGGGACCGGGTAAAGGGGCTGTTCCGCTGAAAAAAAGAGGTGACTTATGAAACAGACAAAACAGGCCCTGGCGGAATCGCTTAAGGAGCTTTTGAAGAAAAAGTCTCTGGAGAAAATCACGGTAAAGGATATCGTAAGCGGGTGCGGCATCAACCGGCAGAGCTTTTATTACCATTTCTGCGATGTGTACGACCTGGTGGAATGGGCGTTGGAGGAGGATATTCACACCTTTTTTGAAAAGCTTGACCCCCCGCCGGAAAACTGGCAGGAAAAAATCAGGCTGTTATTCCACTACTTTTATGATAACAGGCTCATGCTTCTCCGGGGATACGAGCCCGAAAGCCAGATCCGCTACAGGCAGGTGCTGGAAAAATGGTTTACCTCTATTCTGGAAGAGCAGATGGCGTTTTACCCCCAGGCGGAAAGGGTGCCGGAAAGCCAAAAGGAATTCGTGGTCAAGGTGTACGCGTGGGGCTTTGCCGGCCTTTGCCTGGAATGGGTAGAGCGTGGAATGCCGGACGAAAATAAGGTGAATTTGGACTATTATTTTCTGTTCCTGACCGGAAGCCTCGGCGATGCGCTGAACCGGTTCCTGAAAGCAACCAATTAACCCCTTTATACATAGGCCGCTCTGTGTTGAAAATTCAGACACAGGGCGGCTTTTGTCGATTGCTGTTTTTTCCTGTCAATATTAAAATAATCTCAAATTTCCAGGAAAGGAAAGTGGATAAAAGCAATGGATACTTCAAGCAAAATGGTACAGTTCTGGCTGAAGCAGGCCTTCAGCTACATCGAGAAAAACCCGGAAGAAAACCTTCCCAAGCTCATGGATTGGGTGGATAAATTCGCCCCGGAGGGGGAAAAGGGCTTCCCGGTGCAGCGCGCGGCGTTCCGCCGGGTGATCGAGGACCCGGAAAACAACATGCACCAGCTGATGCTCCGCATCTTTACGGAAACGGATAAAAAGGTGCTGAAGAAAATATTTGAGGCCTTTATTCTGAACGGAAACCTGGTGGGCTGGCCCAAGCAGGAGGAAATGCGGGAAAAATACGGCTGCAATATTCCCTGGGCAATCCTTTTGGACCCCACCTCCGCCTGCAATCTTCACTGCACCGGCTGCTGGGCGGCGGAATACGGCAATAAGCTGAACCTCACCTTTGACGAGATCGATTCCATCATCACCCAGGGCAAGGAATTGGGCGTGTACATCTATATCTACACCGGCGGCGAGCCCATGGTGCGGAAAAACGACCTGGTGGCCCTGTGCCGCAAGCACAACGACTGCCAGTTCCTTTGCTTCACAAACGCCACCCTGATCGACGAGGAGTTTGCCGATATCATGCTGGAGGTAGGTAACTTCCTGCCGGCGATCAGCGTGGAGGGCTTTGAATCCGCCACAGACGGCCGCCGCGGAAACGGCACCTTCCAAAAGGTCACAGCCGCCATGGAGCTCTTAAAGCGCAAGCACCTTCCCTTCGGCATCAGCTGCTGCTATACCAGCCAGAATCTGGATTCCATCTCCAGTGAGGAATATTTTGACCAGATGGTGGAGTGGGGCGCAGCCTTCGTTTGGTATTTCCACTATATGCCCGTGGGCAATGACGCGGTGCCGGAGCTGATGCCTAACCCGGAGCAGCGGGAATTCATGTATCGCAGGATCCGGGAAGCGCGAAAAACAAAGCCGATCTTCGCCATGGATTTTCAGAACGACGGAGAATTTGTAGGCGGCTGCATCGCCGGTGGAAGGCGGTATTTCCACATCAACGCCAACGGCGATTGCGACCCCTGCGTGTTCATCCACTATTCCAACGCCAATATTCGGGAAATGACCCTGCTGGAGGTGCTGCAGTCTCCCATTTTTATGGCATATCACGACGGCCAGCCCTTCAAACACAACCATCTGAGGCCCTGCCCCATGCTGGAAAACCCGGAACAGCTGGAAGCCATGGTGCACGCCGCCGGAGCCCATTCCACCGATCTGCAGTCTCCCGAATCGGTGGAACACCTTTGCGAAAAGTGCAAGTCCTATGCGAAAAACTGGACTCCCACGGCGGGGCGTCTGTGGGAATGCAGCTGTGCGGAAAAGGAGTGTGAACAAAAAATTGGATGAATCTCGGAAGCGTTTTCGCATTTGGGCGGTGCTGGTCGGCACTTGATTTATTGCTATAGAAAAGGAGCTTCCCGGCACGAACCTGTGCCGGGAAGCTCCTTTTTTCCTTATTATTTCCGCCGTTCTTTTTTGCAAAGCTCTGTAAGCAGCTTTACTGTTTGGTCACGGATCTTGTCATAATAGGCAATACGAAGCAGGGTGTTTTTTGCCAAATCGATCCCCAATTTTTGTTCCCCGGGTCCCCGCGTTCCCAAAGCACGCTCCAGGTTGTAAGAAAGCCAATCCAGCCGCACGGTGTTGTAGTTGTGTAAAACCGCCCAATCCTCCGACAGGATACCTCCGGCTGCGCTGTAGGAAGACACAAAGGCGGTGAGCAGCTCCGGCTGGAGCTGTAAAAAATCGCAGCCGGCCCAGTTTAGGGCGGTTTCGTAAAGCTCCAAATAAGGGCTGTCATAGGAAAGGCATTCCAGGTCGATCACCCGGTACGCTTCGCCGTTCCACAGCACGTTTTTGGGGTCTAAGTCGTTGTGGCAGACGGCGGTTTCCCTCGGAAGAAGGGGGAGAGTCGCGTTTCCCTGTTCCTGAAGCCGGTACAGCAGGGCGCGGTAAGGCTTTGTTTCCAAAAACAGCTCCCTGTTTTCCCGCTCCAGCCGGGTCAGATAAGAATCCCAATCCACAGTGCCCGGCTCTTTGGGGACAGGCTGGGCTTTCCGGGAGATCCCATGGATCCGGGCCAGTGTTTTGCCTATCTCCTCGCAGTGAAATGTCCGGATCTCCCCGGTGCCCAAAGCGCTTCCCTCAAACCAGGGAAAGAGATAAAAATATTGGTCGCTAAGCTTTTGCAGCTTCTTTCCGTGAAAGGAAAGGGCGGGCAGAATGGGAAGGCTCTCCTGCTCCAGCAGGGCTTCCAGCTCCTCCGCCGCGCTGTAATTTTCCAGGGCGTCCTCCCGTTCCATGATCTCAGGGTTTAACAGCTTTACCGCGTACCGCCCTTTTTCGGTAAACAAGGAGTACATCCGGTGAAGAAATCCGCCGGTTAGCTCAGCGGGAGGGGAGAGAAGATTTCCCAGCCCCAGCTCTTCGCAGATCGTCTGAAAGATCGTAGGCGCCATAGAAGCTCCTTTGTCGAATAAGAAATGATTTTGTCGATGATAGATTATAGATAGAAAGACTGCCCTTCTTTTTTGGGGCGCAGATCCGAAGGCAGCAGAGAATACAGGGAAACATCCACAATCCCCTTGTCCGGCCAGTAAAAGCCCTCGCGGATGGTCCCTTCTTTTTGGAACCCGCAGCGCTCCAGCACCAGAATGCCCCGGTAGTTGATGGGCAGCACATAGGCCTGGATCCGGTGCAGCTCTACCTTTTCCATCAGATATTCCGTCACCTCCCGCACCGCGCCGGAGGCATAGCCCTTTCCGATAAACCGGCGGCTCAGTGTAAAGCGGATGGTTGCGGCCTCCACCTCGGGATCGATGTCAAAAATCTCAAAAACGCCAGCTAGCTGGTGGTTTCCCTCGTTCCCGTAGATCCCCAGCACAACGGCCTTCTTTTCCCGAAACAGCGCTTCCGCCTGCCGCAGCTTCGGCGCGCATTCCGAAAAAGAGCGCAGAGCGGCGGTGGGGGCGAAGCGATAATTTTCATCGTCCCCCATGATCTCCCACAGAGATCTTAAGTCCAGCTCCGTCATGCGGGACAAGGTGACCTTTTCCCCGGTAATAAACGGAAAGCTGGAAAACAGCAGACTGGTTTTCATAATGGATACTCCTTATTCACAAAAGCTTGCGTTTGTTTTGCGGAAAGCGGAGGCAAGCGGTTTTTATTCCTCTAATAAGGAAAGAAGCTGAAGGGGAGTTTTCGCACAAGGCACTCCCGGCACCTTGCCGAAGCCATATCCCGCGTGCAGGAAGGGCACGCCGGCTTGTTCTGCGGCGTTCTTATCTATTTCGGTGTCGCCGATATAAACGGGGCGCCGCAGGTGGTTGCGTTCTGCGATCAGACGAATGTTTTCCCCTTTTTCCAGGCCGGTCACGCCGCTGCATTCCCAGTCCTTAAAATAGGAGAAAAGATCGTGTGCTTCCAGAAAACAGGAGATATAGCCGTCATTGCAGTTGCTGACAATAAACAGGGGAACCTTTTGGGAAAGCTCGCTGAGGACCGTCTCGATCCCCTCGTACAGCTTACCGCCGCTTTTGCGGAGGTGTTCCTTTTCCACCTCACAGCAGCGCTCAAACAGCTCCAGCCCCCGCTCTGTGGAAAGGTGGGGAAAAAGCTTTGCCATCAGGGGAACGGCGGTCATTCCCATTACACTTTCCAGCTCCGCCACCGTGGGAGGGCGCTGAATATCGGGCGCATCCGCCAGTGCCAGCCTCCAGGATTCGGCAATGGCTTCCGTGGCGTTCCACAAAGTGCCGTCCAGATCAAATAAAATGCCATCGTATTTCATAGCGATAACTCCCTTTTCAAGTAGTTTTGCGTATAGGGGCAGCTCTCAATACATTTCCCACAAAGGGTGATCTCTTTTCCCGTGCGCTCCAAAGCCAGCCTTCTGGCCGCGCTGCGGCAGGCTTCCACATTCACCAGCTGTTCCCGTTTTACAGAGGTATCCCAAAGCGTCCCATGAATAGCGCTGCCGGGACAGTTGTTTTTGCAGCGTTCGCAGCCGCCGCATCGGGAAGAGGAAATAGGAGCGCCAAGCTCATCGAAAGAAGCGTCTGTCAGCACGGAGCTGAGCCTTACGGCGGGGCCGAATTCCGGCGTTACCAAAAGCGCTGATTTTCCAATCCATCCCAATCCGGAACGGGTGGCGCAGGTTTTGTGGGGCATGGCGGTGCGGTATCCGGCGGCCTCCACTACCGTGGTGGTGGTTTGCGCCTTTGCCTGAACCCCTTTTTCTTTGAGATAAGCCGCGGCAAATTCAGCCAAGGCGTCCAGCCGGGCGTTCAGGGAATGGTACGCTTCATAATAGTCGATGGTGGGCCCTTCCCCGATACCGCGCACAATTTCTGCCGGCAGCCTTACAGCCAGGGAAACACAGCGCGGAAGCGCCGAAGGCTCCTCAGAAATTCCCTCCAAATCGCCGAATCCAACCAGATCCGCGCCCTGTTCCAGCAGCAGCGCCCGGAATTCCCGCGTAGAGATCATAATGCCTTCCCTCCGAGAAAATCATAGGGTGTTTGCTGGTAAACAAAGTAATTCAGCCAGTTGGAAACCAGCAGATGGGCGTTGCTCCGCCAGGTAAAGGGCGGCGTTTTGGTGTCGTCGTCTTCCGGAAAATAGTGATACGGGATCTTGGGGTTCAGGCCCCGGTTGATATCCCGGAAATATTCCTTTGCCAGGGTGTCCCTGTCATACTCAGCGTGCCCGGTCACAAAAAACTGCCGCCCGCTTCGCTCCGCCGCGATATGCAGTCCCGCCAGATCGGAAACCGCCAGAGGGATCAGATCCGGATGGCTTCTGACGTCCTCCAGCAAGACCTCCGTATAGCGGGAGTGGGGGGCAAAGTAGTTGTCGTCAAACCCGCGCATCAGCGGATGGTAGGGGTTCAGCACCGTGTGGTTGTAAATTCCGCTGAGCTTTTCCGGCAGCGGGTGCTTCCGGATCCCATAATGATAGTATAACCCCGCCTGAGCGCCCCAGCAGATATGCAGCACAGAATACACATGGGTTTTGCTCCACTCCATAATGGCGCACATTTCGTCCCAGTAATCCACATCTTCAAAAGGAAGCTGTTCTACCGGCGCGCCGGTAATGATCAGCCCGTCAAATTTTTCTTCTTTTACATCGGAAAAGGTCTTATAAAAGGTATTGAGATGAGAGGCGCTGGTGTTTTTGCTCACGTGGCTTTCGGTGTGCAGAAGCTCCACATCCACCTGCAAAGGCGTATTGCCCAAAAGCCGCAGCAGCTGCGTTTCCGTTTCCAGCTTGGTGGGCATCAGGTTCAAAATGGCGATCCGCAGCGGACGGATATCCTGCCCGGCCGCCCGTTCATGGGTCATCACAAAGATGTTTTCCGCCTCCAGCACCTCCACCGCGGGCAGCTCAGCCTGAATACGAATGGGCATATTGACACGACCTCTCTGAATATTACAAGATTTTGGGGAAAGAAAAAGAAAGTGAAGAACTTTCGGAAAAAAGCTTGCTTTCCGAAAAAGGAATTGGTATAATACAAACATTCCGCAGAAAAAGCGGTATGGCTATTATATCATAGTAAGCCGCCGGTTGTACAGGAAACTTATGAAAAGTTTTCTATTCCGGGCGGGTGGACTTCCTCTGGTCAAAACTTTTTTCAAAAAAGTAAAAAAAGGTGTTGACAAGGGGCGGTGAGGTGTGATAAGATAGTCGAGCACTCGAACGAGGGAGCCCGAGTTCGAGGGCTGCGCCGAAGGAAACGGAAGCGCTGTTGGACCTTGAAAATTAAACAACGAGAAGAAGGAAGGACCCGTGAATTCTGAGGGTTAGAAATACTCTTAGAAGGAACAGGACACAGAACCTGAAACAGAAATCTGTGAAGAGAGAAGCCAAGTGCTTTTCTTGAGCTTTTGGAAAAAGGCTCTAAGATAGATTTAAGAGGCGA
>JAETPP010000093.1 GCA_021771115.1 Bacillota bacterium | reverse complement strand
AGCCGACAGGCGAGACGGAGGGCCATGCGATAGCATGGCGGAGGGGTTCCAGCTCGCCGTGTAGAACCCCTCAGTCACGGCTTCGCCGTGACAGCTCCCCTTTCAGGGGAGCCAAGGGTAAGCACTAAACAATAATTTGGCGAGCTTCCCGTCCAGCATCCAGCGTCTAGCATTCAGCATCTACTTATGGTATTTCGTTCCGTTTATGATTTGAAACCCGCGGTAGATCTGTTCGCAGAGCATGACTCTGGCCAGCTGGTGGGGGAAGGTCATGGGGGACATAGAAAGCCTTTCCCCTGCCTGTTTTACCGTTTCGTGAAGGCCGTGGGAACTGCCGATCACAAAGCTCACCGCGCCGGGAAACTGCATGGCGTTTTCCAGCTTTTTGGCAAGGCCGGGAGAGTCCGTTTCCTTTCCCTCAATGCAAAGGGGGAAAAGCACTCCCGCCGCTTTTGCCAGGATCGCCTCTCCCTCCTGTGCCAGCGCGGCGGAAATTTGAGCCTCTGAAGGGTCGTTTGGCAGCCGCGCCTCCGGCAGCTCGATGATTTGAAAACGGCAGAGAGGCTTCAGCCGCTTTTCGTATTCCGCCACGGCGTCCCGCCAGTAGGCTTCCTTCAGCTTTCCGATACAGATCAGGCGAACCTCCAGCATCCTTGCTTTCCCCCTTCAGAAAATGATGGAGCGGCCCTCGGCATTTTCCGGCTTTGCCGTATCCAGCAGGAAATCTCTTTCCCGCGTGAACCCGGCGCGGGTCAGCGCGGAAAGAGAGGTATCCAGCGCCAAAGCGGGGGAATTGTTTTCCCGGCTCAGGTGGGCAAGCAGAAACCGCTTCGTTCCGCTTTTCATGAGCTCCGGCAGAAAACCGGCACAAACCCCGTTGGAGAGATGCCCCCGGTCCGATAAAATGCGCTGCTTTAAGGGATAAGGATAGCCGCCTGTACGCAGCATTTCCGGGTCGTGGTTCGATTCTATCACCACAAAATCCGCCCCTAACAGATGCTCCTTTACCGTGTCGGAAAGATAGCCCAGGTCGGTAGCAAAGCCCAGCGTTCTGCCGTCCTCTGTTCGAACCCGGTAGCCCAGGGGCTGGGCGCAGTCGTGAGAGGTGGAAAAAGGCGTGACCGTCATTCCCGCCAGCTGAAGCCCTTCCTCCACGGGATGGGTATCCACCTCGCAAAGGGTATCCCCCAGCGCCGATAGTGTTCCGGCGGAAGCAAATACCGGCAGCCGGTATTTCTTTGCAAATACCCGCAAACCGGAAACGTGGTCGGTGTGCTCGTGGGTGACTAAAATTCCCTGAAGCGCCAGCGGATCGATCCCGCAGAGCTTCAGCATGTTATCCAGCTGCCGGGCACTCCGCCCGGCGTCGATCAAAAGCCCCGCGCTGCGGGAGCCTATGTAATAGCTGTTCCCCGAGCTGCCGCTGAACAGCGGGCACAACCGCGCCATACGCGCTCCCTCCCTTTTTTCCTTCTTATAAGAGAAGGGAAACCGCAAGGCGGCTTTTTCAGAAACGATGCCGCCAAGGAGTTTCCCTTTTTAGTCGTTAGTTGTTAGTAATCAGTAGTTAGACTTTCGATTCTGATTTTTCAGCCGATCTTATCCAGCGCCTCTTCCGGCTTCTGGCTGCGGTAGATATCCGCCCCCAGGCCTACCAGCTTTTCTACGATGTTTTCATAGCCACGCTCGATATACTGAACATCCTCGATCTGCGTGACTCCCTCCGCCGCCAGTCCGGCAATCACCATGGCAGCGCCGGCCCGGAGATCCAGGGCACGGATGGGCGCGCCCTTCAAATGGCTTACGCCCTCTACGATGGCCACCTTGCCGTCCACCGTGATCTGTGCTCCCATACGGAGCAGCTCGTCCACATACTTAAAGCGGTTACTGTCAAAAATACCTTCGCTTACCATGCTTGTCCCATGGGCAATGGAAAGCAGCGTTGTGATCTGGGGCTGCATATCCGTGGGGAAGCCCGGGTGGGGCATGGTTTTGATATTGCATTTCTTTAAGGGACGGTCGCAGACCACCCGCACGGAATCGTCTCCCTCTTCCACGGTGACGCCCATTTCCACCAGCTTGGCGGAAATGGATTCCAGGTGCTTCGGCGTTACGTTCTTTACGGTCACATCACCGCCCGTTGCCGCCGCGGCCACCATATACGTTCCCGCCTCGATCTGGTCGGGAATAATGGAATAGGTTGCGCCCCGCAGCTTTTGCACGCCGTGGATCTTGATCGTATCGGTGCCTGCGCCCCGGATATCGGCCCCCAGGGTGTTCAAAAAGTTTGCCAGGTCAACAATATGGGGCTCCCTCGCCGCGTTTTCGATCACGGTAAGGCCCCTGGCCTTGACGGAAGCCAGAATGATATTCATGGTAGCGCCTACCGTCACCACATCCATATAGATATTGGCGCCGTGCAGGTCGTTTTCCGCCTTCACGGTAATCATGCCGTTATCCAGGCTGTATTCGCAGCCCAAAGCGGCAAAGCCCTTCAGGTGTTGGTCAATGGGGCGAACGCCCAGATTACAGCCGCCGGGCATGGGTACCACGGCGCTTCTGCACCGGCCCAGCAGAGCGCCGATGAAATAATAAGAGCCGCGGATCCGGCGGGCACATTCCGCCGAAACCGTATCGGTGTCGATGGGGCGGGGATCCACCTCCAGCGTATGGCGGTCCAGGTATCTCACCTGAGCGCCCATTTCATCCAAAATACGGGTCACGGCCTTTACATCTGAAATATCGGGGATATTTTCGATCAGGCAGGGAGAATCCGCCAGGATCGTGGCGGGTACGATTGCCACCGCCGCGTTTTTCGCGCCGCTGATATTCACTTCTCCGGTCAAGCGGCAGCCGCCGTTTATCACATATTTATCCAAAGCTTCACTTCCTAACGACTCATCACGGGAGTCAGTTTGAAGGTCTTGATTTTCTCTTCCATGTTAGTATGAGACTGTTGACTATCATAATACATCGAAAGAAAAAAGTCAATATCTCCGGCGGTTTGCACGGTAAAAAACATCATTTCTTGTGAAATATGACGAAAACTTCGTCCAAATCTTTCTAAATCTGCCTGTTATCTCCCGGGCTTTTCCAAATTTATCCTTGGGCTTTGGATTTCTTTCCCAGGGCCACCGGCTTTTCCTCTCCCCGGCGCAGCCTGCCGATATTGGCCTTATGGCGGATCAGCACCAGGATCCCTACAAACAGAGCAACCGCTGTGACAAAAAGCAGATAGGAAAGGGAGCATTCTCCTTCCCGGTAGTCCAAAAAGAAAGTGACCAGAAAGGCATACACAGGATACAGCGCGGCGCAGCAGACAGAAGCCAGGGAAATGATGCGCTTCCAGATAAAAAGCAGAAGGAAGGTGGCGATGATCAGCAGGAACACCCGCCAGTCTGTCAGGGCGATCATGGCGGCGGAGGTGACGATGCACTTTCCACCCCGGAACCCATAAAAGAGCGGAAAGGCATGGCCCAGCACACAGGCGACCCCCGCCGCGTATTTGGCAATCTGGATCCACACAGCACCGCTTTCCCAGCCAAAGAGCCTCATCACAAGCGCCGCCAGCAGCACGGCGGCCACACATTTGAGAAAATCTCCCACAAAGGTCAGGGCGGCAGGGAGCTTTCCCACCGAGCGCAGCACATTGGTCATGCCCGCGTTGCCGCTGCCGTAATTGCGGATATCCTCCTTGTTTTTGAACAGCCGGGTCAAAATAATAGAGGAATTGACGCTGCCCAAAAGGTAGCCGATCACTAGGCACAATGTCAGCGGAAGCACGTATGCCCAAAGTAAAAACAGTAAAACGGAAGATATGGGAACCATGACCTTCTCTCCTTTCAAGCCGCTTATTCTTTGTTGTCCGTTCTTTCCCGAATGATGAGGCGCACCGGGGTACCCTCCAGCCCGAAGGTATCGCGGATACGGTTTATGAGATACCGTTGATAGGAATAATGGAACAATTCATGGTCGTTGACAAAGCATACGAAGGTGGGCGGGCAGGTAGAAGCCTGGGTCATATAAAAAATTTTCAGCCTGCGGCCCTTATCCGTGGGCGGCTGTACCCGGGCGGTGGCCTGGGCCAGAATATCGTTCAGGGTGCCGGTGGTGATCCGCATGGCGTTGCTGTGGGCGGCAAGCTTAATAAGCTCGAACATTTTATCCAGCCGTTGCCCTGTTTTGGCGGAAATAAACAGAATCGGGGCATAGGACATGAAGGAAAAGTCGTTTTCAAGCTTCTCCCGCATTTCCTGCATGGTTTTATCGTCCTTTTCCACGGCGTCCCATTTGTTGACGCAGATCACACAGCCCTTGCCCTCCTCATGGGCGATGCCCGCCACCTTGGAATCCTGGTCGGTAAAGCCCACCTGGGCGTCGATGAGGATCAGGCACACATCCGCCCGCTTCACCGCCATTTCCGCCCGGAGATTGCTGTAATGCTCGATGGCGTCCTCCACCTTGCTTTTCCTGCGCAGCCCGGCGGTATCAATAAAGGTAAAGGTGCCGTGCTCGTTCCGGATAGTGGTATCCACCGCGTCCCGGGTAGTCCCGGCAATATCGGAAACGATGCAGCGGTTCTCCCCCGCCACCTTATTGACCAGTGAGGATTTCCCCACATTGGGCTTGCCGATGACGGCCACCTTGATAACATCGCCCTCTTCTTCCTCCTCCTGCTGCTCCGGCAGCAGCTCGCATACCCGATCCAGCAGGTCGCCGGTGCCGTGGCCGTGGACGGAGGAGACCATGACAGGGTCGCCTAAACCCAGGTTATAAAACTCGTAAAACTCCGGAGGCGGCTCTCCCAGGCTGTCGCATTTATTGACGCACAGCACCACGGGAACGCCGCTTTTCAGAAGCATGGCAGCCACATCGGAGTCTGTGGCGGTGATGCCGGAGCGGATATCCGTGACTAGAATGATGGCCTGGGCGGAATCGATGGCGATCTGTGCCTGCTCCCGCATCTGGCTTAAAATCACATCCTTGGAAGCCGGCTCAATGCCGCCGGTATCCACCAAAGAGAAATTTTTTCCGCACCACTCCGCGTCTCCGAAAATACGGTCTCTCGTCACGCCGGGGGTGTCCTCCACAATGGACAGCCGCTTCCCCACGATCTTATTAAACAGCGTGGACTTTCCCACATTGGGCCTGCCCACAATGGCAACGATGGGTTTTGACATTTGGTTTCCTCCTTCCAAACTGACATTACTTCGGTCTCCATTCCATAGAAGAAAGGTCGAGATTCTTCGCCTTCGGCTCAGAATGACAGAAGGGAGAGGCTTGCCCTTTCTAACAACTAACAACTAAATACTAACGACTACTTTCCCAGCTTCCCTGCTCATAGGGATTATGGTTCGCGGCTTCGGGTATCTCTCGTCCCAGGATCGCCCCGAGCATGGCTTCTCCGGAATTCAGAAATTTTCTCACGGGAACTCCCAGAGTTTTACTGAGCTCTGTCAAAGTCATATCATCTAAGAAAACATCCTCGTCCGCCCGGAGCATATTGGAAACGATGAGCACTTCATCTCCCAATTCCCTGCCCTTCAGGGTCTTTACAATATCCTGCCCGGTGAGAAGGCCGGTGATGTTTACCGTACCGCCGAAAAAATCGTTGTGGATGGAAACCAAGTCTACTGTTAAATTATGGCATTTCTCGCGCAATCCGTCAAGCATGGAATTGAGGAACCCATAACCGCATTCTCCGGTAGGCACCGTCACCCGCCGGGGCTTCTCCGGGGGAACAAGCTCCTCCATGGCCCAGCAGAATTCGTCCTCCAGGTTCCGCAGCATGCCCACGCCGTTTTCGATTTGGGGAAAATCCTCATAAAATTCCAGAGGCGGGATGGGCCGCCCGGCCAGAAGATAAAACTCATCGGAAGCGTACACCGTGCGGCTGCCCCGTTCCCGAAGGAATTTTTCCCCATACCGCTCCAGGATATCCAGAACAGCGCCGGCTGTTTTCTCCGTATAGGGCTCCAGCGGGTACAGGCCTTCCCGGTAGCGGGTCAGGCCCACGGGCACACAGGCCACGCTCAAAAGGCTTTCCCCCAGCTCATACAGCTTTTCCAGGGAGTATTCCAGGGCCGGGCCGTCGTTTATGCCGGGGCACAGCACGATCTGGCAGTTCAGCTTCACCCCGCCCTGGGCCAGCCGGTACAGATGGCGCAGGGACTCCCCGGCGAAGCGGTTGTTCATCATTTTGCAGCGCAGCTCAGGATCCATGGTGTGAACGGATACGTTGATGGGGCTGATGCGCATTTTCAAAATGCGGTCGATTTCCCGGTCATTGATATTAGTCAGGGTGATATAGTTGCCGAACAGGAAGGAAAGGCGGTCGTCGTCATCTTTAAAATAGAGGGTCTCCCGCATTCCCCCCGGCAGCTGATCGATAAAGCAGAAAATGCATTTGTTCCGGCAGGAATGCTCTTTGTCCATCAGGTAGGTTTCAAATTCCAGTCCCAGCTCCGCATATTGCGGCTTGTGAAGTTCCACAAAGTATTCCCCGCCGCCCCGGGACAAACGCAGCTTCAGCTCCCGCTCTGTTTCCAGGAAGCGGTAATCCAGCACGTCCGTGACCTCCTGGGAGTTGATGGAAAGCAGCATATCGCCGGGCAGGATCCCCAGCGCCTGTGCTCTGCCGCCTTGTTTGACCCCTTTGATTTTTACAGACATTCCTCTCCCTTTCCTTTCTTCCTAACGGGGCCTAAATCGCCCTGTCTCCTTCTTCACACAAGAGAAAAGAGGAACGCTGTCCGCGTTCCTCTTTTTGATCTCAGAATAAACTTACGCTTCTTTCTTTACAACCTGCCGGCCATTGTAATAGCCGCAGCTGCCGCAGACGCGATGAGGTGTTTTATACTCTCCGCACTGGGGACATCTCATCAGCGCAGGAGCCTGAAGCTTCCACACGTTGGAACGTCTCTTATTCTGTCTGGCGCTGGATACTTTGCCCTTGGGTACTGCCATGGTAGCACCTCCTTAAACTTTTCTTATTTTTCATGCCGTAAGAATCACGGTTTTTGACACATTAAAGCAAGCTTTTCAGCACTTCCAGCCTGGGGTCGATCTCTCTGCGGTCACAGCCGCAGTCGCCCTCATTCAGGTTCTTTCCGCACTTGGGACACAGACCCTTGCAGTCCGGAGAACACAAATATTTGCTGGGCAGATCCAACAAAATATCCTCCCGAAGCAATTCGTCCAAGTCCAGCCGCCCGTCGGCGACCACTACAAAGCTGTCGTCATCCTGCTCCTCATTCAATTCGGAGACAAGAATATGGGAAAACTTCCGGGTCCATTCCCGGCTGGTACTCTCCCCGCAGCGGTCACAGGGCATCACGGTGGTATACAGCAGGTCCGCATCGAGGAATACCGAACTGGCATTGCCCCGGAAAAAGGCCTTCACCTTCACAGGCGCACAAAACGGCTTGACACCGCCCAATTCCACCCCGGAAAGATCCAGCGCATACTCTATGGTATCGCTTTGACCCAGGAAAAACCTTTTCAAATCTACTATCATAGCCACCTCATGCCGTACTGATACATTATACTGACCGCGCCGGGCTTTGTCAAGCATTTTTCCGGCACGGCTTTCCAAAAAAAGAGTTTTTCTCCCCAAAAGACGAAAGGCGGCAAAACGCCGCCCTTCTAATATAGATAGAGCAAAAATTACTTCAGGATGTACTCGGCGGCCACAGCGGGGATCTCCTCATCCGCAGCGGAGATGGAAAGGCAGAAATTGGTACCGGCCGCCTTGCTCAGCTTTTCCAGCTCGGGAATAATGGTTTCCAGCGCATCCGCACCGCTTCCGGTGATCTTCAGGGTGGAATCCACAAAGATATCGGTCACATCATAGTTGCCGGCGCAAATGCCGCTGAGGAAGCCGCACAGGGCGTCCACGCCCTTGACATCATACGCATCGGAATCCACCAGACGCGCGGCATGAGAAATATCATAGGTCAGCTTCTGGCCCTTTTCGATCACCACTACATTGCCCTGAGATTTTTCCAGAGCGGCGCCGACCAGCTCGATCAGCTTTTTGGTTTTGCCAGAGCCTTTTTTTCCAGTCAAAAGAGTAATCATGGTTCAGCTCTCCTTTATTTTTTATTCCGCCCCAAAGGACGGGAAACCGCCCAAGGGGACGGGGATTTCCATACGTTTTGCGCCTTTGCCCGGCCGCGGAAGCCGCGGCGGGACTTTTCGGCTAAAAGAGACCCGCCGTTATCGGGCAAGCCTTGCCTCCAGCGCGGCCTTGGCCTCCTCATTTCCGGGTTTCCCCAGCAAAGCGAACATATTCTTTTTATAGCTTTCCACGCCGGGCTGATCAAAGGGATTTACCCCCAGCAGATAGCCGGAAATGGCGCATGCCTTTTCAAAGAAGTAAATGATCTGCCCCAGGGTATCCTCGCTGAAATCGGGAGCGCGAAGCACCACGTTGGGCACTCCGCCGTCGTTGTGGGCCAGCACCGTGCCCTGGAAGGCTTTTTCATTGACAAAGGCCATGGTGCGCCCTTCCAGGTAATTCAGGCCGTCCACGTTCTCCGGGTCGTTCCCCAGGGTGATCTCATACTTCGGCTTGTCGATGAGCATGACAGTTTCAAACAAGGTGCGCCTGCCATCCTGCAAATACTGGCCCATAGAGTGAAGGTCGGTGGAAAAGACCACAGAGGCGGGGAACAGGCCCTTCTTGTCCTTGCCCTCGCTTTCCCCGAACAGCTGCTTCCACCACTCGTTCATCATGGTATAGCAGGGCTCATAGCTTACCATCACTTCAGTGGACTTTCCCTTGCGGTAAAGGATATTGCGGATCGCCGCGTATTTATAGCAATCGTTTTTCTCCAGAGAAGGCTCGCTGTAAAGCTCCGCCGCTTTCGCCGCGCCCGCCATGAGCGCGTCGATATCCGCCCCGGCCACGGCAATGGGCAACAGACCCACGGCGGTCAGCACCGAATAGCGGCCGCCCACATCGTCCGGCACCACAAAGGTTTCATACCCTTCCTTGTCGGCAAGCTGCTTGAGGGTGCCCTTCTGCCGGTCTGTCGTGCAGAAGATCCGCTCTCTCGCCCCATCTTTTCCATACTTTTTCTCCAAAAGCTCCCGGAACACCCGGAAGGCGATGGCGGGCTCCGTGGTGGTACCCGATTTGGAGATCATATTGATGGAAATATCCTTGCCCTCGCAAATGGAAACCAGCTCGGCAAGGGCGGTGGAGCTGATGCTGTTCCCAGTGTAGTAAATATCCGGGGTATCCTTCTTCAAATCATTGTAATGATCGGATTTCAAAAATTCGATGGCAGCCCTGGCGCCCAAATAGGAGCCGCCGATGCCGATGACCACAAACACATCGGAATTTTCCTTTACCCGCCGGGCAGCGGCCTTGATCCGCTGGAATTCCTCCTTGTCATAGTCTGTGGGCAGCGTTACCCAGCCGGTAAAATCTCCGCCGGGGCCTTTGCCGGAGGTCAGCAGCTCATGGGCAGCCTGTACCTGCGGCGCGATGCTTTCATACTCGTGATCGGAAATAAAGTCCTTCAAGTAACCATCGTTCAACTTCAGGGGCATCCAAAAAGCACTCCTTTTCCATACTTGACGGCATGTCCCACCCTACTGAAGCCAGGCCGTTTCCCCGAAATGCAGAGGAAAAATTTCTCCGGGAAAGCCATGGCTCAAACAGGAGCCGTCAGACTCATTCTTTCTTTGGTTCTATCATACAATACTTCCCAGAAATTTGCAAGATAACATTTTATGAAAAAATAGAGTGGGAAGAGCTTCTCACAGCTCTGTCCTTCTCCTCCGTTTTCGCAAGCTTCACACTTCGGCATATTTGCACGATCTTCCACACCTTTTTCCGCCGGTATCACAAGCCGAAAAAGGCGGAAACCCAAGGAACTTTCCCTGTTTTCCGCCTTTTCACCGCGCTTTCTGTTTTATTTTGCCGGCATTTCAAATCACATGGTAAAAAAACTTTGAAGCAGGTAAGGGAACACAGAGGAAAAGGTGACTTCCTCCACATCATTGGCGGCGGTGATCTCCACCTGGGCGGCAGCTTTGCCGTTTATCCGGTAGGTCACCTTTCCCACGGGATCGCCTTTTCGCACAGGGGCTGTCAGTTCTTCACTCAGCTCCACCTTCTGCTCTACCTTGCCCCGCTCCGCCGCCTTCATCAGCAGCTTGGGGATCTCCCCGATCTGCGCGGGAACGGTTTCCTCCATGCCTCCCGTCACCTTCACATCTTCCAGCGCGGGGGCCTCCGGCACCACCACCGCCCAGCCGGCAAAGCCGTAATCCAGCAGGGCCGCCGCGTCCTGAAAGCGGTGGTCGGTGCTGTCCGCCCCCAGCACCACGGAGATCAGCGCCAGGGAATCCCGCTCCGCCGTGGCGGTGATG
>JAETPP010000092.1 GCA_021771115.1 Bacillota bacterium | reverse complement strand
AAGGACAGGGTGGTTTTATCCGGGAAGGTCTTGAACCCCTGCAGCTCCAAAGATTTCAGTATCATATACTCTCTCCTGCTCTATGTTGACTAAGCTTCCAAAAGAAACCCATTCCGCTCTATGCTATCATCCTGACGGAAGGAAACGGAATACCCTCTGTTTTTCAGGCGCTCTATGTTGCTTTTTCTTTCCCCCAGGGCCACGGAAAGGCTTTTGGGGTGTACCCTCACCGTATATTCCCCCGGCCCGCCTGCGGAAAGCTCTTTTTGCAGCCGCTCCAAAAAGATCCTGCTCAGCACCAGCTCCCGAAAGGCCGGGTGGTAAGGGCCTGCCAGCATTTTTCCCTGCATTTCCCGTTCTGCGTGAAGCCCCACGCGGATCACCCTGACCCCGGCGTCTTCCAGCAGCGGCAACAGGACCGCGCACTGGCTTACTGCCTCCTCCAGCGTTTGGGGCCGGTACTCTCCCTTTTGATAAAGCTCCGCAAGATAGGTGCCGGGCAGTACCACTGTGGGATAGATCCGGGCGGTGTCCGCCCCCAGGGCGAGAAAGCTTCTGGCTGTCGCAAGGGCGGTTTCCTCCGTATCGCCGTACAGGCCGGTCATCATTTGCAGGCCCAGCTCCATGCCGAATTCCCGAATGAGCCCGACTGCTTCCGCCGTTTCCCGGGCGGTATGGCCCCGGCGGTTCAGGCGCAGCACCCTGTCGTCCATGGATTGGGCCCCCAGCTCCACCGCTTTCACGCCATAGCGGGCAAGCAGCTCTAAAACCTCCCGGTCTATGGCGTCCGGCCGGGTGGAGCAGCGGATCCCCTGAAAGCCGTATTCTCTCACGGCCCCTTCCGCCGCTTCCAGCAGAGAAACCATCTGTTCTCTGGGGATGGCGGTAAAGCTGCCGCCGAAAAAGGCGATCTGTGTGTTCTGTACTCTGTCTCTCAGCTCCTTTGCCGCTTTCGCGCAGGTCTCCGCCACTTCAGAGGGAGCGGGCGGCTTTGCGCCGCCTGTGATGGCGTTCTGGTCGCAGAAGCTGCACCGCTGGGGACAGCCCAAATGGGGAACGAAAAAGGCCAAATTGGAATGCTTCAATAGCCCATCAGCTCCAGTGCTTCTCTGGCGGCCTGCTGCTCCGCTTCCTTTTTGCTGCGGCCGCCGCCCTTGCCGATCACATTGCTGTTCAAATGGACCTCTACCACAAAGTGCTTGTTGTGATCCGGCCCGCTTTCCCCGGTCACCACATATTCCAGATGCTCCTCCGGGTTTTGCTGAATGATCTCCTGCAAATTGGTTTTATAATCCTTAAAGGGCTTTTTGTTCTGAGATTTTGCCGCCGGAACAATAAAGCGAAGAACGAATTTTTTCGCTTCCTCCAGGCTGCCGCTGTCCCGATAGATGGCGGCCACCGTGGATTCAAACACATCCGCCAGAATGCTGGGGCGCTCCTGCCCGCCGGAATTCATTTCCCCGTGGCTCAGCCGCAGAAAGCTGCCGATCTGCAGCTCCTTGGAGAACCCGCACAGCGAGCGCTCACACACCAGGGCGGCCCTGGTTTTCGTCAGCTCTCCCTCCGGCAGATGGGGAAAATGGGAAAACAGGTATTCAGCCGTCAAAAACCCCAGCACGGAATCGCCTAAGAATTCCAGGCGCTCATAGCTTTTGCACTTTTTTTCATTGGCATAGGAGGAATGGGTCAGCGCCGTTTCCAGCAGCGTTTTGTCCCGAAACCGATAGCCGATCAAGGCTTCGTATTCTTCCAAGGGCCTCATAGCCGCAGCTCCTTTCCGAAATTATTCCGCTTTCTTTCCCTTCAGCACGCGCCCGATCTCTTCCGTAAAGCCGGACTGGGTGTAATCCCTTGTCAGGCGCAGGGCGTTTTTCACCGTGGCGGCCTTGGCGCTGCCGTGGATCTTGAACACCGGTTTTGCCGTACCCATAATGGGCGCGCCGCCGTACTCGTTGTAATCGATCTGCTTCTTCAGCGCCTTCATGTCTCCATACACCATGCCGGCGGCCATTTTATTCTTCAGGCTCTTGCGGAACACATCCTTTACCAGGCCCATCACGGTAAGGGCCACGCCCTCGTACATTTTCAGAAGCATATTGCCGGTAAAGCCGTCGGTGACCACCACATCGCAGGCGTCGTCCGGGATATCCCGCGCTTCCACATTGCCGACAAAGTCGATCTCCCGGCAGGCGGAAAGCAGGGCGTAGGCCTCCCGGCGAAGGTCGTCTCCCTTATGGGCTTCCTCCCCCACGTTGGCAAGGCCTACCCGGGGCTTCTCCACGCCCATGACCTTCTTCATATACTCCGAGCCCATCAGGCCGAATTGTAGCAGCATTTCCGGGCGGCAGTCTACATTTGCTCCGCCGTCGTTCAGCATGAAAAAGCCTGTCCGCTTGGGCAAAATCGGTGCAAAGGCCACCCGCTTTACACCCCGGATGCGCTTGACGATGGTGGTGGCACCCACCACCAGAGCGCCGCTGTTTCCGGCGCTTGCAAAGGCGTCTCCCCTGCCCTCCGCCAGGGCCCGCAGGCCTATGGCCATGGAGCTGTCCGTCTTTTCCCGGATCACGCTCATGGGGTCGTCCTCCATGGAAAGCACACCGCCGCAATCCAGAATTTCCATATGGGAAATATCCAGTTCCAGTTCCTTTGCGGCAGCCTCCATACGGGCCTTATCGCCTACCAGCAGAATATCGACGGCAAGCTCTTTTCTGGCTTCCTCACAGCCCAAAAGGATCTCTTCCGGGGCGTTATCGCCGCCAAAGGCGTCTACAATGATTTTCATATTGCTTTAGCACTTCCTTCCTCGGTGGTTGTTGCCGCTTCCAGTGCGGTCAAAGCCCTTTGGGAAAGGGCGGCATACCGTTCCCGCTTGTCCCGTATTTTTTCCGGCAAAGGCGGCAGTACGCCGAAATTTGCCCCCATGGGCTGAAAATCCTTTCCGGCATACTCCGCGATATAGTGGCTCAAAGCGCCGATCATCGTGGTATCCGGCAACACAAGCGGCGGCTCTCCCCGCAGCCTGCGCACCGCGTTCCTTCCGGCTAAAATTCCGGAGGCGGCGGATTCCATATAGCCCTCCACGCCGGTGATCTGCCCGGCAAAAAACAGGCTGCTCCGTTTTCGGAAGGAAAAATCCGCGTCCAGCACCTGGGGAGAATTTAAAAAGGTATTCCGGTGCATCACGCCGTACCGTACAAATTCCGCGTGAGAAAGGCCCGGGATCATCCCAAACACCCGCTTCTGCTCGCCGAATTTCAGATTGGTTTGGAAGCCCACCAGGTTATAGAGGGTATTTTCCCGGTTTTCCGTGCGCAGCTGCAATACCGCCCAGGGGCGGTGGCCGGTACGGGGATCAATAAGCCCCACCGGCTTCATGGGGCCGAACCGAATGGCATCGTGCCCCCGGGAAGCCAGCACCTCAATGGGCATGCAGCCCTCGTACACCTTGGGGCTTGCCGCGTCGAAGCTGTGCACCGGGGCGCGTTCGGCAGTTGTCAGAGCCTCCACAAACCGATCATATTCTTCCCGGTTCATGGGGCAGTTAATATAATCGCTGTCGCCTTTTTCATAGCGGGAAGCAAAAAAGCATTTGTCAAGGTCCAGGCTTTCCCTGGTGACGATGGGGGCCGCGGCGTCAAAAAAGCTCAAAGCTCCTCCGCACAGCGCCTGAATTTTTTCAGAAAGCGCTTCACTTGTCAGCGGGCCTGTGGCTATGACCGCCGCACCCTCCGGAAGCTCTGTGACCTCTTCCCGGCGGATCTCAATAAGCGGGTGGCCTGTGACCGCCTCTGTGGCCAGCCGGGAAAACGCATCCCGGTCCACCGCCAGCGCGCCTCCGGCGGGGACCTTCGCCTGTTCGGCACAGACTGTCAGCAGAGAGCCCAGCCTGCGCATTTCCTCCTTCAAAAGCCCGGCGGCGCTGTCGATCCTTTCGGCCTTCAGGGAATTGGAGCAGATCAGCTCGGCAAAGCCCTCGCTTTTGTGAGCGGGAGAAAACTTCAGGGGTTTCATCTCATATAAAACCACCGGGACCCCCTGAGAAGCGATCTGCCAGGCCGCTTCGCACCCCGCCAGCCCCGCGCCGATCACCGTGATCTTCTCCATGCCGTCACCCCCTGATTTCGGTTGATTTCCCTTCTGTCATTCTGAGCAAAAGCAAAGCGTGCTTTGCTTTTGCTCAGAAATGACAAGGGAGGACTATCTGCAAAACTACCATTTACCACACTCTGCTCTTGCCCTTCATTGCTCATTTCTAATTGCTCATTGTACGCTCTCACTCTTCCTCCGCCGGTTTTCCGGCGAAGGTGCAGCCTTCTGTGACACAGTACAGCAGCTTATCCTTGCTCTTCTTTTGCAGCAAGGTTTTGCCGCACACAGGACACTTTTCCTTGGAGGGCGGATCCCAGGAAACAAAATCGCATTTGGGGTATTCGCTGCAGCCATAGAACACTCTGCCGCGCTTGGATTTTCTTTGAATGATCTTGCCGCCGCACTTGGGGCACTCCGCGCCGGTATCGTTTATGATTTTCTTCACGTTCTTGCATTCGGGATACCCGGAGCAGGCCATGAATTTTCCGTACCGGCCCACCTTGATCACCATGGGTTTGCCGCACTTCTCACAGATCTCGTCTGTTTCGTCCTCTTTGAGGTGGATCTTTACGCCGTCCATTTCCTTTTTGGCCTTCTGCACGCTTTTGTCAAAGCCCTCATAGAAGCGGTGCAGGGTGTCCACCCACTGGTCTTCGCCGCGCTGAACGGCGTCCAGCTCGTCCTCCACCTTGGCGGTGAATTTCACATTGACGATATCGGGGAACCGCTCCTTCATCAGCTTGGTGATGACCTCGCCCAGCTCCGTGGGCTTAAAGGCCTTTCCGTCCCGCACCACATATTCCCTGCCTGTGATGGTGGAAATGGTAGCCGCGTAGGTGGAAGGGCGGCCAATGCCGTTTTCCTCCAGGGTTTTGATGAGGGAGGCCTCTGTGTATCGGGGCGGCGGCTGGGTGAAGTGCTGGTTGCCTTTCAGATCCTTCACCTTCAGCTTCATGCCCTCCTGCAGCGTGGGAAGATCCTTCCCCGCCTTCTCCTCCTCATCCTTGCTTTCCTCATACAGAGCGGTAAAGCCCTCAAAAGCCACATTGAAGCCGGAGGCCTTGAAGAGATATTTTCCGGCGGTGATGGTGGCCTGGGTGGTGTTCAGCACACAGTTTGCCATTTGGCAGGCGATAAACCGCTCCCAGATCAGCTTGTAGAGCTTATACTGGTCTCCGGTAAGAGAATCCTTCACCTGCTCCGGCGTGATGGCAATGGACGCGGGGCGAATGGCCTCGTGCCCGTCCTGGGCGTTGGCCCTGGACTTGAAGTGCCGGGGCTTTGAGGGCAGATATTTTTCTCCCCAGCGGTCCCGGATATAGGCGGAAGCGTCCTTGATGGCGTCCTCGGAGATCCGGAGCGAGTCGGTTCTCATATAAGTGATGAGACCCATGGAGCCCTGGCCCTTTACTTCAACGCCCTCATACAGCTCCTGGGCGGCCTTCATGGTACGCCGGGCCTGGAAGCCCAGCTTCCGGGAAGCCTCCTGCTGCAGGGTGGAGGTGATAAAGGGCGGGGCGGGGGAACGGTTTTTCTTCCCCTTCTTCACGGCCCCTACCAAAAATTCCGCCTGCTCCAGCTCGGAAAGAATCCGGTCGGATTCCTCCTTAGAGGAAATTTTGATCTCTCCCGTTTCGTCTCCGTAAAAGGCCGCGGCAAACACCGCCTTGGAGGGCGGCGCCGTCAGCTTTGCGTCGATGCTCCAGTATTCCTCCGGGACAAAGCTTTTGATCTCCTCCTCCCGGTCTACCACCATGCGCACCGCCACAGACTGCACCCGCCCGGCGCTCAAGCCCCGGCGGATGGTTTTTGCCAGAAAGGGACTGAGGGTATAGCCCACCAGCCGGTCCAAGATCCTTCTGGCCTGCTGGGCGTTTACCAGATCTAGGTCGATGGCTCTGGGGTGCGCCATGCCCTCTTCCACACCGGTGCGGGTGATCTCATTGAAGGTCACTCTATCCAGGGCGTCCTCACTGAGGCCTAAAATATAGGCCAGATGCCAGGAGATGGCCTCTCCCTCCCGGTCCGGGTCGGTGGCCAGCAGCACGCCATCGGACTTGGCGGCAGCCTCCTTCAGCTCTTTTACCAGCTTTTCCTTCCCCTTGATAATGCTGTACTTGGGGGTAAAATTATCCTTCACGTCCACGCTGAGCCGGGCCTTGGGCAGATCCCGCACGTGGCCCATGGAGGCGATCACCTCATAGCCGTTCCCCAAATATTTTTGAATGGTTTTCGCCTTGGAAGGCGACTCCACGATCACCAGTTTCGACATACCATCTTCCTTCCTTTCTTTTCTCACATGGCGGAAATGGTCTCAGGCCGTGCAAAAAGGCCTGCCCCGCAACGTGAAACGCTATCATCTTACAATATTTCCGGAAAAATATAATTCTTTTAAGGAATATTTCTAAAAGCAGCGAAGATAGCGCTTCCCGGGCAGGGATTCCGCCAGCCCCTCCAGCTCAAGCTCTGTCAGCAGCCCCAGCAAAGAGGAAGCGGGCAGGCCCGTTTTTACCTCCAGCGCCGCGATATCCAGCGGCTCTCTGCTCAATGCCGCCAGAACCTGCCGGGCTTCCGGAGAAACCTGAGCGGCCGCGTCCGCCAAAGCGGGAACCGCCTCTCTTCTCTCCAGGGCGGGAACCGCCAGATCCGCAAACAGGTCATAAACCTGTGGCTGGGGCTTTTCCGGAAACTCCCTGCTGTATTCCGCCAGAATATCCTCCCCGCAGACCACCGGACAGGCTCCGTCCTCGATGAGTTCCCGGCTTCCGGCAAATCCCTCCGCCCCCGGCGGGCCGGGATAAATGAACAGATCCCGGTTTTGATCCAGCGCATGGGTGGCATAGATCATGGTGCCGCTTTTCCGGGCCGCCTGGATGAGCAGCGTGCCGCGGCTCAAGCCTGTGATCAGGCGGTTTCTGGCCTGAAAGGTACCAAACTCCGGATGGCTGAGAGAAAAGTATTCCGTGACCAACGCCCCGCCGTGGGAGCAGATCATATTCCGCAGCTTCGCATTTTCCGTGATATAGGTGCTGTCCAGGGAAACCGGCAGCACGCTGATCATGCGGGCGCCGGGAATTCCTAAAGCACCGGTGAGAGCGGCGGCGTCCACGCCCTTTGCCCCGCCGGACACCACACAGGCGCCGCCCGCCGCCAGCTGATACCCAAATTTTCTGGCGGCGTCGAGAGAAGCCTGGGTCGCTTTTCTCGCCCCGGCAACGCCGATGGAGATCATGGAATCCACATCCGGCAGGTTTCCCTTTAGATACAGTACCGCAGGAGGATCAGAAATATTCCTCAGCAGCTCGGGATATTTCTCACACTCCGGCGTCAGCACCTGCCAACCCAGCTTTAGCGCGTATTCCAGCCTGGCCTCCGCCTGGGAAATGCTGAAATCCCGCAGGGCGGCGGTTTCCCGGTCCGTCAAGTCCCGGCGGCTGTTCCACAGCCGGGGCCCTCCCTGGCAGAATTCCCGCAGCCCGCCCGGATACTGAGAGGAAAGAAGCACCGGCTTTCTGCTGCCGGGAGAAAAGGCCTGCTGGATCCAGATCCAATAAGCGCGCTTATCCACAGGCTTCCCCCCTCTTCTCCGCAGCTCTCCGCCGCATTTCCCACAGCAGGATGGTGGCCGCCGCAGAGGCGTTCAAGGATTCCGCCCGGCCCGCCATGGGGATCGTCACGCTGTCGTGACAGAGGGCAATGGTCTCCGCTGTCAGACCGTTCCCCTCATTTCCGATCAGCACGGCATGCTGTCCCATGGAAAAATCGATCTCCGTCACCCACAGGGCGGAAGCATCCGGCACCGCGGCATGAAGGCGGAATCCTTGCTCTTTTATAAGTTTACATAATTTTTCAGGATCTTTTTCCGCCCGCAGGTTCAGCCGGAACACCGCCCCCATAGAGGCGCGCAGCACCTTGGGAGACAGCGGATCGCAGCACTCCCCCAACAGGACAGCCTGTTCGATCCCCAGTGCCTCCGCCGTGCGGAACACCGTCCCCAGGTTTCCGGGGTCCTGCAAATTTTCCAAAATTATCAGCGGGGCCTGCTCCGACTGCCACACCGCCTCCGGCAAAAGGCGCTCCGGCCAGCCGCAGACGCAGAAGATCCCCTGAGAGGCCTTTGTCGAGGAAAGCAGCTCCGCCACATGCTCCGAAACCAGGTAAGCTTCCCGGCAGACAGACAGAACGGGGCGAAGATAGTCCCCGTATTTTGCCCGGGCCTGCTCCGTGACAAAGCAGAGCTCCACCGGCAGTCCGGAGAGCACGGCGTCCCGGCACAGCC
Source organism: Bacillota bacterium (assembly GCA_021771115.1). GTDB lineage: Bacteria > Bacillota > Clostridia > Oscillospirales > Acutalibacteraceae > Acutalibacter. The sequence goes on along the minus strand of JAETPP010000092.1, from coordinate 2,062 downwards.
GCGCCCCTTCGCAGAGAAACTGCCGTTTTTCCCGGCGTTTCTCACCGCTGCGGGCCAGCGCGGCAGCCTGACGGACTATTTGATTTTGCCTGCTGGTAATGGCGCCAAGCTCCATTCTGCCGCGCTCCTTTCCGAAAAATTTCAAAACGATGTTTCCGCATTTTGGCGGCAAATCGCCTCGCCGCCTGACTGCGGACAGAAAAACGGAAACGCCCAAGGCGGGGTGCCTCAGGCGCAGATTTGCTTTCTTACAGGGCTGCCTTTGCCTTCTCCACCAAAGCGGTGAAAGCGGCGGGATCGGCAATGGCGATCTCAGACAGCATCTTTCTGTTCAGGGTAACGCCGGCCTTCTTGAGACCATTCATAAAGGTGGAATAGTTGATATCGTTCATATGGCAGGCGGCGGAAATTCTGGTGATCCACAGGCGGCGGAAATCCCGCTTGCGCTGCTTACGCCCGATATAGGCGTAATTGCCGGATTTCATCACGGCCTGCTTCGCCATTTTAAAATGGCGGCTCTTGGAACCCCAGTAACCCTTGGCAAGCTTTAATACCTTTTTCCTTCTTTTGCGCGTCATCATTGCGCCCTTTACTCTAGCCATATCTCTTCAATCCTTTCTTATTATCCAATCAGTAGAAGCTTTGAAACGTTCCGGCTGCGCCCTTCTTATTTGTAGGGCAGCATTCTCTTTACGGCGGCGGTGTTGGTCTTATCCGTCACCACGGTGCCGCGGGCATGCCGCTTTGTTTTCGGGGTCTTGCCGTGGCCGTTCAGCAGATGGCTGGTAAAGGCGTGTCCACGGATCACCTTTCCGTTCTTGGATAATTTGAAGCGCTTCTTCGCGCCGCTGTGTGTTTTGAGCTTCGGCATTTTGCAGTCCTCCTTAAAATTTTACATTACTTGACGGGCTTGGGCGCAAGGAACATCAGCATGGAGCGGCCCTCCAGCTTAGGGGGCTTCTCCACATTGGCGACCTCGCTCATAGCTTCGGCAAACCGGTGCATGATCTCCTGCCCCAGCTCGGGGTGGCCCATTTCCCTTCCGCGGAAACGGATGGAAGCCTTCACCTTATTCCCTTCGGAAATAAAGCGGGTGGCATGGTTTTTCTTCGTCTCAAAATCATGGGTATCGATATTGAGAGAAAGCCGGACTTCCTTGATCTCAACGACCCGCTGGTTCTTTCGCTGCTCCTTCTCCCGCTTCGACTGCTCGAAACGGAACTTGCCGTAATCGATGATCTTACACACCGGGGGCTTTGCCTGGGGCGCGATCTTCACCAGGTCAAGATTCCGCTGCTCCGCCAGCTCCATGGCCTGCTTCAGGGGCATGATGCCCAGCTGAGAGCCATCGGAATCCACCACACGGAGTTCTTTATCACGGATCTGTTCGTTGATTTGCAGCTCTTTGTTGCTAATCGGTAAGCACCTCCATCAAGATTTCCTCAAAACTGATTTTCAAAGCGCACCCGCAAATACCGCAAAAAAGCGGGCAGAAGCTTCTGCCCGCGATCAATTCGTATCCATACGGCCGCCGCCTTTCCGTTTTCAAAAGCCAACGCTCCAAAAACAGAAAAACACCTGCCGCCTGCCACGCTATTGACCTGTGACGGACAAAAACCGCACGGGTGAGAAACTGAAACCTTCCTGACCTTTCTGTAAAAAGACAGGGTTTTCAACTTCCGCTTTGTTTTACCGAGAAAGAGTATACAACGTCCTTGCAGGAATGTCAAGCATTTTCTGGGGGGTAGTTGTTAGTTGTTAGAAAAAGGGAAGACTCTCTCTCCGTCATTCTGAGGCATGAAATGCCGAAGAATCTCGTCCTTGCCCTTTTCCTCGGGGCTTAAGACCGAGATCCTTCGTCAAGAAGGCGCGAAGCGCCTTTTTTCCTCAGGATGACAGACAGGTGGCGTGCCTCTTCTAACAACTAACGACTAACAACTAATCGCTGGTTCGAGCCTGTCGTCCTAAAACAAAAAAACCGAGCCAATGCTCGGTTTTTTTGTTTTGGAGCGGACGAGCGAGGCAAAAAGTCCGGCAAGCCGGTCTTTTCTGAAATTCCTTC
>JAETPP010000417.1 GCA_021771115.1 Bacillota bacterium | reverse complement strand
TAATCTCTGACATTCCTACCTCCCGTTCGCAGTATTTTTACATGCTTTGCCATGCTGTCGCGGCGGCGTCTATTGCATGCTGGCAAAAGTTCCTTCCTGCAGCGTTCCGTTCAGATAAACCGCGGCAAAAGCTTCCTTCGCCGTCACCGTAAGCCTGGCAATCTCCATATTTGTCTCTACACGCAGACTGCCCTCCTGATCTCTCCCTGCCCGGAGGAAAAAGGCACGCACCCTGCCGTCCTCCGCCTGATCATAAAAAACTGTCTCCATGTCACTGTCATAAAATAACTGTACTTCCAACTGCCTGAATGCACCCTCCGGCACAAAGCGGCAATCCTCCTCCCGCAAAAGAGGAAGAATCGAATTTTCTCTCTGAAATACCGGAAGCTCCTCCAGGCCCGGGGAAACTTCCACATACCTTCCGCCATCGAAAATTTCCCCGCTGGCAAGCTCTTTCCATTTTCCCTTTGGCAGATACACTTCATAGCTCTTCCGGTCAAAAGGAGGCGCAATCAGTAGGCTGCCGCCCAGCAGGCAGCTTAACTCCTGGTATCTGGCCGTCGGGTCTTTTGGGTATTCCAGCAAGAGGGGACGCAGCATAGGCACGCCCTCCAAAGGGCTCTCACAGGCCGCACTGTAAAGATAGGGGGCCATGCGGGGCCTCATGTGATCATATTTGCGCACTATCTCCAGGGCATTCTCCGAAAAATGCCAGGGTTCCCTGGGCGTTTTTCCATGAGCCCTGGACAGCGGCATCCAAAAGCCCAGCTCCACAGACCGCAGATATTCCTCCTCCGTGGGCGGACACTCATTTCCATTGGCGGCCGTATTATAAAAACCGCCCATATCAAAGCCCCAGAACGCCACGCCGGACATGGCCAGACTTAAGCCGCCCCACAGAATAGCCGCATGATTATTCAGCGCACTGGAAGAATCCCCCGCCCAGGCCGCCGGGATCCGGTGGGAGCCGCTATAGCCGCTCCTTCCCCACAGCATCGGAAGCCTGTTCT
>JAETPP010000416.1 GCA_021771115.1 Bacillota bacterium | reverse complement strand
GCAGCGATGAAGTCAAACTCACCTGGGATTGATGCCTCGTTTACATACAGCATACACGCTGACTCGAAAAAGCGCCGGGGGTCCGGCGCTTCTTGTTATTTCCTCTTTTTTGCGTGAATAAAACGCACAAATCCAGCTTTTTTGACCTCGGTTTCCGGTCGTAAATTCGCTGTATTGTCTCTTTATGATTTTCTTTTCTTCAATCTGTGACTGAAGCGGTCTTTATTCGACAAACCGCCCCCCTTTTTCCGGGGTTTGTTTGGATTATTCTATAAATATTGATGTTAATTTTCTGTTTAACGCATCCGCTCTTGTGAATTTTGGAGAAATATACTATACTTTTAAAGTGCCTCTTTGTTAGGAATAGGCGCGGATAAAGCGTTTTTTAGCACGTTATCCGGGATCCCAGAGGGATCATACCAGGCTGGTTTTATGCCGCGATAGAGGAGGACAAGCATCGGTGATCTGGTTGCTGTTGGGCTGCGGAGGCTTTGCCTTGTTCTTTCTCTATGACGTGGCGGATGCCACCGGCCGGCTGCGCCCCCTCCGCTTGGGCTTTGCGGCGGGCTGCGCGCTTCTGCTGGCCGCCACGGCCGCACCCGTTATCAGCAGCCTGCCCCGACTGGCCGCCCGCCCTGTGGCCGCCGTCGCGGGAGGGATTCTGTCCCTGTTTTTTCTGGCGCTGCTGCTGTATACCCTGTTCTTCGCCCTGCCTTTTTCCGCCACCTACGCGCCGGGCTCCGGCCCCGCTCCCCTGTGCCGGACGGGCGTCTATGCCCTCTGCCGGCATCCCGGCGTGCTGTGGCTCTCCTTGTTTTATTTCAGTCTGTGGCTGGCGGCGGGGTCGCCGGAGCTTTTTGCGGCTTTTCTGGTCTACACGGTGCTGGACGTGGCCTACGCTCTGTTTCAGGACCGGTGGACCTTTGTGCGTCTGTTCCCGAATTATCGGGAATACCGACAGGAAACACCCTTTCTGCTGCCCACGGCGGCAAGCTGGCGGCGGTGCTTCCACACCTTGA
>JAETPP010000415.1 GCA_021771115.1 Bacillota bacterium | reverse complement strand
GCGGTTTTCCCACAGAAAGGGGGAGATGTGGCAGATAGGGGAGGATTCGGAGTGAGGATTTTGCAAATAAAAAAACAAAAATGGAAATTGGAGGGCAGGGTGGCAGAAGGGGAGGCCGCACCGCCACAAATAGGCATTCCGGGCGGATTCATAGCTGGAGCTCAGGGAAGAGAGGCGGGACGCGTTTTGGGCGGCGTTCTCGCCTGGATCCAGGGCCTGATAGCGCCGGACAAATTCACTGGGGGTGTCGGCTACCCGCCGCATGGGTGTGTAATCGTGAAAGGACATATAGATCACTCCAAATGAAGGATTGTTCCATAAATGGAGTGTACCACAAATTTCCTTATAAATCTACAGGAAATTTCACAATATACGCAAAAATGGGAAACCGTGTCGAAGGGGGATCAGGAAGGATAAATTGGAATTTATCTTTAAGAGAATTCAACCCTGCGGGGTGGGTTACCTTCTGAACGATCAGAAGGTAACCGAAGAATCGCTGGGGGAAAATACAATCGGACTGCGGCGGTGGGGTTTTCGATGGCCTCCGAAACTGAAAGCAGTTGCACGCCGATTTGGTCTGAGCAGCTCGTTCCCAACGGCGGCTCCCGCCGCCCAACCAGCGAATGTTACCCAGCAAGCCCTTTGGCGGAAGCGTTTTTTCAGGACTACTGCGACAGCCGCACGGACTCACAGCGTCCAGAAAGGGCAGGCGCTTGTTTAGTCAGTGCAGAGATTCCAGCGCGACGGAGTGCCAGAGGCAGCGAGGCAAGAAGGACATATCGTACGCCTTGCCCGCGCCGGTCAATAGAAAGTGGTATTGCGTTGAACAAAAGGCGGTCCGGAACCATGGGTTCCGGAGAACTTTCACCGAGCCGCAGCGAGACGTTTCGGAGGCCAACCGCCGCAAAGCGGCGGCTCTTAGGCCGGAGATGGGTACTTTCCTTCTCTGGAAAGTGGCGCGCCGCAGGCGGGACAAGCCATAGTGCTGATGGAGACTATCATGGAAAGGCTGCCGGACCA
>JAETPP010000414.1 GCA_021771115.1 Bacillota bacterium | reverse complement strand
GATAGGGGATGCCAAATATATTTTTTACCGGAATGCATCCATGACGCTTCTGCCCCTATGGTTTCTGGGTACTGCCGCAGCGTTCCTGTATCGGCGGCGGAAGAAAGAGCTGCTTTTTCCGGGCCGTTTTTCCATCACAGATTTTTTTGCCGCAGCTTTTGCTGTGGTATCAAGCCTGTCTTATCTGTTCAGCGATTATAAGGATACGGCATTTTGGGGATATCCGGGATGGTATATGGGACTGATGGTTCAGCTTGCCTTGACGGGAGGATATTTCCTGGTGAGCAGATGGTATGAAAACGGGCGGATTCTGCCGGGATGTGTATGGCTTTCGGCTTTTGCAGTGTGCCTGACCGGGGTGCTCAACCGCACGGGAGACGACCCGCTCCATGTATTTGAGGATATGTCATGGTGGGACTGGAACAGGAGAAACCTGCTTTCCACAATCGGAAATATTAACTGGTTCTGCAGTTACCTTGCCGTGATGGTGCCCTTTCTGATCTATTGCTTCTGGGCGGGAAAGGGCTATTGGCGGCTGGTGGCGGGAATCGGCGCGTTTGTGGGCTTTGCCGCCCTGCTGCTGCAGGGCAGCAGCAGCGGATATGCGGCGCTTGCGGTGATGCTTGCGGTTCTTTTTTTCGGTTCTCTTCGAAATGTATCGAAGTTTCTGCGCTTTTTGGAGACGCTTCTTCTGGTTCCGCTGTTCGGGTTTCTGATGTGGATATTCCGGATAGATTTGATACTGCCCTTTGATGTGGTTTATCACTATACACCGGCCTGGGGAGCCATGCTTGCGGCGCTCATTGTCCTGTATCTGTTGGTGAGGGCAGTGAGGGCACGAGGCGGAAGGGATTTTCTGGAAAGCGGTAGGGTACTGAAGGCGGCGGTGCTGGCAGGTGCTGTGCTTCTGGGGGTTGGGGCAGGGATTTTTATCGGATGCCAGCTGTCGGACGCGGCATGGGATTTCTTTGGAAGGCACGGGATACTGCGCTTTGACAATCATTGGGGGAACATGAGAGG
>JAETPP010000413.1 GCA_021771115.1 Bacillota bacterium | reverse complement strand
GGTCCTCCGACTATACGCTGGCGGAGGGAAAAACAGAGCGGCTGGCAGCGCTGGTAAAATCCGCCGGGGGCAGCTACTATCTCTCCGGCCCCGCCGCCAAGGACTATATCGTGGACGAGGTCTTCGAGCAGGCCGGCATCCAGCTGGAGTACATGGACTACGAGGGCTATCCGGAATATCCCCAGCTCCACGGCGCTTTCACCCCCAATGTCAGCGTGCTGGACCTGCTGTTCATGACAGGCCCGGAGGCCCCCAAGTATATGAAGAGCTTTTCGCGGGAATGAGCGAAATAATTGGATTCCCGGACGCCCGCAGGAGGCGGCAGGGGATTGTTTCGGGGACTGTTTCGGAGTTCAAGAGCTTCTAAGCACTGCAGGAGAGCTGCGTTAAAATCCCAGCTGCATAAACTCGCTTCGCTCAAACTTATGCCGCTGGGATTTTAACGCAGCTCTCCTGCAGCGCAAGAAGCTTAGAACTCCTGCAAATGTCCCGGAAACAATCCCCTGCCGCCTCCTGTGGGCTGTTTCTGGAAAGCACTAAATAATCCAGCATTTTCCTTGCTGATCGTCAGATATATCCCAAAGATCTGTTCTAATATCCCATTCCCATACCTTCATTCCTCAATAAACTGGCATTACCGTCATTTTTTCGCCGGCCAAAGCCAGGGCCCTTTCCCCGCGCAGCTTGCGGCGGCCCCGTCCTCTTCCCCCAAAACCCCCTACCACTGATACAACCGCAGAATATCCTTTCGGATTCGCTTCCAGTCCCGCTCCTGCGCTGTTTTCCGGCCGTTTTCTTTCAGTCTCTGCCGCAGTTCTTCGTCCTCCGCGACGCGTCTGACCGCCTCCGCGCCCTTCTCGATGTCTCCCAGAGGATAGCACAGGCAGTTTTCCCCGTCCTTTAGATATTCCCGGTTTCCTTCGTTGAGGACCGCCACTGCGCAGCCGCCGGAGGCCATCATTTCCAGGGGGGGATAGGAGAAGCTTTCCAGCACGCTGGATTTCAGCAGGATGTCGCACTG
>JAETPP010000412.1 GCA_021771115.1 Bacillota bacterium | reverse complement strand
ACTATATGCCCACAAAGGAGGAGCAGCAGTGGCTGACCAATGCAGCGGAGACCGTGAACATCCGGGGAGACAATGGGAGTGTGCTGCAGGAAGCGGTACTGACGGATATGGCGCGCTGCCTGAAGGGTGAAATCGGCGCGGAGGAAGCGGTGAACAGTATTATGCAGAAGATGAATCTTTATCTTGCGGAAAATCAGTAAAGAGATGAAACCGGAGAAAAGGAGAACAAAGGGAGGAAGGGTGCGGCGAAGGAGGAACAGCCTGGCCGGCCTGCTGTTTTTGCTGCCGGATTTTATCGGAGTGCTTTTCTTTGCGCTCCTTCCTTTCTTTCAGGCAGTGGTGCGGTCCTTCCAGCGCGCGGTGACGGCCCGGTGGGTGGGATTGAAAAATTACCGGGATGTGCTGGGAAACAGTGCCTTTCGGCTGGCTGCGGGGAATACGATGAAATTTACGGCAGTCTGTATCCCCCTTCTGGTGCTGCTTTCCCTGGCGGCGGCAGTCAGCATCCAGAGGGTCAGGCTGGGGAAGGCGGCCCTAAAGGGCGCTTTTCTGCTGCCTATGGCAGTTCCGGCCGCGTCGGTGGTGCTGGTCTGGAAGGTGCTGTTTCATTCCAACGGCCTGATCAATGGGAGCCTGCAGCGGTTTGGAATGGAAAAGATTGCCTGGATGAGCTCCGATGCGGCCTTTTGGGTGCTGGTGATCAGCTATCTCTGGAAGAATCTGGGCTATGACATGATTCTCTGGCTGGCCGGACTGGCGGGTATCTCCCCGGAAATCTATGAGGCGGCCCGGGTGGACGGCGCAGGGGAATGGAAGTGCTTTACGAAGATTACCCTGCCCAATCTGAAGCCCTCCCTCTATACCATCACCGTGCTGTCCTTTCTGAATTCCTTTAAGGTGTTTCGGGAGGCCTGGCTGGTGGCGGGGGATTACCCCCATCAGAGCATGTATTTGCTTCAGCATCTTTACAATAACTGGTTTCGGGAGCTGTCCTTCGACCGGATCGCGGCCACTGCGGTGCTGAAC
>JAETPP010000091.1 GCA_021771115.1 Bacillota bacterium | reverse complement strand
CCACCATGCAAAGCATGGTCCCCCGTCTCGCCTGTCGGCTCGGGTGCTGTGCCCCGGTGGGGCACGCCCAGCACCGACCGAAGCGAAAGCGTAGACCGGTTCGCACCAGCGTGCCAGGAAAGTTATAACTTTCCGGCACGCGCTCACCCCTTTCAGGGGAGGCAAGGGTTTTGTGCAATTCGTCAGCTCACTAAATTCCAATTTACCGCACCAACTACCCCAACTGTCATCCTGAGGAGCGTAGCGACGAAGGATCTCGTTCTTGATGCCTGGGCAAAAGGCCAAAGGACGAGATCCTTCACTTCGTTCAGGATGACAGGTAAGGAGGCAGGATGACAGAAGGAGGCAGTGCTGGCAGGGACGAGTGTGCCCTTGCTCTTTTCTAACAACTAACCACTAACTACTAACAACTAAAAACGGGAGCGGCGCCCAACGGCACGCTCCCGTTTTCTGATCAGCAAAACTGCTCTTTATCCCCGCAGGGATGCAATATCGGATTTTCCGGTGTTTTCGGAAAGGGTCAGTTCAATTTTGCCGCCCTGCTGGCCGGTGAGGCTGCGGTCTACCGTAAGGGTCACTGTGTCCCCCGGCTTTTTATTGGCGATATAGGCCGTAATGGTGGCAGCCGAGGTGATCTGCGTATCGTCGATGGCGGTGATCATATCGCCCCGGCGCAGACCGGACTGGGCCGCCGTTTCCGTTGTGACCTGGGTGACGTAATAGCCCGCGTTCATGCCGTAGAAGCTGGCGGTGAGGCGGTCGATATACTGCCCGGAGAAGCCCGGCATGGCTCTGTCCTTCACATAGCCGAACTTGATCAGATCGGAAACAATGGGCTGCACCGTATCGGAGGGGATGGCAAAGCCCAGGCCCTCATAGCCGGTGGCTACGATTTTGGAGGAATTCACCCCCACCACACGGCCGTTTCCATCCACCAGCGCACCGCCGGAGTTGCCGGGGTTTATGGCCGCGTCGGTCTGGATGCACTTCATGCTGTAGCCGGTGTCGCTGTTGGTGACCTCACGGTTTAAAGCGGAGATATGCCCAAAGGTCACGCTGGAATTTAATTGCAGGCCGCCGGGGTTGCCGATGGCCATCACCTCGTCCGCCACCTGCAGGTCCTCCGAAGAGCCGAATTCCGCCGGGGTCAGCTCATCCTCGGTATCGACCTTGATGACGGCAAGGTCTGTCTGGGTGTCCTCGCCGATGAGCTCCGCTTCATAGGTAAGGCCCTCAGAGGTGACCACCTTCAGGCTGGTGGCGCCGTCGATCACGTGCTGGTTTGTGACGATGTAGCCATCCTTGGAAATGATGATGCCGGAACCCTCTCCGGTGGGAGATAAGCTGGTCTCCCCCTCATCCGCGTAGCCACCATAATTGAAGAAAAAACCGCCCTGCTGGGTGATTTGATAATTCTGCACGCAGACCACGGAGGGGATCATCTTCTGAGCCACTTCCTGATTTGTCAGGCTTTCCCCGGTCACCGTGGGCGTGGCGTTTTTGCCGCTGTCCGCGTTTTTATAGAGCGTAAAGGCCGCCGTTTTGCCGCTGTCTCCCGTGCTTTGGATCTCCACCACGCCATTCTGGATCATCAGGGCAAACACACCCACCGAGCTGAAGGAGACCACCGCGCAGGCCAAAACCGCCGCCAAAACCTTCAGGGCCGTTTTTCCCCTCTTTTTGCCGGAAGCCTTCTTTTTCGGAGGCTGTACCGGGGCATAATAGGATTGGCTTCCCTGAGAGGGATAGGACTGATTCCCCTGGGGGGTCCAGGTATAAGCCGCCCTTGCGGGCTGCTGGACGCTTCCGTATGAGGGAGAAGTACTTTGCGGCTGAGGGGGGATATTCCCGCTCCCGCCGCCGAAGTAAGAGCTGCCGCTCTGGGCGGCTCCCGGCTGATTGGGCTGGGAATGGGCTGTTCCGGTATGGTTTCCGGTTTGGGCCGTATAAGGCGCCGCACCGGTGCCATAGCCGGGGGCCGCGGGCTTCTGCGTGTTCGGCTGCTGTTCCGTGCTCTGCCCGGAATAGGCCGCCGTATCATAATTTTTGTTATCATAGGGGTTCAACATAAAAACCGCCACTCCTTTCACAAAGGCCGTTTGGGGCCGCGGGAGCTTTCCCGCTTTGTTATGACAATAGTATGCCCCCGCTTTGTGAAAAAGGTGTGACGGTTCCCGATTCCTTTGATGAAACTTTTTAGAGCCTGTTCTCACAAAGCCGGAGTACAGGCTCCAGTAAAATGGAACGGCCGTGACCGGTCTGAAAAAGTCTTCTGAAAAGCGCCTACCAGGTAAGCTTTTTTGACATTCCGCTTCTTTTCAGCGCCGCCCGGATCATGGTGTACAGCGGCACGGACACCACCACGGCAATGACGGCGTTTACGCCGGAGGTCACCGCCTTGGTGGAAATTGCCAGCAGGGTGACCTGCAATTCATTTCCCAGCAGCGTGCTTTCCACAAAGGCCTTGCTCAAATAGCACACCATATACACCACGCTGCCCGCGATGGAAGCCGCAATGTTCCAGCCGTGTACTGACTTGCCCCGTTTTTCCGCCCAAAGGGAGATCGCGCCGCACACCGCCGCCAGGGCGAACTTGAACACAAAGGTAAAGGGCGAGGAAGCGATGTACTTGGGGTTCATCACATCATACAGGGCGGAGCCCGTACCTGCGGCAAGTCCGCCGCCTAAAGGCCCCAGGATCAGGCCGGAAAGCAGGCAGAAAATATTGCCGAGATGAATGCGGCTGACATTTCCCACCGCCACCGGAATGGGAACCGAGATCATGCTGCCGATAAACACAAGGGCGGCAAACAGCGCCGTCAATACGATTTTTAACACAGGATGCAAATCCTTTTGTCCTTTTTCCATAAGTGAGCTTCCTTTCCCGCGGAAATTTTCTCCGCGCCTTAAATTCTTGCCGCGCCGGTTTTCCGGGCGGCCTCCGCCACGGCTTTCGCCACAGCCTGTGAAACCTTCTGATCCAGAGCGGAGGGAATGATATTGTCCTCCCGCAGTTCGCTTTCCGGGATCAGCCCCGCAATGGCATAGGCAGCGGCGACCTTCATTTCGTCGTTTATCTCTCTGGCCCGCACATCCAGCGCCCCGCGGAAAATGCCGGGGAAAGCCAGCACGTTGTTGATTTGGTTGGGGTAATCGGAACGCCCGGTACCCACTACCCTGGCTCCCGCCGCCAAGGCTTCTTCCGGGAAAATCTCCGGGGTGGGGTTGGCGCAGGCGAACACGATGGCGTCCTTTGCCATGGTGCGCACCATTTCTCCGGTAAGGCAGCCCGGCGCGGAAAAGCCCATGAACACATCGGCGCCCCGGATCACATCGGCAAGGGTCCCCTTCTTCTTTTGGGGATTGGTCAAGGCCGCCAGCTCCGCCTGGGCGTCCGTCATGCCGGGCAGACCTTCATACAGCGCGCCGATTTTATCGCACACCACCACATTTTTCAGCCCCAGAGCCATCAGCAGCCGGGTGCAGGCCGTACCCGCCGCCCCCGCGCCGTTGACCACGGCGGAAACAGAATCCAGCCGCTTCCCCGTTACCTTCAGGGCGTTTATCATGGAAGCCACCGTGACCACGGCGGTGCCGTGCTGGTCATCGTGAAATACCGGGATATCCAGCCGCTCCTTGAGCTTTCTTTCCACTTCAAAGCACCGGGGGGCCGCGATATCCTCCAAATTGACGCCGCCGAAGGAGCCGGCGATCAGCTCCACCGTGCGGACGATCTCATCCACATCCTTGCTTCTCACACAGATGGGAAAGGCGTCTACCCCGGCAAAGGCGTGAAACAGCGCGCATTTCCCTTCCATCACCGGCATGCCTGCCTCCGGGCCGATATCCCCCAGCCCCAGCACGGCGGTGCCGTCCGTCACCACCGCCACCAGGTTGCCCCGGCGGGTGTATTCGTAGGATTTTTCCGCATCCTTCGCGATCTCCAAACAGGGAGCCGCCACCCCCGGCGTGTAGGCTACCGACAGATCTTCCTTATTCTTTAAGGGACAAGGCGTTTCCACCCGTATTTTCCCCTTCCATTCCCGGTGCATTTTCAGGGCCTGCTCTGCGTAATCCAAAAAGGTCACTTCCTTTTTTATTTCCATGATAACAGGAATCATAATATCCAGCGCCTATTATATCAATTTATCCCATGAAAATCAACATTCCCCGCCTTGCTTTTCTCTTTTCCCTGCTCTATAATAAGCTGGACTTCAAAAATCAGTCCCTGGCAAATTCTTTTTGGAAAGACGGCAAAGCGATGAAACCTACACAGTATCTGGCCTGTATTTTTGACCTGGACGGCACTTTGGCAAACACCCTGGAATCTATCGCCTATTTCGGAAACAGCACCCTCGCGGCTTTTCACCTGCCGCCCATTCCGGCGGAAGCCTATCGGTACTTGGTGGGAAACGGCGCGGATATTTTGATGAAGCGGATGCTTTCCACGGTGGGCGCTTCCCTTTCCGAAGAGGAGCTTCGAAAATTCCGGGAAGAGTACGACAGGCGGTATGAAAGCGAGCCCATGAAGCTTGTCACCCCCTATCCCGGCCTTCATGAGCTGCTCAGCGGCTGGAAGGCCCGGGGAATACGGCTGGGGGTGCTTTCCAATAAGCCGGACAACATGACCCGTTATATTGTCCGAAAGCTCTATGGCAACCTTCCGGATCTGGTGCGGGGGCAGCGGGAGGGCGTTCCGAAAAAGCCCGATCCTACGGCGGTGCTGGAAATGGCAAAGGAGCTTTGCCTCTCCCCGGAGCAGATCCTGTATCTCGGAGACAGCGGCGTGGATATGGAAACCGGAAAAAACGCCGGAATGGACACCTGCGGCGTGCTTTGGGGCTTCCGGGACAGGGAAGAGCTTCTCTCTCACGGCGCAAAATATCTGGTCTCTTCCGCGAAGGAACTGGAACAGCTGGTCAAAACATCATAAGGAAACGCCCCGGCACTGGTTTTCACCTGCGCCGGGGCGTATATTTTCCCAATTTTTAGGCAGTACCGTACAATGCCCACAGGGCGGTCTTTGTGCGGTATTGCCTTTATTCTTTTTCAGGGGTCAGCGTGATGGTCTCCTCCATCATCAGCTCGTTGGAGGATATATCATACAGCTTGATAGTCACCGGCTTTGCGGAATCCAGCACCTCCATGCCGACAATGCCAAACACATAGCGGTTCGTTTCGGTTTTCACCGTATCCCCCGCTCCGTTACCATACTGGTGTTCGTCATAGAACCTTTTGTCCTGCTCTTCCACACGGGAGCCCAGCAGACTTCCTTCCTGCCAGACCTCCAGACGCGCTGTTTTGGGGTGCTCATCCTTCGTCTCCACAAAAAGCAGCAGGTAGTTTCCGCCTTCCTTATGGCTGGCAAGGGAAATTTTATAGTCGCCGGGGAAGCTCCGGATTTCCTCCTCCCCGCAGTAGTACGCCGCCGGGGTAAAGCGCTTGATATCCTCCTCTGTGCCAAGCTCCGCCGTGTCGGCCTCAAAATCCAGCAGAAACACCGCTGCATATTCATCGGTGTTGTTTTTATCAAACACAGAATAGACTATTTTTCTGGTTTCCGCTTCCTGCAAGCCGCCGAACACCCGGGTCACACGGGTCAAGCCCTCCTCCGTGGTCTGGGGCGAGGCCTCTCCCAGCGCGCCTACCGCGCAGCCGTCTTCAAAAATCGCGCCGTTACTGGGATTCACATATTCCGGGGGGATGTCCAGCGTGTAGACCGTCCCGGCGGGAGAGGCCGCGGCGGAAACGAGCCTTACGCCGTTTCTTTCCGCACCGCCCTCGATCCGCTTCACCTGCGCTGTGTTTTTCTTCACCGTAAAGCTCAGGGTAAAGGGAGAGGAGTTCCGCTCCAGCTCAAAGGCATTCGGAAAGGCATAGATCCCGCTGTATTGCAGGGTCACATCAAGCTGCTCCAAATCGCGGTACTGCTCCGGCACGCGGAAGGAGACCTGGGAAAGATACTCTCCGCCGTCGCTGGGCTGCCAGGTTTGATCTCCCATCAGGACAAAGCCCTGCGCCCCTTGGATATCCCCTGCTTCCTCATCGTATTCCAGCTGACTGACGCCGTTCAGTAAAATATCATAGCCGGGGGTGCGTCTGCTGAAAAGCCGGTCGTCCCGGGTATTGATCTCCATGAAAAGCCCGGCGTACAAAAACTCTCCGTCAAAATACGCTTCCCGCACGGTGACCTTCATGGGCTTTTCCAGCAGGCCATTTGCAGGCACCTGCGCTTCCACCCCTTCCATGGGCTCGGCATATTGCTCCACGCTCAGCTGTGTTTCCGTCAGATTGACCCAGCCCTGGGATTGATTCAGCTGCTGGAAAATGCCCCCGATCAGCGGCAGGCTTTCCGCCAGGGCCGGGTTCAGCCCATTGAGGCCAAACAGCAGCAAAAAGGCGGCGGCAAGGCCGGAAACCGCCGCAGCGGCTGCTTTGAAGGCCTGTACAGGCCGGCGGCGCTTTTCCGGCAGTCGCTCCGGCAGCTCGGCATAGACCTGCCGCAGCCTTTCACTGATGACCTCCGGCACGGCGGAAAGCTCCAGGCTTTCTTTGATGGCAATTTCTTCCCAGCTTCTATTTTCCACACGCTTCATAGCAATGCCCCTCTCTTTCCTGATATACTTCGCGGAACCGTTTTCTGCTTCGGCTCAGCCGGGTCTTTACCGCGTCCTCCCGAATGTGGAGCAGCTTTGCGATTTCCCGGATGGGCAGATCCTCCAGATAGAACAAGGTTAAAATCAGCCTGTCGTTTTCTCCCAGCTCCTGCAGGCTGCTTTGAATATCGATCACATTGTCATACTCCTTCTCCCGATCCGCCGCCCATGTCCCCTCCGGCACATCGTCCAGTGACAGAGAGCCTTGCCGCTGGCGCAGAAGATGATAGCAGTTGTAGATCAGGATCCGGGTAAGCCAGGTCTTGAAATATTTGGGCTGGCGCAGATCGCAAAGCTTCCAAAAGGCGGTGAGCACCGTTTCTGAAATGGCGTCTGCCGCGTCTTCTTCGCTGTGCAGGATCGCCAGCGCCGTGCGGCTCATGGAAAGCTTGCACTGCTCGATCAGCTCTACAAACGCGTCCTTTTCCCCGTTCCGCGCCCGGCGCGCCAGCTTTTCTATGTTATCCAAGGATGTTTCATCTCCTCTGCTTTCGTTTTTATAAAAGCTTTTACAACCATTAGAGGCACAGTTCCCCAAAAAGGTTACAGCGACTATAAAAAAATTCCCGGAAAGCTCCGGGAATTTCTTGTTCTTCAGAAAACTTCAAAAGAAACGCCTAAAAAGGCTGAAAGCAGATGTTCACATCTACGCCGCCCTCAATGCCGGGCACCTGGCCCTCATCGGTGTACTGCCAAATGCGGAAATCGTAGTACAGGCTGGGGATCTCGGCGTATTCGGCGTACCACATGTCATAGTCCTTCCACTGCTCCAGGTCAAAAAACTCATAGGCCTGGTGCTTATTGAAATAGACGCAGGGCGTATACCCCGCCTCTTTGATCCGCTCACAGAAGGCCGTGCCCAGCTTTGTCACCTGTTCGCCTGTCATGCCGTAGGCCCGCAGATCCTCCGCCGGAAGCTTCTCTGACGGAACGGGCGGCTCCCAGTCAAATACGATGGGGTACGCGAGCTTCCGGCCGTTCAGCGTTTGCACCACAAAATCCGCTTCCGCCCGGGCCTCCGCTTCCGTGACCGCCTGGGAGAAAAAATAGACCCCCACAAACAGCCCGGCGCCGGCAGCTCCGGTGAAATTCTGTTCAAAGGTTTCGTCCACATTGAGCAGCCCCTGGGTGGTACCTCGATAGCCCAGGCGCAGAATGGCAAAATCGATCCCGCTGTTCTTTACGGCGGCCCAATCGATATTGCCCTGATACTCCGATACATCCACTCCCAGCCGGGCCTGGGAATCTTCATAACGGGTCAGGCCGTCCTTGCTGGAAAACTTTTTCGCATCATACTTGTTCACCGGCAAATCGAATTTGGGGATCAGCATTTCGCCGTTGTAAAGATCGCTTACCAAAAGCTCGTTCTCCGGCACCGCCACGCCGCTGAAGGTTTCTCCATTGCCGGAAGGGCCGCCGCTTTCCAACGCGATGGCCACGGCGGCTATGATCACGATCAAAGCGGCTAACCCGCCGAGCACAGCGAGAAACAGCTTCTTTTTCTGCGCAGGCTCCAACTGCATACCGCCACTTCCTTTCTTCCGAAATTTTTCAGGGCACTCCGGCCCCTTATCCGTATTTTTTCAGGGAAAGGTTTATCGGCACGCTGCCCTCAATGCCGGGCACGGTCCCGGCCTTGGTGTACTGCCACATTCCGTAATCATAATAGAAGCTGGGGGCGCTTCGGAATTCGGCATACCACATGTCATAGCCGGAAAGTTCTGAAAGATCCAGCCTGGTGTAGCCCATAGTCTTATCACAGTAATAGCTGGCGGTATATCCGGCGGCCTTTACCTTTTTGCAGAAGGTATCGATAAAGCCGGTGACCTGCTTGCCGTTGCACCGAACGGTGCGCTTGCTCTCATCCAGAGAGCCGTCGTCCTTCACGCCGTATTCCCAATAGAAGGCCACGGGATAGGTCACACTGTATCCCCGGATCTGCTCCAGCACAAAGGTGGCCTCCTCCTCGGCCTCCGCGTCGGTGACCGCCTTCGAATAGAAGTAGACCCCCACGGGAAGCCCCGCAGCCAGGGCGCCCTTGATATTGGCTTCAAATTTTTCGTCCGCCGCGATCTTACCGCCCTCGTCGCCGCGCCAGCCCACGCGGATCATGGCGTAATCCACGCCGCTTTCCGCAACCTGATCCCAGTCGATCTCTCCCTTTTGGGAATTCACGTTGATGCCCACGAAGGAATCTCCCCCCTCGTAGGTGATCACGCCCTTATTTTCCAAAAATTTATCAGGCGGATAATTGCTTGTGGGGATATCGAAATAGGGGATCGTCATATTCCCCTCGTACATATCGTTGACGGTAAGCTCCGCGGGGCCGCTTTTGGAAACAAACTCCACACTGCTCTGACGGGGCCCTTTTACCAAAGTGACAATAGAAATGACTGCCAAAATAACCACCAAGAGCAAAATCACACCCAGAAAAATATTGCGCTTCTTTACAGCATCCATACAGGTCTTTTCCTTTCCAAGCGAAACCAAACGGCAAACGTAAAAGATAAAACTTTATTTATTATACAGGGTTTTTGCCGAAAACGCAAGATATTCCGGGAAAATCCCGTTATTTTACAGGAGATTTTTCAGAACCCGTTCTGTTTTCCGGGGCGGCGGGGAAACCGCTTGCCGGAAGCCGGCTTTTTTGATATACTGGATACTGGATGCTGGATGCCGGAGAAAGGGCGAGGGCCTCGTGGGGCCGCTTGCCGGAAAAGGACAGTAAAACTGCTTTCTGAATATTGAAAGGGATGCCTTATGAAAATAGAAGCGATCGAGGAAAAAGAGCTGAAGGCTCTGTATGACACCCGCCTGCGGGAGGATTTTCCTCCCGATGAGCTGCGCCCCTTTGCCAGCATGGAATATTTGCTGAAATCGGGGATGTACCGCTGCTTTGCCTGCCGGGAAGGGGGGAAAACCGCCGCCTATGCCCTGTTTATTCTTGCGGAAGGAGCCGCGCTGCTGGACTATTTCGCCGTGGACGCCTCCCTGCGGGGACAGGGGATCGGCAGCCGCTTCCTTTCCGCGCTGAAAAGCGTTTCCGCGGAATTCAGTGTTCCCTATGTGCTGATCGAGGTGGAAAGCCTGGAAAGCGCCCAAACGCCGGAGCAAGCCCTGGAACGCCGGCGCCGGCTGGGATTTTATCAAAACTGCGGCTGCCTGCTCACAGAGGTATATTCCCTTCTCTTCGGGGTGGAATATCAGATCCTGCTGCTGCCGCTTCGGAACGCCATAGCCCCCGGCCCGGAAGAAGTAAAAGCCTCCCTGGAAGCGCTTTACCGCGTTTTTGTCACGCCCCTGACAAACGGCGATGAAGCCTCCTATCAAAAGGTGTGCCGCTGCTTTCTTCGGCCCGATCGCTCGGAAAAGTCCAAAAACTTTGCCAGAGAGCTGGGCAGATCCCTGACCTTCCTTTACCGAAACCGCAGCAAATTCATGGGCGAACGCCTGCGGCAATACGGCTTTTCCGGCGCCATGTACATGATGCTGCTCCATGTGGACCGCCATCCGGGCGCCACCCAGGACAGCATCGCCACCCATATGTATATCGACAAAAGCAATGTGGCAAGGCGCATCAAGCAGCTGGAGGAGCTGGGCTATATCCGCCGGGAAACTGACCGCAGCGACCGCCGCCAAAATAACCTTTACCTCACGGAACAGGGAAAAGAACTGATCCCCCTGATTCGGACCTACCTTTCCCAATGGGGCCAAAGCGTCGCCTCCGACCTGACAGAGGAAGAACAGGACACCCTGCTGCGGCTGCTTGCGAAGATCAGGAAGGGATGAAATAAATTAGGAATTAGCAATTAGCAATTAGTAGTTAAAGGGTATGCTGGCAGTTGCCGGTAAATTATTGTTTAGCGCTTACCCCTTGGCTCCCCTGAAAGGGGAGCTGTCAGCCGATAGGCTGACTGAGGGGTTCTGTGTGGCAAGCGGGAACCCCTCCGCCATGCTATCGCATGGCCCTCCGTCTCGCCTGTCGGCTCGGTCGGTTCGCATCAACGCCCCACCGGGGCGTGCTCACCCCTTTCAGGGGAGGCA
>JAETPP010000090.1 GCA_021771115.1 Bacillota bacterium | reverse complement strand
GTTGTTCCAGGCAAATTTTCGCAGGAATACTGGCGTATTGCAAGAAAATTTAACGCAGAACGGCTTCCAAAAGGCCGCTCAGATGGTGCTTACAGGTTGTGAATACAGGTTCTAAAGTTTTTACTCTACCCTAAAAGGGCGGCGCTTTTTTGAAGGCCGCCAGGAAAGGACGGTCGAGCGGATATGATCACTGCGGTCATTACCGGCGCTTCCAGCGGACTGGGCAAGGAATACATCAACGCCATTATCGCTCAATACCCTACAGTAGACGCCTTCTGGCTCGTTGCCCGCCGGAAAGAGCTTTTAAAGGAGATCGCGGAGGAGCACCCGGATAAAACCATTGCCGCCATTTCTCTGGATCTTTCCAAATCGGAAAGCCTGCGCATTTTTGAGCAGCTTCTCAAGGAAAACAACCCGGAGATCAAGGTGCTGGTAAACAACGCCGGTTACGGCAAGGGCGTGGATTTCTTTTCCTCCAACTGCGCCTTGCAGACCGGCATGGTAGACCTGAACTGCCGGGCACTGACCGGCATGATGCGCATCTGCCTGCCCTATATGCTGGACGACAGCCTGGTGCTGAATGTTTCTTCCATCGCCGCCTTTGCCCCCACCCCCAGAATGTCCGTTTACTGTGCCACCAAATCCTACGTGCTGGCCCTTTCCAAGGCGCTGCACAACGAGCTTGCCCCCAGGGGTATTAAAGTCACGGCAGTATGCCCCGGCCCCATGGACACGGATTTTTGGAACGTGGCAAACGTGACGGAGGGAAAATCCCGGCTCATCGATAAGCTGCCCAGAGTATCTCCCCAGGCTGTGGCGGTGGGCTCCCTGCGGGCGGCAAAGCGGGGGAAAACCGTGTATACCAAAAGCTTTTTCTACAAGTTCTATCACCTGCTGGGAAAGCTTCTCCCCCACGGCTTTTTGATGCAGTTTACCGAAATTTGAAAAAGGACGGCTCCGCAAGGTGGTCTTTCTTGCGGAGCTTTTGCATTTTATGGGGAAGGGAGAACCAGTTGTGTGTGAAATTCACCTGCGGGACGGCCCGGTTTCCCTGCGGCCCTTGGAGCAGCGGGATGCGGGTAGCCTCTTGAAATGGATGACCGACCCGGCGGTTCTGGAATGGTATGAGGGCCGGGACGCCGTCTTTACCACAGAGCGGGTACAGGAGGATTTTTACGAGGAAGAGCCCGGCTGCCGCCGGTGCACCATAGAATATGAGGGGCTTCCCATCGGCTACATTCAGATCTACAAGCTGACGCCGGAATTGTGCGAGGAATACCAGTACCCCCACCCGGAGCTTTCCGCCTTCGGCATCGATCAGTTTATCGGGGAGCCCGCCTATTGGGATAGAAAGATCGGCCGCCGCTTTCTCAAGCTGGTGCTGGAGTATTTGACCGGGCAGGAAGGAGCCCAGGCTGTGATCTTAGATCCCCACGCCGATAATTTCCGGGCCCTGCGCTGCTATGAGGCCTGCGGATTTCAAAAAATCAAATTTCTCCCGGCCCACGAGCTTCACGAGGGCAGCAAGCGAGACTGCTGGCTGATGGAGTTCCGGGGCCGGTGAATGGGAGGTTTTTTCATGAGCAAAATTTTTACCAGCCTGGATCAGATGATCGGAAACACGCCCCTGCTGGAGCCGGTACATCTGGAAAAGCTCCATGGGCTTCAGGCAAGGCTGCTGCTGAAGCTGGAATACCTGAATCCCGCGGGCTCTGTCAAGGACAGGGTGGCAAAGGCCATGCTGGACGACGCCGAGGAAAGGGGCCTCTTAAAGCCCGATTCCGTGATCATTGAGCCCACCTCCGGGAACACCGGGATCGGCCTGGCCGCCGTGGCCGCAGCCAGGGGATACCGAACCATTATCGTCATGCCGGACACCATGAGCGTGGAGCGCCGCCAGCTGATGAAGGCCTACGGCGCGGAACTGGAGCTTACCGACGGCGCAAAGGGCATGAGCGGCGCCATCGCCAGGGCGGAGGAGCTGGCAAAGGCAATTCCCCACAGCTTCGTACCGGGCCAGTTTGAGAACCCCGCGAACCCCGCCGCCCATGAAGCCACCACCGGGCCGGAGCTCTGGCGGGACACAGAGGGAGAAATCGACTTTTTTGTGGCCGGAGTAGGCACCGGCGGCACCATTACCGGAACCGGCAGATATCTGAAAAAGCAAAAGCCCTCCCTGAAAATTGTGGCGGTAGAGCCCGCCGCCTCTCCTGTGCTCAGCGGAGGAAAAAGCGGCCCCCACCCGCTGCAGGGCATCGGCGCGGGCTTTGTGCCGGAGATCCTGGACACCGGTATTTATGATGAAGTTGTCCCCGTGACCGGCGAAGAGGCCTTTCAGGCCGGACGGGAGCTGGGCAAGGCCGAGGGGATTTTGACCGGCATTTCCTCCGGCGCGGCGCTGTGGGCCGCCCTGCAGCTCTGTAAGCGCCCGGAAAACAAGGGAAAAACCATTGTGGCCCTGCTGCCGGATACCGGAGACCGCTACCTTTCCACCCAGCTGTTTGTGTGAACACGCCCTAGCTGCTGGAATTTAGTTCTATTAGAAAAGGGGTGAGCAAAAATGCTCACCCCTTGCCATATCTTTACGTTTTTTCTTATCGCCGCTACCGGCCTATTTTATAAGTAGCGCATGACGGCAATGACTTTTCCTAACAGGAACACATTGTCGGAATAGATGGGTTCATAATCCGGGTTTTCCGGCTGAAGGCGGATCCGGTCCTTTTCCCGGTAAAAGCGCTTTACGGTGGCCTCATCCTCGATCATGGCTACCACGATATCGCCGTTTTCCGCAGTGGAAACACGCTGTGCCACCACATAGTCGCCGTCCAGAATGCCGGCGTCCCGCATGCTCAGGCCGCTGACATGCAGGGCAAAGAGCTCTCTGCCCTCCTTTTGAGGGAAGGGAAGGTAGCCTTCAATATCCTCCACCGCCAAAATCGGCTGGCCGGCGGTGACCTTGCCTAAAATCGGCACCTGCACCGCGGCGGTGCTGCCTTCAATGCGGATCGAGCGATTGAGGCCCGCATCCCTGGTGATATATCCCAGCTTTTCCAGGGTTTTCAGATGAGCGTGGACGGTGGAGGTGGAATGAAGCCCCGTGGCGGCGCAGATTTCCCGCACCGTGGGAGGTACGCCCTTGGGCGCTTCCTTCACAAGGAAATCGTACACTTTCTGCTGGCTTTTTGTCAGGCGTTCCATAGCGATGCCTCCATTGCGGTTCAGGTGATTTCACACGCTTTGCGAAAACAAAGCCTTTCTTTGCCTTTAGTATAACATATCCTATCGGAAAAAGTAAACGTTTGTTTGAATTTATTTTCAGAAAATTTTTCCGGATGGGGTTTTATGTGCGACTTTGCAAAACGTTCATAAAACCTGCGGAATTTCTTTAAGCTTTATTCACAGCGCGGTAACAACTCCCCTTCGTTTTCCGCTATAATAAAACTGTACTCAGAAGAAATGGACCGCACCTTTTCTTTGAGATACGTGTTCTACCCTCCTCAATAATACCCCTCAAGCAAAAAAGGAAAGAACCGGCAGGGTTGCCGGTTCTTCCCTTTTTTATAAATAAAAGTTTCGTTGTGAGAATTGGGCTTTGAAAAGTATAATCTCACAGCTTTCGGCTCAAAATACAAGGGAAAGCAATCCAGTATTTTGATCCGAAAGGAATGGAACACATGAACGGAAAACGTTTTTCAGAGAACAAGGCCCGGAAAAATGGCTTCTACCTTGCCCTGGCGGTTTGCCTGGTGGCGGTGGGGATCGCGGCGTGGAGCACCTATGACGCGGTACACAATTACCTGGCCCCGGAGGCGGAAAAGGTGAGCTCCAGCTCGGCACAGAGCCAGGCCCCGAAAGCCCAGAGCGGTAAAACCGTGAGCAGAATCAAGGACGATCCGGAAGCGCCCAGCTCTTCCGCTTCCTCGTCTCCCGCCCGCCAGACCGTGGGCTCTGTAACGGGAAAAACGGAAAGCAGCGAGGTTGACAGCAAACAGCCGGTGAGCAGCCTGCCGGAAGAGGAACCGGTTTCCTCCGAACCGCAGATCCCGGTAAATGCCCCGATCTATGAGATCAGCGACGAGCTGATCTACCCGCTGCAGTCCCAGGAGATCCCCAAGGCGTACAGCGCCGGAGCCCCGGTCTATTCCGAAACCATGAAGGATTGGCGCATCCATACCGGCATGGACCAAAAGGCGGAAAGCGGGGAAGAGGTTTACGCCTGCGGCAACGGGCAGGTCAAGCGCACCTACACAGACCGCATGCTGGGCAACGTGATCGAGATCGAGCACGGGGACTATGAATTCTTCTACTGCGGCCTGGGAGAAAACTTCCTGGTCAAGGAGGGTGATACAGTGACAAAGGGCCAGGCCATCGGCACGGTGACCGCGGTACCCTTCGAGGCGGCGGAGGAAGCCCACCTGCACCTGGAGGTTCGCCGGGACGGGATCTATGTCGATCCCGAAAGTATCTTAAAGAAGCCGGAATAATTAAGCATGGCGGAAAAAGAAAGATTTTAAGGACGGCTCTCCCCCCATTGGAGGAGCGCCGTCCTTTTTCCTCAGGATCACAGTAAGTGAGTACACTAAATTGGAATTTGACGCACTAACAGAAAGGCAGAAACTCTTGCCTCCCCTGAAAGGGGAGGGGGACCGCCGATAGGCGGTGGAAGGGTTATAGCTCGGTTGCGATTTGCCTAAAACCTGCGTTTATCAACTTACTGCACGGAACCCCTCAGTCACGGCTTCGCCGTGACAGCCCCCCTTTCAGGGGGGCCAAGAGTGAGTGCTAAACAATAATTTAGCCCTTTTTTTATTGCCTTGCGACAGCAAGGCCACCTTCATTACTAATTACTCATTCCTCATTCCTCATTTATCGCCTTCTCCTAACCACGCCTCCCAACGAAAAAGCAGCGCTGCCATCATCTGGACTCCACCATCTACTATCTAAAATCTAGAAAATACAAACTTGCCGGATTCGGAAAGATCCTTCTGCTTCCAGCCGCCGTTTGCGGAAGCGCCGGGCTTTAAGGCGGCGGAGGTTTCGTTTTTATCGCACAGGGACCAGTTGGCCCAGCTGATGCCCCGGGCGTCCAGGAAATCCAGCCATTCTCCGGCCTCCTTCAGGAACACGCCGCCGCTGCCGTCGGCCCGGCTTGTGCCCCATTCCGAAACGAAAATGGCGATACCCTGATTTCTGGCGGCGTCGATCCTGTCCCGCAAGTCCTTCCCGTGGGTGCCTGCGTAGAAATGCAGGGTGTACATCAGGTTTTCGCCCTGTACCGGGTCGGCGGCAGCCAGGTGGATATCCTGGCTCCAGGTGGGGCTGCCGATGAGGATCACCCCGTCAGAGCCCGCGTTCCGAATGGTTTTTACCAGCTCTTGGGCGTAGGGCTTTACATCGTTTTTCCAGGAAACATTGCCGTTGGGCTCATTGCAGATCTCATACAGCACCGCCGGGCTGTCTTTGTACCGCTTCGCCATTTCGGCGAAGAAGCTTTTGGCTTCCTGCAAATGGCTTGTCGGATTGCCGTCGGAAAGGATATGCCAGTCGAGAATGACGTACATGTCGTTTTGAATGGCGGCGTCCACCGCGGCGATCACCTGTTTTTTGATGGTTTCAGGCTGGGAAAGATAGCCGTTTTCTCCGGTGTACATGGCCACTCGGAATAAATTTGCCCCATAGTCCGCCGTGGTTTTGATGGCTCCGGAGGAGGCATACTGCCCGTACCACTGCATGCCGTGGGTGCTCATGCCCCGCAGCACGATGGGCTCTCCCGCTTCATTGCAGAGCTGGGCCCCCTTTACCTGGAGCCAGCCGTTTTGGGTAACGCCGCCCTTTCTGGTTTCCACAGGCTTCGGGGGCGTATCCGGCTCATAGGGTGGCGCATAGGGATCCCCCACCTTTTTGGCCGCCCGGCACACCAGGGCGCAGGCCTCCGCCCGGGACAGGCCGTCTTTGGGCCGGAAGGAGCCGTCCGGGTCGCCCACCACGATCCCCTCCGCGTAGGCGGCAAGCACGGTTTCATAGTACCGGCCGTCCAGCTTTGCGAAATCCCTGATCTTCCGGGACTCTGTGTTGTAATCGCCCCAGGCGCCGGGGAGGAAGGCCTTCATCAAGATCTTTACCGCCACCTGCCGGGAAATGGGCCGGTCAAAGCTTTGCCCTGTGGGAGGCAGCTCATCCCAATTGTACCAGCCCTGATCCAGAGCCGCCTGGGTCATGGAGGCCGCCCAGTGCTTTACCTGGCCCTGGGCGGGAGTAAGCCCCTTCCGGCGGGCCACAATGCTGACAAACTCCGCCCCGGTAATGGTTTTGTTGGGCCGGAAGGTACCGTCCTTATACCCGGCAAGCCAGCCGGAGCCGGCCATGGCCGTAATGTCGTTATAATACCATCTGCCGGGCTTCACATCGGAAAAAACAGCTCCCGCCGCAGAAGCCCCGGGAAGCGAATTCCCCAGAAAGATCTGTGTCACCAGAAGCAGGCAGGCTAAAAGCCGTTTCATGCTCGGGCCATCTCCTCTCTTGCTTCCAGCCAAAGGAAGATATCGTCGTATACCTTTTGCTTCCCTGTTTCATTCAGCAGCTCGTGGCGCATGCCGGGATACAGGGTAAGGGATACATCCTTTACGCCTGCCGCCTGTAAAGCGTCCGCCACCTGCTTGGGGCCAACGCCGTAATTTCCCACCGGGTCTTCCGTACCGGCCAGCAGGTAAATGGGCAGGTCCTTGGGAACGGCGGCCGCCCACTGGGGAGAGCTGATTTCCAGAAGCCCGGTAAAAAGATCCCGGTATCCGGCGGCGGTAAAGGGAAAGCCGCACATCTTATCGGCGGCATAGGCTTTACAATTTTCCTCGTCGGTGGAAAGCCAGGCAAATTTATTTACCGGGTTTGGAATGCGCTTGTTGTAAGTGCCGAAGGCCAGCTTATCGATCAGATTGCCCCGGGAACGGGGGCCCCGCAGCCTGCATTGCAGTTCTGCCAAGGCCTTTCCCGGCTTTACGCCGGGGTTTTGGCCCATGGTGCCGCAGAGAACACAGCCGGAAAGCCTGTCGCCGTAGCGGGTCAAAAAGGAGCGGGACAGGAAGGAGCCCATGCTGTGGCCCATGAGAAACAGCGGGATGCCGGGATGGTTTTTTTCGGCCTCATCCATCAGGGCGTTTAGATCGTTTACCACGTTTTCCCAGCCGTTTTCATCGGCAAAATGGCCGTTTATCTGGGCGGAGCGGCCATGGCCCGCGTGGTCGTTCATATAGACCGCATACCCCCGCTCCGCCAGGAAGGAGGCGAAAGGATCATAGCGGGCGCTGTGCTCCGCCATGCCGTGGGCGATCACCAGCACGGCCTTAGGCGGCGTTTCCTCGCTTACCCAGCTTCGGGAAAAGATGCGCCCCGGTTCCCCGCAGGCCTTTCGCGTCCATTCTTTTTTTGCAATGCTCATGATTTGCTCTCCTCCTTTTGGGGATCAGAATAAGTCCAGCACGTGGCAGGGCTTGTGATAAAATACTTGCGCAAAGGGCGCGTTCGGATTCTTTACCACCGTTTCCGGCATCCAGGGAAGCTCCTCCGCGCTCCGCACGCCGCAGAGCAGGGCGGAAAAATCGCCGATGGGAAGCAGCGCGTCAGGTTCCTTCTGGACACGCTCCACCCGGTTTTCCTTTCCGGGGGCAAAGGTGAGCCGGAAGGTATCGCAGTTTTCCTCTAAAAGCGGATCGGTAAGCTTCAGGGTAAGGCTTCCCTCACCCCGGCACCGGCAGAGCTTTAAAGCCGCTTCCGCGTTTACCACCCGGAGCATGCCGTTTAGGAACAGGGAGCTTTCCATGGTAGTCGCTTCCGGAAACAGGGAAAGAATGGATACGTGGGCGGGGGTGGCAAAACGGATCGCCCGGAAATTGGCGATAAACGCCGTGCGCACAAAGTACAGCAGCCCCTGCAGGGCCCTGGCGTCCCGGAACAAAAGGCAGTTTTTCATGGAAAAATCCATGCGGCAGTTCAAAACATCTCCGTCCCGCCCGCCGATCAGAAATGCGCCGGGAGCGCCGGTTTCGTCCTCCCAGACAAAGATGTACCGCTTCTGCTCCAGGAGATTGGCCTTTTCCAGGTCGGGGTCATAGGCTTCCCGCACCACGGAAAGATTGCAGTTTTCGTACACGGCATTGTATACCGTAAGCAGAGGTGAAAGGTCGTCCCCGGGGAAAAGCTCCACGATCCTCCCACCCACATCCGGCACGTTCAGGTTGAAAAGGGGAAGCGTCCACAAAAGGCAGGGCTGGCCGTTTTCAAAGCCGAACTTCCGGTAGTAGGCGGTGCTGAAGGGATAGAGGGAGGAAAGGACAAAGCCGCTGTCGAACAGATCCCGGAAGGAGGCCTGCATACAGGCGCGGATGGCCCCGCCCCGCCGGTAAGGCGGCAGGGTGGCCACCCCGCCTACGCCCCCCATTTTGACGGTATGCCCGTCAAACCGGGCGTTAAATTTGTTCATGACAAAGCTGGCCACAGGGGGCTTCCCTTCCTCGGGAAAGGCCGCCCAGCAGTCGGCGTGGGGATCTTCCTTCGCCTCTCCGGCAGCGGCGCGCTCCTTCAAAAGGTCAAAGCCGCCCTCAAAGGCAACGGCCATATGGAGGCCGGAATAATAGCGCTCCTCCGGTTTCAATTTTCTGGCAAACATATCAGCACTCCTTCAAAAGAAATATCGGCTTGTATTAAGAAAACCATACCATATCTCGGCTTAAAATTCAACAGGGAAGGCCCTAGCTTTGCGGATAGAAAAAGCAGAGGCTTTTTGGCGCAGATCTGAAAAAGCGGCTTTTCCTACGATGGGGAAGAGGAGTTGTTAGTGTTTAGTTGTTAGTTGTTAGAGATGGCGCTCTTGTCTGTCATCCTGAGGGCAGAGCCCGAAGGATCTCGCCCTTTACCCTTTTACCCAGGGATTAAGAACGAGATCCTTCGTCAAGAAGGCACAAAGCGCCTTTTTTCCTCAGGATGACAGGTGGGAGGTAGTCAGTGCGATAAATTGGAATTTGGCGGGGAGCAGGTGTAGGGACCGTTCTCACCTGTCGGTTCGGTCGGCGTTAGACGTCTCACCTGTCGGTTCGGTCGGGTCAGAACGGTCTCCACTGGAGACCTTCCCCTCCACCGGAGACCAACGCCCTCCGGGCGGTCCGCCAAAGCTTGCAGTATTCCTGCGGCCCGCCGAGGACGTCGGGCCCTACAAAGTCACTTTTTAGCTGACAGCAAACAATGATTTATCTACTTTCCCTCAACCGAACCGAAAACATTCAAAAAACAAACCAGGGAACAAGGGTATTTCCGCCCTTGCTCTCTGGTTTTTGTCCTTCTCTAGCATCCAGCATCTAGCATCCAGCATCCAGCCTCATACATTAAACCGGAACAGCACGATATCGCCGTCCTGCATGACATATTCCTTTCCTTCGGAGCGCACCAGTCCCTTTTCCTTTGCGGCAACCATGGAGCCGCATTCCATCAGCTCATCGAAGCCGATGACCTCCGCGCGGATGAAGCCCCGCTCGAAATCGGTGTGGATCTTTCCGGCGGCCTGGGGCGCTTTGGTACCCTTTTTGATGGTCCAGGCCCGCACCTCGGGCTTTCCCGCCGTCAGGTAGGACATCAGGCCCAAAAGGTCATAGCAGGCGGTGATCAGCCTGTCCAGGCCGGATTCCGTAAGGCCCATATCGGCCAGGAACAATTCCTTTTCCTCCGGGTCGAGAGAGGAGATCTCCGCTTCGATCTCCGCGCAGATGGGCAGCACGGCGGCATGCTCCTTTTCCGCATATTCCCGCACGATTTTCAGGAAGCGGTTTTCTTCAATACCGTTTTTGAAATCCTCCTCGCTCATGTTGGCGGCGAAGATAATGGGCTTGTTGGTCAGGAGGGAAACTGAGGCCAAAAGCTCCGCCTCGTCCTCGCTGCATTCCACGCTTCGGGCGGATTTCCCAGCCTCCAGCGCCGTGTGGACCCGCTCAAAGAATTCCAGCTCGGTCTGATATTTTTTATCGGCTTTCAGCATTTTTTTCGTTTTGTCGATCCTGCGGTCCAGCACCTCCATATCGGAAAGGATCAGCTCCAGGTCGATGGTTTCAATATCCCTGCCGGGGTCGATACTGCCCTCCACGTGAACGATATCATCGTTTTCAAAGCAGCGCACCACATGGACGATGGCGTCTACCTCCCGGATATTGGAGAGGAACTTATTGCCCAATCCCTCACCCTGGGAAGCTCCCTTTACCAGGCCCGCGATATCCACAAATTCAATGGTGGCGGGGGTGAATTTTTCCGGCTCGTACATTTCAGCAAGCTTGTCCAGCCGCTTATCAGGTACAGCCACCACGCCCACGTTGGGCTCAATGGTGCAGAAAGGATAATTCGCAGACTGCGCGCCCGCGTTGGTAATAGCGTTAAACAGGGTGCTTTTCCCCACATTGGGAAGCCCCACGATGCCAAGCTTCATAAAATTTCCCTCACAGCTCTTCTAAAGCCTGTTTCCCTTGAGCGGAAACAGGCCTTGTATAGTATGGCACAATTATACCCGTTTTCCCAGCCTTTTGCAAGCGGTTTGAAAGCTTTGAAGGGGCTCTGATGTAGGTGTTACAATGATATGTGACAAGAGAGGATAAAAAAAGGTAGCGAATAGGAAGAAACCGTGCTAAGGTAGAGTTGACGAGACCGAACCGAAAGCAGGTGAACCTATTCG
>JAETPP010000411.1 GCA_021771115.1 Bacillota bacterium | reverse complement strand
TTACGGAAGCTGGACGACGACAACGTATACCGCAAGCTGCAAGGCCACTGGATAATCGAGATGTCGGAGATGATTGCCACCGCAAACGCCAAGAGCATAGAGGAAATCAAGTCATTTTTGAGCCGCCAGAAGGAGGTCTACAAGATACCCTATGAAACCCACCCGGCAGACCGCCCAAGGCAGTGCGTGTTCGGCGGCACGTCCAACGCCCTTGACTTCCTGCCCCTTGACCGCTCCGGCAACCGCCGCTTCATCCCCATACAGGTATGCCCGGAGCAGGCGGAAACGCACATCTTAGAGGACGAAGCCGCTTCCAGAGCCTATTTAAACCAAGTGTGGGCGGAAGCGATGGAGATTTACAGAAGCGGCAGATGGAAGCTGACATTCAGCCCGGAAATGGTGCGCCATCTAAAAGAACACCAGCGGGACTTTATGCCGGAGGACACTAAAGCCGGGATGATTCAGGCTTTCCTTGACAGCTACCCCGGCGATACCGTCTGCTCCAAACAGCTTTACAAAGAAGCCTTAAACCACGCTTTTGACGAGCCGAAACAATGGGAAATCCGGGAAATCAACGAGATAATGAACCAGTGCGTCACCGGCTGGAAGTATTTCTCCAATCCCCGGATGTTTGCCGGATACGGCAGACAAAAAGGATGGGAACGGGAGCAATCGGCAACGGACACCAGCAACGGGAGCGGAAAAACCCCGGAGGGATTTACGCCAGTGCCGGAGCAGATGGAGCTTCCATTCTGAAAAAATCCGGCGAATGACA
The DNA here is from genome assembly GCA_021771115.1 of Bacillota bacterium. Lineage (GTDB taxonomy): Bacteria > Bacillota > Clostridia > Oscillospirales > Acutalibacteraceae > Acutalibacter. Next base: position 256 of record JAETPP010000411.1, on the reverse strand, counting down.
GCCCGTTGCACACTTCGTTGCTACCCCGTTGCCGAGCCGGTTGCCGGGGAAAATCCCGTAACTATCGGCTTTTCTCCACTTTAACAACCAAAGCAACAGAAAAATAGAAGAAAAAGTATAAAATAACCCAACCGCCAGACAAGGATTAGTTTCAAGGTTTTCCCGCGCCCGTTGCCAGACTTCGTTGCCGACCTTCCCTGTCTGGCTGTTTTCATGTATGGAGGACAACTGCCTATGGCGAAAAATAAAACAGAGA
>JAETPP010000410.1 GCA_021771115.1 Bacillota bacterium | reverse complement strand
ACCAAAAATTGTTTTGATACCCTCCGCTTTGATGGCCTCCACAACCATCCTTGCACCGTTCAGCTTCATGCTTCAACCTCCTTAACAGCCAGCCAAATCGCACACTCCAGGCGCATTTGACTGATTGAACAACCCAATTCATAAGGCTGCAAAATATCGTGATGAAAAAGCTCCGCGTTGGCGTGGCAGCCGCCGCTACAGAAAAAGCGCGCCCAACAGGCCCGACATTTGGGCTTGTTGTAAACGTGGGCCTGGCGGAATTGCTCGCCAAGCTCTCGTCCGGCCTCGGTGATACCCTCGCTGAGGCTGCCCAGACGGAAGCCCTCCCGGCCGACAAACTGATGACAAGGGTAAAAATCCCCCTCCGGCGTCACCACCAGATATTCATAGCCCGCACCGCAGCCGGTCAGCCGCTTAGGCAGGCAGGGGCCATGCCGCAAATCCAGTTTAAAATGGAAAAATTCAAAGGGCCGGCCCTCCTCGCGCCGCTGCTGGAACAAATCGGCCAAGCGCCAATAGTCCTGCCGCAGGGCCGGCAAATCCTCCTCCCGCAGGCAGCGCTCACTGCCGGGGCCGTCCGGCAGCTCCACCGCCGGCTCCATAGAAAGCCGAGGAAAGCCCAAATCCAGCCAATGCTTAATATCCTCTGTAAAATCCTTATTAAAAGCCGTATAGGTGCCGCGCACAATGGCGTTGCCCCGGCTGTTTTGGGCCAAAAACTGCTTAATCCGCTCCGTTACAATTTCATAGCTGCCCTTGCCATTTGGAAAAACCCGCTGCCGGTCGTGCATTTCCGGCCGGCCGTCGTGGCTTAAAACCACGCTGATATTATTTTCCTCTGCCCAAGCGGAAATTTCCGGGGTCAGGCCCACGCAGTTGGTGGTAAAGGTGAAGCGCAGGGTTTTGCCAAAATACTTTTCCCGCTTCCGGCCGTAAGCCACCAGCCGTTTTACCACGTCGATATTCAAAAGCGGTTCGCCGCCAAAAAAATCCACTTCCAAAAATTTACGGCTGCCGGAATGTTCCAGCAGAT
>JAETPP010000409.1 GCA_021771115.1 Bacillota bacterium | reverse complement strand
GGGAAAAGCCCCCAGCTGTTTGCCGAAGAACCAGTTGTTAAAGCGGCTGTGAAACAGCTCTTCCTTAGCCATGAAATAAATATGACGCCTCTGCCCCATTTCCAGAAAAACCGGATCAATTTCGGAAATATGGTTGCATATCAACACGATGCGATCCGTATCGGAAGCCGGCGGAATATGCTCCCGTCCCAGCGTTTTGAAGGGAAAAATCAAATGTGCCAAGGGCGTACAGAGCCGAATCAGAAATTTTCCGAAGTTCATACGCTCTTTCATCCGATTGCCTCCAGCGCTAGTTTTTTCAGAACCTCCACCGACTGCTCGAGCGTATTCCCAGTCGTATCCACTAGGATGGCGTCGTCAGCCGGCTTCAGGGGCGCCGCCTCGCGATGACTGTCGTCATAATCCCGCTTAATCATGTCCGCCAGTACCTCCTCAAAGGTCGTAGCGACACCCTTTTCTTTCAGCTCCATATACCGCCGTGTGGCCCTGTCTTCCGGCGAAGCCGTCAGGAAAACTTTCAACCCCGCCTTTGGCAGTACCACCGTGCCGATATCCCGGCCATCCATAATGACGTTCTGGCTGACGGCTGTATCCCTCTGCAGCTGGAGCAGGAAAGCTCGCACCTCCGGCAGCGCCGACACCGCCGAAGCCGCCATGGAAACCTCGGGCGTGCGAATCCGTTCACTAACATCCTCGCCGTTAGCAAACACCCGCTGTACCCCATCCACATAGCGGAGCTCCAGCTGCAAATCTTTCAAAAGCGGCGCTACCTGCTCCGCCCTGGAAGGGTCGGCCCCCGCCGTAAGAGCGCAGTATCCCACCGTGCGGTACAACGCGCCGGTATCCACATAAATAAACGCCAGTTCCTTGGCCAGAATGCGGGCTATGGTGCTTTTTCCGGCGCCGGCCGGGCCATCAATGGCAATCGCTAAAGGTTTCGTCATGGGTTTTATTCTTCCTTTCGAGGGTGTTGCAGCTGTAATTATATATGATGGCCCAAAGCCATTCCGGTCGAAAAAGCAATTTGCAGATT
>JAETPP010000408.1 GCA_021771115.1 Bacillota bacterium | reverse complement strand
AGCTGCGCCAATACCGGAAGCTGGAGATCCATGGAAACGCCTACCGCCATCCGGAAAAATACCGGCTGCTGACGGAAACAACGCGCAGCGAGCCCTTTCTCCGGGCCGACTACAGGCCGTAACCTGCTGGGACCAGTAGGCCCGCCATCGGCTAAAAGGGTTTGGGAAGGTCCGGATGGGAAAGCGCCTCCTGATAGGGCACGCCGTATACGACGAAGTAGGCGCAATACAGGATGATTTCCGAGGGTTTGGGCTTTTGCGGCAGGGAGCAGCCGATGATCCGGTTCAGCGTTTTGTTTTGCCCTCCATCCCAGCATCGGGTTACAGCCCGATAGACCGCCTGCTCCGTGGTGCCAAGGGAGCGCCCGAGCTGGATGGCTACGCCATGGTAGATATCGCGGGTTACTTGAAACCGATCGAAGGCGCCGACCTCCGCTTCGGCAATGATCCGGCAAGCCCTATCAATGCTGAGGATAAGCGCCTTGCGTCCTGAATACCGGAGGGATGGGCCGATGCAGTCAACAAGTTTTTCAACTTTGTTCATGCGGGACCGTCCTTTCAATCAAGATGTATCTCCATCATAGGGAAAAATTCATAAACTGGTATAAAATAAACAGAAAATACGCGGCGCTATTTTCAAAAATCTCCTATATTATAATAAATTCGAGAAAAAACGGGAGGCCCGTATATATACCTGCAGAACTGGCGCCGGTTGTCACGCTGCGGCATGAAAAAGGCGCCCCTTTGGGACGCCTTTTCATGCCAGACCAGGAGGAGGCAGGGATAAAAGCAAAATCCCAGGGAAGGCTTTGATCCTTCCCCGGGATTTTTGAATCATCCGGCTTACGCCTTCTTTTTCTCTGTAAAGGCCCGCAGGACAAACAGCACGCCGATGGTCAAGGCAACCCCCAAAGCCAGGCAGATCAGCGCATTCTGGATAAGGCCGGCCAGGATGAAGCAGACAAAGCTGATCGCGGCGACGGTAATCGCATAGGGCAGCTGCGTGGACACATGGCTTACATGGTCGCAGAGC
>JAETPP010000407.1 GCA_021771115.1 Bacillota bacterium | reverse complement strand
TGCCGCCCTGCTGCGGGAAACCTACGGCAGCAAAATCAAGGTGTTCGGAACCGAGATTCCCCATTCTGTCCGGGCAAAGGAAATCAGCGCAGAGGGCAAGAGCATTTTCGCCCATGACCCAGGCGGCAAAGTAGCGGAGGGTTACGCAAATCTGACTAAGGAGGTGTTGAAACTTGAAAAGCAGCGCGAAAAAAGTAGAGCTGGCATCGGTCGATGATCTGTTTACCACCGAGGAAAGCCGCGCCGACGCGGGGCGGGAAAAGGTGGTAGAAATCCCTTTAAGCGAGCTGCACCCGTTCAAGGGCCACCCTTTCAAGGTCAAAGATGATGATGCCATGATGGAAACAGCGGACAGCATCCGGCAGTACGGCGTTCTGGTTCCGGCGATTGCCAGACCCGACCCCAGCGGCGGCTATGAGCTGGTAGCCGGACACAGGCGGCATCGGGCCAGTGAACTGGCAGAGAAAGAAACCATGCCGGTGATTGTCCGGGATTTGGACGATGACGCCGCCACGATTATCATGGTTGACAGCAATTTACAACGGGAAAGCCTGCTCCCCAGCGAAAGGGCTTTTGCCTACAAGATGAAATTGGAGGCCATGAAACATCAGGGAGAACGCATGGATTTAACTTCCGCCCAAGTTGGGCGGAAGTCCGCTGGTAAGGAATCCAGAGAAATTTTAGCGGAACAGGTTGGGCAAAGCCGCAATCAGATTTCGCGCTACATTCGCCTGACCGAGTTAATCCCCGAACTGCTGAACATGGTGGACGAAAAGAAAATTGCCCTGAACCCGGCCTATGAGCTGTCCTTTCTCAAAAAAGAAGAACAGACACAGCTTTTGGACGCGATGGACAGCGAACAGGCCACCCCCTCCCTTTCCCAAGCCCAGCGGCTCAAAAAATTCAGTCAGGAGGGGCGTTTATCCATAGATGTAATGCGGGCGATTATGGGCGAGGAAAAGAAAAGCGATCTGGACAAGGTGACGTTTACCTCCGACACCCTGCGGAAGTATTTTCCCAAAAGCTACACCCCTG
>JAETPP010000089.1 GCA_021771115.1 Bacillota bacterium | reverse complement strand
CGGCACAGTCGGTATACGGGCGGCAGTGATGTGATCCTTTCTGTGGAATATCGCCTTACGCCGGGAAGCCGGGAGGAGATCTCCGGGAAGATGGAAGAGCTGATGGGCCGCCGGAAGGAGAAGCAGCCCTATGATATGCCCAGCGCCGGCAGCATTTTCAAGCGCCCGCAAAATGGCTTTGCCGCCGCCCTGATCGAGGAATGCGGGCTCAAGGGCAGAAAAATAGGCGGCGCGCAGGTCAGCCCCAAGCACGCCGGGTTTATTGTGAATACCGGCGGCGCTTCCTGCCGGGATGTGCTGGAGCTGATCGATATCATCAAAGAAAAAGTAGCCGCCGAAAAGGGGATCCAGCTGGAATGTGAGGTTCGGGTCACAGGCGAAGAAGATACCTGAGGGCGGAATGAGGAATCGGAAAGGAAGTTGTTGGACAGATGGAATTTGTGATCGTTACAGGGCTTTCCGGAGCCGGAAAAACAAGGGCGATGCACGCCATGGAGGACATCGGCTTTTTCTGTGTGGATAATCTGCCTCCGGCGCTGATCCCCGTGTTTTACGACCTGTGTATCAAATCGGAAGGGCTGCGCAACCGGGTGGCGGTAGTGACAGACACCAGGGGCGGCGAGCTTTTTAAGTCTTTCTTTACCGCCATGGAAGCCTTGAAGCGGGATAAAAAGCCCTATAAGATCCTGTTTCTCGATTCCTCCGACGCGGTGCTGGTGCGCAGGTTTAAGGAGACCCGGCGGAAGCATCCCCTTTCCGACGACCTGAACGGCTCTCTGGAGCAGGCGGTGCGGCTGGAGCGGGAAATGCTGAAGCCCGTAAAGGAGTGCTCCGATTATGTGATCGACACCTCTGGGGTATCTCCCGCACAGCTGAAAACCCGGATCACCGAGCTGTTTTTGAGCAGCCCCGGCGATTCCCTGGCGGTGCACTGCATCAGCTTCGGCTTCAAGTTCGGGATCCCCATGGAGTCCGACCTGGTTTTCGATGTGCGCTGTCTGCCGAACCCCTTTTACGACGAGGCACTTCGTCCCCAAACCGGCCTTGACGCGGCGGTGCGGGACTATGTGATGGAAAAGGAGGAAACGGCAGGCTTCGTTTCCCGCTTTACGGATATGATAGATTACCTTTTGCCCCTGTACAGCAAGGAGGGGAAAAGCCAGCTGGTGATCGCGGTGGGCTGTACCGGCGGGCACCACCGTTCGGTGGCCCTGGCTCAGTATATGTGCGATTATCTGAGTGAAAAGGGCGTAAAGACCAGCGTGACGCACCGGGATATCCAGAAATTCTAAGCGGCTTTGCGCGCGGCGCTTTCTGAGTACGTTTCGGAAAATGGAAATCTTCTTTATGTGGGTGAGTGGGAATGTCTTTTTCCTCGGAGATCAAGCAGGAGTTATGTAAACTTGAAAATAAAAGAAATTGCTGTCTCCGCGCGGAGTGCTATGGGATATGGCTGTTTTCCAAGTGCTTTTCTCTCAGAGAAACCGCATATGTTACGGAAAACGGCGGGGTCGCCCGGCGCATGCTGGAGCTGGCCGCCGCGGCTGCCGGTGCGGCGGGAGAGCTTTCCTATGGTGTGAGCAGGCGAAAAAAGCCCGCCTATCGGGTTTCCCTGCCGGACGAGGATTCCCGGCTTCGGCTGCTTTCCGCCTTTGGCCATACCGGGCGGGAGGCAAGCCTGCACATCAACCGGGCGGTGCTGGAAAATGATTGCTGCCAGGCCGCGTTTCTTCGCGGCGCTTTTCTTTCCTGCGGCACGGCGGCGGACCCTCAGAAAAGCTACCACCTGGAATTTGCCGTACCCTATCAGAAGCTGGCAAATCAGCTGTATACCCTGCTGTGCGAGGTGACCGCTTTTCCGGTCAAGCCCCTGCTTGCCTCCCGAAAAAGCGGCTATGTGGTCTATTGGAAGGAAAGCGGGCAGATCGAGGATCTGCTCACCTTTTTAGGCGCGGCCGGTGCTTCCATGGAGCTGATGCAAATCCGCATGTACAAGGAAGCCAAAAACGATATCAACCGCAAGGCCAATTTTGAGACGGCCAATATGGATAAAACCTATTCCGCCTCCGCCAGGCAGATCGCCGCCATTGCGGCGTTAAATGACGCGGGAGAGCTTCAAAACCTTCCCGATGGGCTGCGAGAGCTGGCCCGGCTGCGGCTGGAAAACCCGGAAATGACCCTGCGGCAGCTGGGAGAAGCCCTTGGGATCAGCCGGGGCGGTGTGAACCACCGGCTGGAGCGGCTGCTGGAGCTGGGAGAGAAGTATCTGGAGATCGGTAAAAAGATTATGTAAACTTGTCGGTAAAAAAGCTTTTGAAAAAACGGAGAGAGGGAGAAGCTGTATGAAGCATTTCGTACTTGCCTATGCCATGAACGACGCACTGCCCACGATCACCAGGGAGGATCTGAGCCGTTTGACCCACATCAACCTGGCCTTTGGGCTGATAAAGGATGGGCTGCTGGATCTCAGTCAGCTCACTCATATCGATTTGCTCGAAAAGTTCCGGGAATGGGCCCCGGCCATCCGTATTATACTTTCGGTAGGCGGCTGGGGAGCAGGCGGCTTTTCTCACATGGCGATGACCCAGGAGGGAAGGGAGCGCTTTGCCGCTTCCTGTAGGGAAGCCGTGGAGCGTTTCGGGCTGGATGGGATCGATATTGACTGGGAATATCCCTGCAGCGATCAGGCGGAGATCGACTGTGACCCCGCGGATAAAGAGAATTTCACCCTGCTGCTTCAGGAGCTGCGGCGGCAGCTGGGAGAGAAAAGCCTGTCTATCGCCGCCGGAGCGGGAGAATATTTCATTCGGGATACGCAGATGGAGCGCGTGCAGGAGATCGTGGATTACGTGCAGATCATGACCTATGATATGCGCAGCGGCTTTTCCCATGAGGCGGGACACCACGCGGCTCTTTCCGCCGGCGCGGGGGATGAAAGCGGCCTGAACACCAGGGCCATGGTGGAGCTTTTCCACAAGGCAGGAGTGCCCCTTTCTAAGCTGGTGGTGGGCGCGGCCTTTTATTCCCGCCGCTGGACAGGGGTGGAAAACAGAAATCACGGCCTGCTGCAAAAGGCGGAAAGCGTGGGAATAGGCGGTCCCGCCTACAGCGACCTCACCCCGGAGTTTCTTCAGAAGGGCGGCTTTACCCAGTATTGGGATGAGGACGCGCAGGCGGCCTATCTGTGGAACGGCTCGGAATTTATCAGCTTTGAGAGCCCGGAGGCGGTGGCACTGAAGGCGGCCTTTGTGAAGGAGGCGGGGCTTTTGGGCATCATGTATTGGGAGCACAGCTGCGACAGCACCCGGGAGCTTTTAAAGGCGATCCATCAGGAGCTGGGCTGATTTCAGAGAGGGCAGAGCTCTTCCAGTAAGAAAGGGGGCGGGGGCATGGCTTTCGCACATTTGCATCTGCATACGGAATACAGCCTGCTGGACGGCGCCTGCAGGATCGAGCGGCTGCTGGATAAAATTCAGGAGCTGGGCCAGACTGCGGTGGCCATCACCGACCACGGCTGTATGTACGGCGTGATCGACTTTTATAAAGCGGCAAAAAAGCGGGGGATCAAGCCCATTTTAGGCTGCGAGGTCTATGTGGCCAAGCGCACCCGGTTCGATAAGGTTCACGAGCTGGACAGCGAAAACCGCCACCTGGTATTGCTTTGCGAGAATGAAACGGGCTATCGCAATTTGATCGCCATGGTATCGAAGGGCTGGACAGAAGGCTTTTACAACCGCCCCAGGGTGGATTTTGAGCTGCTGGAGCAGTACCATGAGGGCTTGATCGCCCTGTCCGCCTGCCTTGCGGGAGAGATCCCCAGGGCCCTTTCCCGGAACGACTACGCCGGGGCAAAGGAAGCGGCCCTGCGGTATCGGGAGATCTTTGGCCCGGAAAATTTCTTTTTGGAATTACAGGATCACGGCCTGGAGGAACAGCATTATGTAAACCCGCAGATCCTGCGGCTGGCAAGGGAAGCCTCCATTCCGCTGGTGGTGACAAACGACTGCCATTATATTGAAAAAGAAGACAGCGCCATGCACCATGTGCTGATCTGTATTCAGACAGGGCGCACGGTGGAGGACAAGGACGCGCTGGAATTCGGTTCCGATGAATTCTTTGTGAAAAGCGAAGCTGAAATGCGCGCGCTTTTCCCGGAGCTGCCGGAAGCGGCGGACAATACCGCAAAGATCGCGGAGCGCTGTCAGGTGGAGATCGAATTCGGAGTGACCAAGCTGCCCCGGTTTGATCCGCCGGACGGCGGCGACAGTGAAAGCTTTTTCCGAAGGCTGTGCCTGGACGGCCTGAAAAACCGATACGGCGAAGAGCCGGAGCAGAGCCTTTTTGACCGGCTGGAATATGAGATCAGCGTGATCTCACAGATGGGTTATGTAAACTACTACCTCATTGTGTGGGATTTCATTCGCTATGCGAAAAGCGTAGGGATCCCCGTTGGGCCGGGCAGGGGCTCCGGCGTGGGAAGCCTTGCCGCCTATTGCGTGGGCATTACCAATGTAGACCCCATTCGGTACGGCCTGCTCTTCGAGCGGTTTTTGAGTCCCGAACGGGTGAGCATGCCCGATTTTGACATCGATTTCAGCGACGAGCGCCGGGACGAGATCATCAGCTATGTGCTGGAGAAGTACGGCACGGACCATGTAGCGCAGATCGTCACCTTCGGCACCCTGGCGGCCAGAGGCGCCCTGCGGGATGTGGGGCGGGCCATGGCCATCCCCTATAACAAGGTGGATCAGGTGGCAAAGCAGGTCCCCATGGAGCTGAACATGACGCTGAACGAAGCGCTGAAGCGTTCGCAAAGCCTTCGCACCCAATATGAAAACGACAGTCAGATCCGGGATCTGATCGATATGGCCAGAAAAGTGGAGGGAATGCCCCGCCACGCTTCCACCCACGCGGCCGGGGTGGTCATCACCGATAAACCGGTGATGGAATACGTGCCGCTGGCGAAAAACGACGACGCCGTCGTCACGCAGTTTACCAAGAACGCCATTGAAGAGCTGGGCCTTCTGAAAATGGATTTTCTGGGGCTGAGAAACCTTTCCGTCATCGATAATGCGCAAAAGCTGATCCGCGGGGAACACCCGGAGTTTTCCATTGAAACCGTTCCGGACGACGACCCGGAAACCTTTCGGATGCTGCAAAGGGGAGAGACCTCCGGCGTGTTTCAGTTTGAATCCGGCGGCATGACCCGGCTTACCGTTCAGGCCGGGCCGGAGAGTATTGAGGATCTGACAGCCATCGTATCCCTGTACAGGCCGGGGCCCATGCAGTTTATTCCCATGTATGTGGAGAACTGCCGGAATCCGGAAAAGGTGAAATATATCCACGAAAAGCTGCGTCCGATCTTAGAGGTGACCTATGGCTGCATCATTTACCAGGAGCAGGTGATGCAGATCTTCCGGGACCTGGCCGGGTATTCCCTGGGCAGGGCGGATATTGTGCGCCGGGCCATGGCGAAAAAGAAACGGGATGTGCTGGAAAAGGAGCGGGAGGTGTTCCTCCACGGCCAGCAGCGGGAAGACGGCTCCTGGGAGGTAGAGGGCTGCCTGAACCGGGGCGTGGAGCAGGCGGTGGCGGAGGAGCTGTTCCGGGAAATGGAAAACTTTGCCTCCTATGCCTTTAATAAATCCCACGCCGCCGCCTATGCGGTAGTGGCCTATCAAACGGCCTATTTGAAATGCCATTATCCCCGGGAGTATATGGCCTCTCTGCTGTCCAGCGTTTTAGGCTGGGCGGGGAAGGTGGCGGAGTATATGGAGGAATGTAAGCGGCTGAGGATCTCCGTGCTGCCTCCCCATGTCAACGAAAGCGACGCGGGCTTTACCGTGGCGGGGGAAACCATCCGCTATGGCCTTCTGGCGGTGAAAAACCTGGGCCGGGCGGTGATTTTGCGCATGGTGGAGGAACGCAGGCAGGGCGGCGCTTTTACTTCCTTTTACAATTTCTGCAAGCGCATGGCGGGGAAGGACCTGAATCGCAGGGCCATTGAAAGCCTGATCAAATGCGGCGCGCTGGACGGCCTGGGGAATAACCGCAGGGAAATGCTGCTTTCCCTGGAATCCGTTTTAAGCTCGCTGGAAACGGACAAGCGCCGGAATTTGGAAGGCCAGGTAGGCTTTTTCGACACGCCCGGCGCGGAGGAGGGCGGCGAGCCTGCCCTGCAAAAAGCAGAGGAGTTTTCCACCGGGGACAAGCTTGCCATGGAAAAAGAGGTGACCGGCATGTATCTTACCGGCCACCCCATGATGGACTATGCCGCCCTTTACCAGACAGGCCGATATGTGAGAAGCGATGAGATCCTGCGCAGCGGAGAGGGTGAGTCCGGCCCCTACCGGGACGGCCAGCAGGTCACGCTGCTTGTGATGATCACCGAACTGCGGAAGAAATCCACCAAAAACGGGGGAACCATGGCATTTCTCACCCTGGAGGATATGTACGGCGCCATGACCGGGCTGGTATTTGCAAAAACGCTGGAGGGCTTTGCCGGCCTTTTGGAGGAAGGGGCTGTGGTGGAGGTTTTCGGGCGGCTGAGCTTTGTGGAGGATCGGGAGCCGGAGCTGGTGTGCAGCCGGTTTTCCAGGCCGGGGCAGAGCGCGCCCGGAAGCGGGGAAAGGCCTGCGGCGCAGTCCGGGAGCTCCGGCAGACCCGGACTTTACCTGAAGCTTGCTTCCAAGGAGGATCCAAGCTATCAAAAGGCCATGCGGTATCTGTCCATTTTCGATGAGGGCAGGTCAGACGTTTACCTGTTTTTCCGGGATTCCGAAAAGCTGATGAAAGCCCCCGCCCGGTTTCGCACAGAGCTGAACGATGTGCTTCTTTCAGCGCTCAAAAAGCTTTTGGGAGAAGAGAATGTGGTAGTGAAACACTAGATGCCGGCTCCTGAACGCTGGATAAGAACAAGGACAAAGAAAAGAGATTTTGCCCTTTTCTAAAAGCTTCGGCGAAAATCTTTCCGGGAACCTCTTGATAAATTTTTCTCTTTTGCTATAATATTCTAGAAACATAATGCATAGGGGCAGCAAGGGTTGACAGGCTCCCCAAGATCAAAATAGATGGAGGAAAACATAATGGGTGCGAAAAGTATTGCAGTTCTGACCAGCGGGGGAGACGCCCCCGGCATGAACGCGGCGGTACGCGCTGTGGTTCGTTCCGCGATCTCCTTCGGTATGAAGGTATACGGCGTAAAGCGGGGCTATAACGGCCTGCTGCACGGCGATGTTCAGGAGATGAACCTGCGCAGTGTTTCCGATATCATACAGCACGGCGGCACCGCGCTGTTCACGGCCCGCAGCCCGGAATTCAACACCCCCGAGGGTGTGAAGAAGGCGGCGGATATGTGCAAAAAGCTTGGAATCGACGGCGTGGTGGTCATCGGCGGAGACGGCTCCTTCCGGGGGGCGAGAGACCTGACGAACGCCGGGGTGCTCTGCATCGGCGTGCCCGGCACTATCGACAACGACATCGCCTGTACCGATTACACCATCGGTTACGATACCGCCCTGAATACCGCCATGGATATGATCGATCGAATCCGGGACACCACCGAGTCTCATGACCGGTGCAGTGTGGTGGAGGTCATGGGCCGCCGCTGCGGAGATATTGCGCTGCATACCAGTATCGCGGTGGGCGCCATCGCCACTCTGGTGCCGGAGGTCCCCTATGATTTTGAAGCAGATGTGATCGCCCGCATCCGTATGGCCCAGAGCACCGGCAAGCGCCACTTTATTGTGGTGGTGGCCGAGGGCGTCGGGCACACTCAGGAGATCGCGGAGAAGATCCAGGACGCTACCGGCATTGAAAGCCGGGCCACGATCCTGGGCCATGTGCAGCGGGGCGGCTCTCCCACCCTGCGGGACCGCGTGGTCGCCAGCCGCATGGGCTATCATGCGGTGGAGCTGCTGGAAAAGGGCCTGGGGAACCGGGTGGTCGCCATGAAGGGCGAGCAGATCGTGGATTACGATATCACAGAAGCGCTGGAAATGCCCCGCATTTTTGACGAGAATCTGTACCGCATTTCCGCCAAGCTTTCCATTTGAACGGGTCAGGCAGCAAAGCATGAATTTCCCCTGCGGTTCCTCCGGGAACGGCGGGGGTTTCTGTATCTGGCCGGGTGGTGCTGATTCGCATGTTCCGGATAAGGAGGCAGCCTATGAAAAGTGAGCTGAAATATAATAAGCTGAGCCAAGAGCTTCAGGAAAGGATCCGCCGGGACCGGGCGGAGCATTGGGAAAATCCCTTCCGCTTTCGGGAAGAAAACGCGATCCGTCCCGGCGAGGAAAAAGACCGTTCTCCCTTATGGCGGCCTGCCTTTGTGCGGGATACGGAAAAGATTTTGCATCTTCCCATGTATAACCGCTACGCGGATAAGACCCAGGTGCTTTCCTTTTATGAAAATGACGATATCACCCGCCGGGGCCTTCATGTACAGCTGGTTTCCCGCATCGCCAGGAATATCGGCTCCATGCTGGGGCTGAACCTGGATCTCATCGAGGCCATTTCCCTGGGCCACGATTTGGGCCACACGCCCTTCGGCCACGCGGGAGAGCGGTATTTGAGCGAGCTGATGCAGGAATTCTGCGGGCGGTACTTTTTCCACAATGTACAGAGCGTCCGGGTGCTGGACGCCATGTTTCAGAGAAAGCTGACCCTCCAAACGCTGGATGGCATTCTCTGCCACAACGGGGAATTCGAGCAGCAGGAATACCGGCCCCAGCCCCTCTCTGCCTTTGACGAGCTGAACAGCAGGGTAGAGGCTTGCCTTACCCAGGGGCCGGAGGCGGTGGAGCGGTTAGTGCCTTCCACGTTAGAGGGGTGCGTGGTGCGCATCTGCGATATGATCGCCTATTTGGGAAAGGACCGGCAGGACGCCATGACGGCCCATATCATCGAAGGCTATTCCGGCTTTACCCCTCAGGAGATCGGCGACCGCAACGCCGCTATCATCAACAATATGTCGGTGGATCTTATTGAAAACAGCTACGGGAAGGATCATCTTCTGCTCAGCCCCGCCACCTATCACGATCTGAAGGTGGCGAAGAAGGAAAACTATGAAAGGATCTATCACAGCGAAGCGGTAAGCGGCGAGTATGAACATACGGTGCGCCCCATGCTCCGGCAGGTGTTTGAAAGGCTTTTGCAGGATATCCGGGAAGGAAACAAGGCCTCTCCCGTGTTCCGGCACCATATCGATTTTATTCGAAAAACCACCCGCTTTTATCGGGACGAGGGACAGCCGGATTATCTGGAGGAGCTGCCGGAGCAGATCGTGGCGGACTATATCGCCAGCATGACAGACAGCTATTTCCTGTCGCTGCATGCGTTTTTATTCCCGAAAAGCAAGTTGAAGATCACCTACCATTCCTATTTTGAGGACCTGAAAGAAACCCCGAAAGGAACATAACCTATGATGGATCAACTGATTTCTGTTTTGGCAAGTGAGCTCCATGTCCGCCCGGAGCACGTGGAGGCGGTGGTCACCCTTCTGGACGAGGGCAACACCGTGCCCTTTATTGCCCGGTACCGCAAAGAGCAGCACGGCTCCATGGACGACCAAACCATCCGCATGCTGGCGGACCGCCTTCAGTATCTGCGGGGCCTGAACGCCAGAAAGGAGGAGGTAAAGGCCGCGATCGGAGAGCAGGAGAAGCTCACCCCGGAGCTGGCGGAAAAAATCGATTCCGCCGCTACCTTGACCGAGGTGGAGGACCTTTACCGCCCCTACCGCCCCAAGCGGAAAACCAGGGCCAGCGTGGCAAGGGAAAAGGGGCTGGAGCCCCTGGCGGCACAGATCTTCAGTGGGAAAGACGAAACGGGCCGCCCGCTGGATCTGGCGGCTCTGGATACGCTTGCTAAAAGTTATGTAAACCAAGAAAAGGGCGTGGAGACCCCGGAGGAGGCCTTACAGGGGGCAAAGGATATCATTGCCGAGGATCTGTCTGACGACGCCGGGCTGCGCAAGCTCTTGCGGGAACGTATCCAGAAAAACGGCGCCCTTCGTTCCGCCGCCAATACGGAGGAGGATACGGTATACCGTTTGTATTATGAGTTTGAAGAGCCCCTGCGCCGCCTGCAAAGCCATCAGATCCTGGCCATGGACCGGGGCGAGCGGGAGAATATGCTGAAGGTATCCGTGCGCCCGGGGGAGTGGGCGCCGGTTTCCGTCATTTTGGAAAAGTCCGTTTCTCCGAAAAATCCCTTTCAGGAGCTTTTGCGGGAGGTGGCGGAGGACGCCTGGAGCAGGCTCATTTTCCCCTCTCTGGAGCGGGAGATCCGAAACGACCTGACAGGCCGGGCGGACGAGCAGGCCATTCACACCTTTGCCTTGAATCTGCGTCCCCTTCTCATGCAGCCTCCGGTGAAAAACCGGGTAACGCTGGGCTTCGATCCCGCCTACCGCACCGGCTGCAAGCTGGCGGTGGTGGACGGCACCGGAAAGGTGCTGGAAACGGCGGTGATCTATCCCACCAAGCCTCACAATAAAACAGAGGAAGCAAAAAAGATCCTTCGCAGGCTTTGCGATACCCACCACATCACCTGCATTGCCATCGGAAACGGCACCGCCAGCCGGGAATCAGAGCTGTTTGTCAGCGAATTTCTGAAGGAATACGGCGGGAACATTTCCTATATGGTGGTCAGCGAGGCGGGGGCCTCGGTCTATTCCGCCTCCAAGCTGGGGGCGGAGGAATTTCCGGATTACGATGTTTCCCTGCGCTCCGCCGTGTCCATTGCCCGGCGGCTTCAGGACCCGCTGGCGGAGCTTGTG
>JAETPP010000406.1 GCA_021771115.1 Bacillota bacterium | reverse complement strand
CAGGATAAGCTGATGCAGAAATAAATATGCGTACCATGGCATAAAGGTATGCGCGAATAGTGACAAGCCCACGGCACATAAAATGTCGTGGGCCATTTTTTGATTTTAGGGGGTTCAGTTTTCCCGTCCCCGTGGCTTATATGTGAAAGGTATTTTTGCGCATGGCGGGAAGCGGTTCATGCGGCAGAAAAAATTCTGCCCGCACCCGTCCGGTTCCCTGCGGCGGCATATGGCAGGAGGTGCTTTCAATGACGGATAAACAGAAAAGCGAGATTACGGGCCTGCGGGCGGCGGGCGATGGATATACAGTGATAGCAAGGAAGATGGGGCTGCCGAGGGACACGGTGCGGAGCTTCTGCAGGAGGAACGGGCTGGCAGGGGAAACGGCAGCAGGGAAGGAAGAGACGGCCGGCTGCCCGGAGGACGGCTTCTGCCGGGAATGCGGGAAGGCCCTGCGGCAGCCGGAGGGCATGAAAAAAAGAGTGTTCTGCTCCAGGGAGTGCCGGGAGAAGTGGTGGCACGGTCATCCGGACCAGATAAGGCAGAGGGCGGTCTATTCCTTTACCTGCGCCGGGTGCGGGCAGCCGTTCACGGCCTACGGCAACGCCGGGCGGAAATACTGCTCCCATGAGTGCTATATCAGGACCCGTTTCAAAGGGGGCGGCGGGGATGAGTGAGAAGGAGTTCCGTGCGGAGCTGCGCTACCGGATGTCGCTTGCCGTGGCACGGGCGATGCTCGAAGAAGGCGTCATCACCGAGGAGGAATATCGGGAAATTGATACAATACTGCTTAAAAAACACCGGCCAATTTTGGGTACATTATTAGCAGGAAAACCCTTGCAATAAGTGCGGTCTGGAGTGATGAATGGTAGCGGAAAGGAGTGGTTTCATTGAAGAAAATCAGTAAAATCGAGCCGGTTTTCCATGCCCTGCCGGAGCGGAAGAAAGTGGCCGCTTATGCGAGGGTGTCCAGGGACACGGAGCGGCTCATGAATTCCGTTTCCGCACAGGTCAGCTACTACAGCGCATTCATCCAG
>JAETPP010000405.1 GCA_021771115.1 Bacillota bacterium | reverse complement strand
CTTCGATGACATGGGCGATGGAGAAAATCAAAAGTCCGGTGGTGCTGTTCTGCCGCAGTTCCCCGTTGACGTAGGAGCGAATGCCCAGCTGGGGCGGATTATCAAATTCATCCCGGGTTACGATCCACGGTCCCATAGGGCAGAAGCCCTCCAGGCTCTTTCCAAAATACCATTGCTTGTGGCGGGTCTGAATCTCCCTGGCGCTGACATCATTTAAAATTGTGTATCCGAACACATAATCAAAGGCTTCTTTTGCGGAAACCCTCTCTGCATCCCTGCCGATCACGACTGCCAGCTCCGCCTCGTAGTCCAGCCGTTCCAGCAGATCGGTGTGGCTCGGAATGGGCGCACCGTCGGCTACCGCCTCGTTGACCCGTTTGGAAAAATAGACGGCATATTCCCGGTTCCGTTCAAAGGTTTCTTTTTTGTAGCGGGCGGATTCCTCCGCATGGTCGGCATAATTGATTCCCAGGCAGATAATATCCTGCCTTGGGACCGGGATAGGCGCGCATTTCTCCACTTCCGTATAGGGAACCGTGGGGAGAGAAGGGGCGCGCAGCTCCCGCCGTATCTGTGCCATCTGCGCATCTGTGATGCGGTCAATCAGATCATTCATGGATAAAAAGGAGAAGCCCAATCGTTCCAGCGGCAAAATTGCCTGTTCATCAGCGGTCAGAACGCCCAAAGCTTCCTTTCCATCGTACTTATAAGTGAGTAATTTCATGTTTTTTTCCTCGTGTATTTTAGAAAGATGGACAACGTTTGGAAGTCATTCTGCCAATGCGGCATTTTGAAACGCTGTCATCTTCTATTTTAACAAGCTGTCGGAAAAAATACAAGGGAAACTGAGGAGTATCCGGACGCAGGAAGGGGCGGGCGCGCAGGGCCGCAAGCATCTGGAAAATAACTCCGGATACCAAGAAAATCTAAGATGCAGCCGGACGAAAATTCCGGGCACCGGAGCGGTTCGCCGGGAAATCCTGATGATTTCCCAGCTTGGCGCTCCTGAGCTGTCAGCCGGGAGGGCTGCCAGCTCT
>JAETPP010000404.1 GCA_021771115.1 Bacillota bacterium | reverse complement strand
GGGTGGTGCCGCGTTTTATCCGCATCGGGCTCCCATGCGCCCCGCGATCTCGCGGGGCGTTTTTCATTGAATTGATAAGAAAGGAGGAAACACCCGCGTGATACGCCTGGTGGAAAGAGAGCAGGACCAGCGCCGCCTGCTGGCTTTGTGTGAAAAGACAGCCTTTGGCTGCAAGATCGCCTCTTGGGCTACCGCCTATGGATTTGATAAAAGCTTTGCCTGCTTTTGGCTGGATACAGAAGCGGATGTGGTGTTCTGTCTTGCGGATGGTGTGATGCTGCTTTCCGGCACCGTGCTGGATGGTTCCTCTTTGCGGGTGTTTTTCCGTGCCGTGGGGGCGAGAGAGGTTTTTTGCGCTGTGCGAAACGCAGAGGCGCTTGGCCTGCCCAAGGCCGTCTCGGGGGATGTGTTAAGGCATCCTTTGGCGCATGGAGAGGCGCCGCCCATGCCGCTGTTCCCGGTGAATATCCGGGAGATCTACGCCCTGCTGGAGGAAAACAGCATGGTGGAAGAATTTGAACCCTTCTACCTGGACCTTTCCCACAAGCTCCGGCATCAGGCCGCCTTAGCTCTTTCTGTGCCAGGGCGGGATGGGCTGCGCGCCTGCGCGGTGGTGTCCTCCATCACGCAGCGGGGAGCGATCCTTTCAGCCCTGGCCGTAGAGGAGTCCTCCCGCCGCCAGGGGCTGGGATCTGCGCTGGTAAAGAAAGCGGAATCCTATTTCCCTGGAAAGACCATGTATGTCTACCGGGAGAAGAATAAACACAAGGAATTTTACCGGGGCCTGGGTTACACCAAGACAGATACCTGGGTTCATGCCAAGCTGTAAGGAGAGGTACCCCGATGGAGCTTTATCCCTATTTTCACCTTGCCCCCAAGCTGCTGGAGGCGGCCCAGCGGGCCGAAGAGTTGGCCCAGCCGCAGTTTCGGGAAATCGAATCCATCCAGCGCTACAACCAGCAGAAAATGCTGGCCGCGTTCAACCGGGCCGGTGTCAGCGAGAGCCACTTTGTGGGAAGCACCGGCTATGGCTACGGCGACC
>JAETPP010000088.1 GCA_021771115.1 Bacillota bacterium | reverse complement strand
TTTCTTGTAAGACGAACAGGTAATTCTCCCTCTTTAACTGCATTGAAATCTTTTTGTCGGTGAGTACGTTTTATATAGTGTACATCAATAACACCATCTTGCTCCAAGTAAAATTCCGCTACTTCCCTCATCAGTTCTTCAATTTCATCTAACTTGGTCAGTTTTGCCTCATATATGCATATTTCATTAAACATAAAACACCTCCTCAAATCGTGATTTAAACCCACAATTTCATAGCTATTCATTGGTCATTGTGCCTTCTTAAATAGAGTCCTCCGAAGTCTTGAAAATAGAGGATTTTTCGCATTGTCCCCGCCGTATCGGTTTATCTGCTTTCACGCATTGTTGTCCGTGATTTGACCCCGCATAAGGGAAAATCAAGGAAGAGAATAGCTGGTAACAAACTATAAAACAGCGTGGCAATCGGGGAACTGTGACGTATGTGCGAATATATTATAGCGGAGGATTTCAATATGGACAAGTACATTTTTGACGAGAGCAACGGCCTGTGGTATAAGCGCCTAAGCTGCCATTACATCGTCAAGGGGGCCACCTAGAATCTCAAATTGCCGGTTAGTCAGCTTGATTTCTGGCCTCCCTTAATAGATTTTTGTTGCAGCTTATATGTCGCGAGCAATGATATGTTAAAATCCTCGGTAAAAACACTACCTGACAAAAAGGAGATAGGTATTTATGTCACAGACAACCAAGAGGGCATTGGAAATGTCGTTGAAAAATTTACTGCTTCAAAAACCGCTGAACAAAATTACCATCAACGATATTGCTGAAGACTGTGGAATCAGCCGAATGACCTTCTACTACCATTTCAAGGACATCTACGACCTGGTGGAGTGGTCCTGTGTAGAGGACGCCGCTCGGGCGTTGGAGGGCAAAAAAACCTACAACACCTGGCAGGAGGGCTTTTTGAACATCTTCTACGCAGTGCAGGAGAACAAACCCTTCATCATGAACGTCTACCACTCCGTGAGCCGGGAACGCACCGAGCAGTATCTGAATCCGCTGGTCCGCAGCCTGATTTTGGGGGTGGTGAAAGAAAAGTCGGCGGGAATGGCAGTCAGCGAGGCGGACAAGCAGGCCATTGCCGGCTTTTATGAATACGCCTTTGTGGGCACCATGCTGGAGTGGATCGGCGGAGGGATGAAGGAGGACCCCGCCGCGATTGTGGAGCGTGTCAGCGTCATCGTCCATGGAAACGTGGCCCGGGCGCTGGAGGGCTTCCGCAGGGACAAGCCCTTACAAACCGGGGCAGATGATTAAAATTACATCAAAAGAACCGCCGTGATAAAACTTTTATCACGGCGGTTCTTCTGTTTATTGTGAACAGGCGAAAAATGTCCTATGATAATCTCATCAAACAAAGAGCCGCACAAAACGACTCGGGAAAGGAAGTTGTTTATGTATTATTCCAGTGGTAACTATGAGGCCTTCGCCCGCCCTAAGAAGCCCGAGGGAGTGGACCACAAGTCCGCCTACATCATCGGCACCGGCCTGGCCGCCCTCACCGCCGCCTGCTATCTGGTTCGGGACGGCCAGATGAAGGGCGAGCACATTCACATCTTCGAGAAGGACGCCATCCCCGGCGGCGCCTGCGACGGGTGGAAGTTCGAGAACGTGGGCTACGTCATGAGGGGCGGCCGGGAGATGGACAACCACTTCGAGGTCATGTGGGATCTGTTCCACTCCATTCCCTCCATCGAGACCGAGGGGGTCAGCGTACTGGACGAGTATTACTGGTTGAACAAGGAGGACCCCAACTACTCCCTGTGCCGGGCCACTGAGAAGCGGGGCCAGGACGCCCACACCGACGGCAAGTTTGCCGTCTCCGACAAGGCGGCCATGGAGATCATGCACCTGTTCTTCACCCCTGACGAGGATCTGTACGACAAACGCATTACCGATTTCTTTGACGATGAGGTATTCAACTCCAACTTCTGGCTCTACTGGCGCACCATGTTCGCCTTTGAAAACTGGCACTCCGCCCTGGAGATGAAGCGGTACATCAAACGCTACATCCACCACATCGGCGGTCTGCCCGATTTCAAGGCCCTGCGCTTCACCCGCTACAACCAGTACGAGTCCATGATCCTGCCTATGGTGAAGTACCTGGAGAGTTTCGGCGTCCAGTTCCACTACAACACCAAGGTGGTAAACGTGGAGTTCGATATCCAGCCTAATAAGAAGCAGGCCAAGCGCATTGAGCTGTCCACGGCTGAGGGCCAGAGCTTCGTGGACCTGACGGAGGACGATCTGGTGTTCATCACCAACGGCGGTTGTGTGGAGAACTCCACCATGGGTAGCCAGAACACCGTTGCCCCCTACAACACGGAAATTAAGCCCGGCGGCGGCTGGGATATGTGGCGGAAGATCGCCGCCCAGGACCCCGCCTTCGGCAACCCGGACAAGTTCTGCTTCGACCCGGAGCAGACCAACTGGATGTCCGCCACAGTGGAGACGCTGGACCAGCGCATCATCCCCTACATCAAGGCTATCTGCAAGCGGGACCCCTTCACCGGCAAGGTGGTCACCGGCGGCATCGTCACGGTGAAGGACTCCTCCTGGCTCATGAGCTGGACCATCAACCGCCAGCCCCAGTTTCGGGATCAGCCCAAGGATCACTGTCTTGTCTGGGTGTACTCCCTGTTCACCGACAAGCCGGGAGACTTTGTCAAAAAGCCTATGCGGGAGTGCACCGGCAAGGAGATCTGCATGGAGTGGCTGTACCACATCGGCGTGCCCATGGATCAAATCGAGGAGCTGGCGGAGCACAGTGCCAACACGGTCCCCGTGATGATGCCCTACATTGACGCCTTCTTTATGCCCCGCAACGACACCGACCGCCCCAAGGTTGTGCCCGACGGCGCGGTGAACTTCGCCTTCCTGGGCCAGTTCGCCGAGATTGCCCGGGATACCATCTTCACCACCGAGTATTCCATGCGTACCGGCATGGAGGCGGTGTACACCCTGCTGAACGTGGACCGGGGCGTACCCGAGGTGTGGGGCAGCACCTACGACATCCGAGACCTGCTCAATGCCTCCATCATGCTCCGGGACAGCAAGCCGCTCACCGAGATGGATATGGGTTTCCTGGAAAAACTGGTGGCGAAGAAGCTGTTGGGGAAGATCGAGGATACCGATATCGAAAAGCTGCTGAAGGAATACCGTGTGATCTAACGGCCGGTATCCGCAATGGAACAATAGAATCGCACGTACCAAGTCCATACTCTCTAATCCTTGCTGTTACTTGGAGAACAGTCAACAAGACCATCTTTACCTGTCCCAGAAGTCTGACGCTGAGTTTACCCAAGCGGCCCAAAATGCTGTTCTCTTGTGGGAAAGGGACAAAGGATAAAGTTTTGCACAAAAGCACCGCATGGTCCTTCGGCCATGCGGTGCTTTTTCATCTGCTGTCCCTGTCAACGCCCCTCTTGCGTGGCTGCGGCTGCTGTCGTCTGCACTCGTCCTGCAACCGCCGCAGCCGTTCGCAGACGCTTTTTGTTCCCGGGGGCGGTTCCGTTTTGACGTGCTGTGATTCTGTACGCAAAAAGGGCCGTCCTTTTTTGTGCCTTTACAAAACACTCTTTCCGGCGTATAATTTTTCTAAAAAATATCGCAAGCGGAGGAAGTGCTTTTGATCACAACTTTTTACGATCACGCGGTGGATATTTCCAGGCAGGAAAAAATTTCCCTGACAGAAGCGCTGCGGGAGGTGCGGACCTTGGGGATCGATGGGCTGGAGGTCTCCCAGAACAACCTTCTCGGCAGGGAGGACGAGCTGGGAAACGAGCTTGCCTATGCGGGACTCAGCGTTTCCAGTATTCCCGCCTATTTTGATTTTGGCCGGGATCCGGATGTGGAAAAGCAGGCAGTCCCTACGCTGGAGGCCGCCCGGTTTTTAGGGGTGAGCAGGATGCTGGTGATCCCCGGCTTCTTCCGGCCTGAGGATGGGGAAGAGGAGCGGGAGCGCCAGACAGAAAGCATGATCTCCTGCGTGAACCGGCTGGCGGAGCTGGCCCAGGGCTATGGGGTATCCCTGATTTTGGAGGACTATGACAATGCCCTGGCGTCCTTTTCCACCATACAGGGTGTAAAACGATTTTTAGAGGGGTGCCCCGACCTTTCCTGCTGCTTTGATACTGGAAATTTTGCCTTTTCCGGGGAGGATGAGCTTTCAGCCTATGAGGCGGTGAGGGACAGGATCACCTATGTACACCTGAAGGATCGGGCCGCCGTGTCCGTCAGCGGGGAGGAAGGCGTTACCGCGCTGGACGGAAAGGTGCTGTACCCCTGTCCCGTGGGAAGCGGAGAAATAAGGCTTCCGGAAATTTTCTCCCGGCTGAAGCAGGACGGCTATCAGGGAAATTTTGCCCTGGAGCATTATGGCGCGGGGGAGATGCTTTCCTATCTGAAGCGTTCCGTTTCCTGGTTGAAGGAGCGGTTATAGCATGGGCTTTGCGGAATTCATTTCCGCCTGCCGGGAAGCGGAGGATATCCATTTGAGCCATGCCCTTCTCACCAGAAGGGAAGAGCGGCTGGGAGAATACCGCAGAGAGCCTTACCCGGAAAACGGCCTGCGCCTTTTGTTCTCCATGACGAAATCCTTTGCTTCCCTGGCGGTGGGAATTGCCTGGGGCCGGGGGCTTTTGGGCCTGGATGATAAGATCATAGACTGGTTTGGGGAGGAGCTGCCGGAGCGGTCTCATCCCAATTTGGAAAAAATAAGGGTGCGCCATCTGCTTTCCATGACCTCCGGGCTCCACGAGAATACCTACGATGCCCTTTTTCCCCAAAAGGATTGGGTGCGTGCCTTTTTGGCCCAGGACTTTCCCCATGAGCCGGGCTTTTATTACCGTTACAGCACCCACGGTTCCCACATGCTTTCCGCCCTGGTGCAAAAAGCGGCGGGAAAGAGCCTGGAGGACTTTCTGAACGATACCCTGTTTTTCCCCATGGATATTCGGGAAGCCCGGTGGGAGCATGCCCCGGAGGGCCTTATCGCGGGCGGTATGGGGCTGCGGCTGTATCCCGCTTCCCTGGAAAAAATTGCCCGGCTGCTCTTAAACGGCGGCGTTTTTGAGGGCAAACAGCTGATCTCCCGGGAATATTTGGCCCATGCCGTATTTCCCCAGGCCTTTAAGCAGGAGGCGGCGGAAAAAAAGCGCCCCTTTTCCGGGAATTCTTACGGCTTTCAATTTCATCTCGGCCCTGGCGGCGCCTACCGCATGGACGGCGCCTTCGGGCAGCTTTGTCTCCTTGCCCCAAAGCAGGGCCTGGGCCTGGTGGCCCTGTCGCAAAACAGCAAAACAGAACATTTGCTGGAGCTTGCCCACCGCTATTTGCTTTCTGAAGAGCACTCGGGAAAGAGGGTCCTTTTGAAAAGCTCTTCTCCAAAAACAAGGGGAAGGGAAAGCTTTTCCGGGGGCAGCTTTTTCTGTGAGGAAAATCCGCTGGGGATCGTCTCCGTCTCATTCCCGGAGACAGAACAGGCAGTATTTCAGTACCCCGATGCTTCGGAAAGCAGGCTTCTTTACCGGCCGGATCAGTGGACAAAGGGCCGCTCCCGCTTTGTGTGGGATCTGGAATGGGGAGAACAGCCCCACGCCGTACTTCCCCTGTGTATGGAAAAGGAGCGCCTGGAGCTGGAGGTGCGCTACCTGGAAACGCCCTATGTTGTCCGCTATGCCTTTTTCCGGGAAGGGGAAAAAACACGCATGAGCTTCTCCAAAAACGCCGGTTTCACACTGCCGGATTTTACCATAGCGCTCAGCCGGTAAAAAAGGACGCATTGCAGAACGTAAGTCTGCAGCGCGTCCTTTTTTGATTTCTGCCTCTGCATGTTGGATGACAGGTAGAGCGATAAATTATTGTTTAGCACTCACTCTTGGCTTCTCGCTTGTCGGCTGACTGAGGGGTTCCTCACGGCAAGCTGGAACCCCTTCGTCACGGCTCCGCCGTGCCACCGGAAGCTGCTCGAAGAGCAGCTTTTCCCCTTCTCAGGGGAGGCAAGGGTTTTCTGCTTTTTGTTAGCATGCTGCAAATTCCAATTTAGCGTATTAACTACCCTCCCTGTCATCCTGAGGAACGCAGTGACGAAGGATCTCGTCCTTTGCCCTTATTCCCTGGGTAAAGGGTGAGCTCCTTCACTGAAAGCAAAGCTTGCTTTGCTTTTGTTCAGAGATGACACAGGAGGGGAGCAGGGGAGTAACTGGTAAATTCCAATTTATCGCACTGGCCACCTCTACCCATTCTCTTCCTGTCCCGTCAGCCCTTCCATCAGACGCCGGCTGCCCTGTTGCAGCCAGCTGATATTTTCTTCCTGGAGCACGGTATCCTTTTTGGTGTGAATGCGGCTCAGGTACAGGCCGCAGGCTCTGCTTTTCCGAAAAGCGGCCATAGCGGTATAGCAGGGGAAGCCCAGCTGATCGGAAGGGTAAAGGGTGGAAGAGGAGCTTTCCCAGAGAACGGTTTTTCCGGGGGGAACCTCCTGCGTGAAAGCCTCCCGCAGGGCGGGCTCCCAGAGAGCACGGGCGGTCTTGTTCAGGATCATCATTAGATAGTCGCCGTCTGAAACGCAGTCCAGGTTCAAAAGCAGCGTTTCCCCCATGGCTTTTTTATGATGCTTCAAAAACAGGCGGGAGCCGAACAAGCCCAGCTCTTCATTGTCGAAGAAAACAAAGGCGGCGCTTTTTCGCTGCTCTTCCGAAAGGGAAGCGTAAATCTCGCAGAGAGAGATCACGCCGGAGGTGTTGTCGTTGACGGTATGGGGGTTGGGCTTTCCGGCGAAAAACAGGAGAAGAAAAAGCAAAACGGTAGCAAGGCTTCCGAAATAGGCCAGAAGAAAAATGTGGGTCAAACTCATTAAAAGGAAGGAAACGCCGCCCGCCACGAGAAAGAAAAAGGCGCACAAAAGCAGGTTGTAAAGCACATAGAGAGGAATGTTCTTCGGGGTGAGGAAATTGGGGACAGGCAGGGTGGTGCAGGTATCGTAATGGGCGGAGAATACCACCCGGGCGTGATCCGGATCTCCCAAAACCAGGTTGCTGCTGCGGATCAGCCCCCCTCCGGCTTCTTCGGAAAGCCCCGGCAGTTTTTCTTTTAGAAATTCCCGGAAAGCTGCTTTTTGCTTTTTGGTGTTTCTCACCTGATACCGTTCCAGAATTTCCTCTGAAAGCTCTGTCATGGAAAAGCTCCTCCTTCTATCGGGTATTTGCCGTTTCCAGGTGCTTCAGCTCCTTGGAATAGAGCCGCAGGAAGAAGAAAATACTTGCCGCGAGAGATACAGTTTCCGCAATGGGGAAGGCCCACCACACAGCGCTTACATCACCCACAAGCGATGCCAGAAGCCATGCCACAGGCACCAGCACGATGAGCTGGCGCATCAGGGAAATGATGAGGCTGTAGGTGCCTCTTCCCACAGATTGGAACAGGGTAGAGGTCACAATGCCCAAAGCGGCAAACAGGAAACAGGTGCAGATCGTCCGCAGGGCAGGAACGCCGATCTCCAAAAGCTTCGCGGATGCGCTGAAAATGCCCAAAAGCTGCTCCGGCAGCAGCAAAAATACCAGCATGCCGGCTGTCATGATGATAAGGGCGATCACACAGCCCTGCTTTAAGGCGGAAAGCAGCCTGTGCTTGTTTCTTGCGCCATAGTTGTAGCCCATGATGGGGAGAAGCCCCTGAGTCAGGCCGAATACGGGCATAAACACAAAGGACTGCAGCTTGAAGTACAGGCCGAATACGGTGTAGGCTTCTGTAGAAAAACGGGAAAGAATGCCGTTCATCGCCATGTTCATCACGGTGCCGATGGCCTGCATCACAATGGCGGGTAGGCCCACGGCATAAATATCCCGAATCGTGCGGAAGCTCAGGCGAAAGCCTTTAAAGCTGATTTTGATCTCATGCTTCCCGAAGGCCATCACGAGAATGCACACCACCATGGAAACGATCTGCCCGGCTACCGTAGCCACCGCCGCGCCGGTCACGCCCAGTGCGGGCATACCGAAATAGCCGAAGATGAAAACAGGATCCAGGGCAATATTGGTGACGGCCCCCACCAGTTGGAACACCATGGGCCAGATCATGTTCCCCGTGGCCTGCAGGGTTTTTTCCAGCATTATGGAAATGAAGCAACCAAAGGAAAAAATACAGCAGACGGAAATGTACTGGTCGCCCATATGGACGATCTCCTGGTCAGATTCAAACATTTGAAAGAAGGGGGTGGTGAAGAAAGCGCCGTATACGGCAAAAACCAGAGAGGTGGCAATGCCCAGCAGCAGGCCGTGAACCGCCGCGGATCCGGCCTCCTCCCTACGTCCCTGGCCCAGCCGCCGGGAGATCAGAGAGGTAACGCCCACCGCCGTTCCCACCGCAAAGGCGATCTGCAAATTCTGAATGGGAAAGGCCAGAGAGACAGCGGAGAGCGCTTTCTGGCTGAGCTGGGAAACGAAATAGCTGTCTACAATGTTGTAAAGTGCCTGCACCAGCATGGAAAACATGGCGGGCAGGGCCATGGAGAGAATAAGGGGCAGCATGGGGGCGGCACCCATCTTGTTTTGGGCCTGTGTCGTGTCGCTCATAGAATACTTCCTTTCTGATACGCTCCGAAGTCAACGCAAAAATTGCCGGAACCGGAAGGCAAGGCTTCCGCCGGCGGAAAGTGAAATCATGTTGCGGCAAAAGAACGCTTTGTAAAAAATTCAATATCATTTCTATTTTAACATAGTTTGATGGAATTTTCAATGTTGGAACACAAGGGAAAAACATTTTGCATAAACCTGAGCGATAGGGATACAATAAGGACGACCTGGAAATTTCAAGTAAAGAGGTAGATCAGTATGTCGGTATTGGATCGTATCGCTTTAGCTCTTGCTATCATCGGCGGAATCAACTGGGGGCTTGTAGGGATCTTCCAGTTTGATCTGGTGGCCTGGATCTGCGGCGGGCAGGGTTCCGTGATCGCCAGAATCATTTATGTGATCGTAGCCATCGCCGCCCTGTGGTGCATCGCTCTGCTGTTCCGGGATGACAGAGAAAGAGCATAGCAATTTGCAAAAGGTCAGCGGGCGGCAGGAAGCCGCCCGCTGACCCTTTTTCTTGCTCCGGACTGAATAACATCGAGGTGACTTTATGAAACGAAAGGCGTACGCCGTATTTTCTCTGCTTTTGTTTTTGCTGGGAGCCGCCTGCTTTTCCATTGCCAACGTATCCGGCAGTGCGGAGTATGTGGCGGCGGCGGAGGGGCAAAGCGTTTACCGGCTGGATGTGGCCCAAACCAGAGGCGGGATCTATGACTGCCAGCTTCGCCCGCTGGTAGGGGAAAAAAGAAAGTGGGTGGCGGCAGTGGCCCCAACCATTGAGGCTATCGGTGCGCTGGAAAAGGCCACCGGGGGAAAATACCGGCAGCGGCTTGCCCTGGCCTTGGAGGACGGCAAGCCTTTTCTGATGGAGCTGGAGCGCAGCCTGGAAAACCCCTGTATCGATCTGTTCAGCGTACCGGAGCGGTACGGGGAAAATCAGCTGGCCCCCCATGTCATCGGCTATCTGGACAGCATGGGAAGCGGCGTGAGCGGAATAGAGCTTGCCATGAACGATGTGCTGGAAAGCCACACGGGGAAAGCCACAGTCTATTACCAGGTAGACGCCTTGGGCCATGTGGTGGCCGGGGGAGACCGGCAGGTGGCGGATACTCTGCGGGAATCCCGGGGCGGCGTGGCCCTGACCCTGGATAGCGACCTGCAAAGGGCGGTGGAGGAGGCCGCCGTTCCCCTGGAGAAGGGGGCGGTAGTGGTGACGGAGGTGCCGAATTGTGAGATCCGCGCGCTCATAAGCCTGCCCACCTATTCTCCCATCGATCTGGGAGCAGCCGCGGAAAACCCGGATGGGCCGCTGGTAAACCGGGCCTTCTGCGCCTATGCGCCCGGCTCGGTATTTAAGCTGGTGGGGGCGGCCGCAAAGCTGGAAAGCGGCGGAAATGCCCAGGAAAGCTATGAGTGCACCGGGGTGGTAAACGCCGGGGGCATGCTGTTTCACTGTTTTGACGGTATGGCCCACGGTAAGCTGGATCTGAAGGGCGCGCTGGAACACTCCTGCAACTGTTATTTTATCAACAGCGGAAGAAGCCTGGGGGGCCAGAATATTCTGAATATGGCCTATAACCTGGGCCTGGGAGCGGAGCAGGAATTCGGGCGCGGCCTTTTTTCCGAGGCGGGAGAGCTGCCGGAGGCGGCTTCTCTGGAAAATGCCAGAGCGTTGGCAAACTTTTCCTTCGGGCAGGGAGAGCTGACCGTTACCCCGGTGCAAATGTGCGCTGTGGTAAACGCCATTGCCTCCGGCGGTGCCTATTGCTCTCCAAAGCTCATTGCGGGAACGGTGAACAGTGAGCTGCGGCTGACGGAAACCCAGTCCATTGCGGATAGGAGCCTGCGGGCTATGTCCGCTTCCACAGCGGAGATCCTGAAAAGCGGTATGGAGGGCGCGGTAAAGGAAGGCACCGCCAAGCCGGGAGCCCCTAAAAACTGTAAAGCGGGCGTGAAAAC
The DNA here is from genome assembly GCA_021771115.1 of Bacillota bacterium. Classification (GTDB taxonomy): domain Bacteria; phylum Bacillota; class Clostridia; order Oscillospirales; family Acutalibacteraceae; genus Acutalibacter. The sequence goes on along the minus strand of JAETPP010000088.1, from coordinate 352 downwards.
AGGCACAGCTCAAACAGGGGTGTATGAGGGAAAGGAAGAACTGCTCCATTTCTGGTATTGCGGCTATGTCTGCGATGAAACAGGCCCCCGGTACTGTATCACCGTGCTGCGGGAATCCACAGCGGATGACCTGGGTGCCACCGCCAAGGTGTTCCGCACCGTTGCGGAAGCTCTCGGAAAAAGCATGGCGGAGGAAAGGTAAGAATACGGGAAACCTGAAATAAAAAAGGCCGCTGTTGGGGCGCCTTCCTTACGGAAGGCGCCCCAGTTTTATTCGCCATTCGGCGAGTGATATTGCTTCGCAGTGTTATTGTGCTTTGCACAGTTATATTGCCTTACGGCAGTTATGGAG
>JAETPP010000001.1 GCA_021771115.1 Bacillota bacterium | reverse complement strand
TGTCAGCGCGCCCTTTGAGCCCCTCTGGGGCGTGTTTCCCCTTGTCAAGCGAAGCTGTCTTCAGAAAAAATAATACTTGCTATTCTGCCGCTCATGGCATATACTTTGTGCGGTATTGCCTTTGATTTCCCGGAAAATTGAGAAAATAAAGGATGGAGGGAGCGGCCTTGCGCACAGGGAAAAGTAAAAATTCTTTATATTATACCATGATGTTCAAAATGGTCATTTTTTTAATTCTTCCCTTTTTGACAATCGCCGGTGTTTTCTTCGGAAAGCTTCTGCAAGATGGAGAAAAAAATTATCACAATACCTTGACCCTGGTTATGGAACAGGCGGAAGGCGCCAGAAATGAAACCATCGACGATGTTTTGAGGGTAGCGGACCGGATCTGCTCCAATAAATTGCTGAAGGGCTTTTTGCTGACAAAATATACTTACCGGAGCTGGAATTACTATTCCGATGAGATTGTCCGAATGGTTTCGGGCGGCTTGTCTTACGAAAATCGCATTGTGCCGAAAATCTATTTTGCGAACGCCTCCCTGCCCCGGGGCTATGATATGTTTTACCGGCTGGAGGATATCTCCAAATTCGATTTTGTTTCCGAGTTTTTAGCCGCAGATCAAACCGAGCAGTGGATTACGCCTACTGCGGTAGAAAAATATTCTTCCGCTTCCTCTTTTACTACCTTTTTCAACCATTATACCTATATGAGAAAAGTGTATTCCGACGAGGGGCTGCTCTATTTGCTGACTCTCTCTGTCACCGAAAAGGAAATGGATCCCTTTTTATATCAGGTACAGGAGGGGATCCCGGCCGGAGCTCCGCAGGTGGTGAAAAGCCCGGAAAGGCTCCTGCTGAATTATTCCGGAAAAGAAATTGAGAATGAGGAGGCTTTGGAAAGCGGTTCCGTTTTCGTAAAGACGATTACCTTTGAGCAATCGGGATTTCCCCAAAAGCTCACTTATATTTGGGGCAACAATCCCCAAAGGATCTATTTTCTGTTTGGGCTGGCCGTGGTGCTGCTGTTTGGCTGCTGCTCGGTCCTGATCAACATCCAGTTTGTGAAAAGGATCTTTGCAAAGCTGCTTTCCTGTGTCAATCGATTTGAAGCGTCCATCGAATCCGGAAAATACGAGTCCCAGCCACTGACCGGGGAATTGGAGATCAGAAGGTTTACGGCTACCTTTAACGCGCTGACCGAAAAAATCAGGGGCCTGATGGAGCTTACCGAACGGCAGGCGGATCTGGCAAAAGAAAGCCAGCTCAGAATTTTGCGCCAGGAGATCAATCCCCATTTCCTGTACAATACGTTGGAGGTATTTGCCTATCGCATGGAACTGCACCATCATGCGGAAGAAGCGGATGCCATTGCCTCCTTTTCCGGAATGCTGCGCTACAGTCTCTCAAAGGAGGGAAAGTACGCCACGATCCGGGAAGAGCTGGAACAGGTAAGGAAGTATATTCAAGTACAGAAACTGAAATATCAGTCTGTCCGCTTTGAAGCGGATATCTCTCCGGAGCTTTTGGAGAGAAAGGTGATCCGCTTTCTGCTGCAGCCCCTGGTGGAGAACAGCTTCACCCACGGGTATCAGGAAAAGCCCCTGTTCATTAAAATATCCTGTACCGATCTGGGCAATGGCACACGGTTTGAGATTTGCGACAACGGGAAGGGAATTGCGCAGGAACGGCTTTGGGAGGTCAGAAACAATCTGAAGGCGGGCGATGAGGGGCCGGAGATCGGGATAGGGCTGGGAAATATCGACCAGCGCTTAAAGCTTTTCTACTCGGAGGCTTCCGCGCTGCAAATAGAAAGCCGGGAAGGCGTGGGGACTATGGTGGCTTTTCAAATTCCTCAGTAAATGCGAACGTGCTTTTTCCATAAATTGTAAAAAGGCAGGAAGGACAGGATCGACCTGTTCTTTCTGCCTTAATTTTATCCTGAAACAGCAAAAAAATAAAGCGCTATATACAAACATAGTGAAAAATGTGAAGAAATCGTTAATTCTGTTATTTGCAAAAACGCAGATCGCTGATATCCTAAAAGTAATGAAAGTCATGTCGTAATTAAAAGGAGGGCGGAATTTTGAAATGAAAACTGCAGGGATAAAAAAGAGCAGAAAGCATTATGGCCTGCGGGAACAAATGGCGCTGCAATCCATGATTTTCCCCGCCGTATTGGTATTGTTCGTATTTTCCTATATTCCCATGTACGGAATTGTGATCGCCTTCAAGGATTTTCGGATCACAGATGGCATTTGGGGCTCACCTTGGGTGGGGCTGAAGTATTTTGAGCAATTTCTGGTAGATCCTTCCCTGTGGAAGGTTTTACGGAATACCATGGTGCTCAATGTGGTGGGCACGTTGATTTGCTTTCCCACGCCAATCATTTTGGCGGTGCTCATCAGTGAACTGAAAAATAAAAGCTTCAAAAAGATTGCGCAGACCGTTTCCTATCTTCCGTATTTTCTTTCGTGGGTCATCTTTGCCGGACTTGTGATGGAAATGCTGCGGCCCAGCGGCATCCTCAGCGATATCTGTGTGGCGTTGGGAATCTCAAAGGAGCCCATCAATTTTATGGCCCATGGCTCCTGGTTTTACGCCATCTATATCCTTTCCAGCCTGATCAAGGGGCTGGGGTATGGCTCTATCATTTATGTGGCCGCCCTTTCAGGGGTGGATCAGGAGATCTACGAGGCGGCTACGGTGGACGGCTGTTCCCGGCTGCAGCGGATCTGGTATGTTTCCCTTCCCAGCATCATGGGTACCGTGGTGATCATGCTGATCCTGCAAATTGGCTCTATCCTGAATACCGGTGTGGAGCAGATCCTGATTTTCCAGAACCCCCTGAACCTGAGTTTCAGCGAAACGCTGGATACCTATGTTTACAAAATCGGTATCAGCCAGGGAAGAATGTCGTATTCCACGGCTGTCAACCTGTTGAAGTCTCTGGTTTCTGTAATACTGCTCTGTACCGCAAACTGGACTTCCAGAAGGCTGACGGAAAAGAGCCTGTTTTGAGAGGAGGGCCTTTGTATGACAAAAGCAAAGAAACCGCTTGAGATTTTCGATGTGGTAAACATAGTCTTGATGATCCTGATGATGGTCGTGATGCTTTTTCCCTTCTGGTATTCTGTGGTAGGGTCGTTTAATGACGGTACGGATTATCTGACCGGCGGCGTGTATCTATGGCCCCGCAAATTTACCATTTACAATTATAAAGCGGTATTTCGGGATAAAACGATCCTCACTTCTTTTGGCATTACGGCACTGAAGGCCATCGTCGGAACGGTGACCAGCCTGTTCGTTACCTCTCTTGCCGCCTATGCCCTGAGCCGCCCGCAGCTGAAGGGGAAAAAGTTTTACATTCCCTATATGATGCTTACCATGTATTTTGGCGGCGGCCTGATCCCGTATTTTATCACCATTAAAAATTTGGGGCTGTATGATAATTTTTGGGTCTATATCATTCCCGGGCTGTTCAGCGTGTGGAACATGATCATTATACGCTCCTTCTTTTCGGAGCTGCCGCCCAACCTGATCGAGGCGGCCAAAATCGACGGCGCTGGGGAATACCGTATCTTTTTCCAGATGATACTTCCCCTTTCCAAGCCGGTTCTTGCGGCGATCGCCCTGTTTACCCTGGTGGGGCACTGGAATTCCTATTTTGATTCCATGATGTATACCTCGTCCGCCGGTCTTCAGACGATCCAGCTGTTTTTGCAAAAGGTGATTACAGACGCCGGCACCGCCAAGGGCCTGGCAAGCCAGGCTATGCTGCAGCTGCCGGAATCCGCCCGCCAGATCACGCCGCAGACGATCAAGCTGGCCGCCATGGTGGTCACCGCGCTGCCCATCATCTGTGTGTATCCCTTCCTGCAAAAATATTTCGCCACAGGGATCATGGTGGGTTCTCTCAAAGGGTGATAAGCGGTTCTGTGAATCGCTTGCCATATACAAATTTACGCAATTATTAGTAAGGAGGAAATTCGAAATGCTGAAAAAATGGAAAACAGTGTTTGCCGTCATCTGTATCGCCGCGCTGTTATGCGGCTGCGGCAGCACGCCGTCAAACACACCCAGTTCGAAAGTGGAAGCTTCTTCCGCGGTAAAGTCTTCCGCACCGGAAGGCGAGCCCGCTTCTTCCGGAACTACGCTGGCAAGCCCCAGCTGGAAAACGGACACCTCTCCCATTACGCTGGAGTGGTTCATCGGATATGACTGGGCGTCCTTTAACTTCGATCCTGTCAACAACGAGTTTGACAAGTGGTGCCTGGACGAAACCGGAGTGACCATCTCCTACAGCTTCGGCAACCAGGAAAAAATGAATGTGCTCATCAACACCGACAGCCTGCCCGATATCGTTACCTATGATGTGATCTCCACGGAAAGACTGTCTATGGAAAACGGCGGCCTGCTTCTGCCGCTGGACGATCTGCGCGAGCAGTACGCCCCTGATTTCCGTGTGGTGCCCGCCATGATGGATTGGTACCGCAACGAGAACGATGGGCACTGGTATTCTTATGCCAGCTATTTCTATGATGTGGAGGATACGGAGTCCCGCGGCGGCTATCTGACCTCTCACAACACCAATTTTGCCAGAAAAGACATTATGGAGCAGCTTGGGATCAAAATCGAGGATATGCAGACCAAGGAAGGCATGATCGCCGCTCTGAAAAAAGTAAAGGAAGCGAATCTTACTTATAACGGCGTGAAAGTTGAACCCATGCACTGCGGCATTGGCGAGGCTACATTCTTTGCAGAGCAGTTTGGTTTGGACCGTGAAGATGAGAATGGAAATTGGTTGAATATTTACCGCCAGCCGGAATATCTGGAAGCATTGCTGTTCCAGAACGAGCTGTATCGGGAAGGCTTGATCTCCGATGAGGAATTCACCATGGATAACACCCTGGCAAAGCAGAAGGTGACCTCCGGCGCTTATTTTGCCAGCGTAAATGTAGCGGCTACAGATGGCTTTAAAGATCTGTTCTATGCGGATAACAACGCCTTGATGCTGATGATCGGCCACATGAAGGGCGACAGCGGGAAAACGCCCATCATCACTCCTTCTGTTACCGGCGGCTGGACCGGCACTGAGATTTCCAAGAACTGTAAGGACCCGGCCAGAGCTGTGCAGCTGCTTGCGTTCATGTCTCAGGAAGAGAACGCCATCTCCTATTATCTGGGCGGAGTTGGCTGCTATGATCTGGTAGACGGGAAGGCTATTATCAAGCCGGAATGCGAAAAGGAGCGGGAAGCGGACGCCACTGCCTACAACAACCGGACCCGCAGCGGTATTCAGGAATACCTGATCGATTTCGTGGATGTAGAGCTTGCAAGGCCTGAAGAAAATCAGGACGCGCAGCTGAAGGATGAGCTGGACGCCCGTGTCAAGTATATGGACGGCCACTATTACGATGACAAGATCTTCAGCGATGTGCAGCCCGATGGCGGCACCGACCTGGCCGCGATCTCCGCGCAGATCAGCGATTACTGGTCTCAGCAGGCCGCTCAGATCATTATGGCTCCTTCTGCGGAAGAGGCTGAAAAGCTTTACAACGACGCCATTGCCCAGATGGATCAAATGGGAATGAAGGAGCTGGATGAGTACCGCAACGAGAGATTCCAGAAGAACAAAGAAAAAATGGGCGTAGAATTTGCCTGGCCCAGAAATCAATAAGTTTGCTGTTTGAGATCCTTCTATCAGGCGGGGCGTGGGGGAATTTTCCCCCACGCTCTTTCTGATGCAGTTTGATTTTTTGAGAGAAGATAAGGCTTATGAAATTTTCTGTCTTTTCCGATTTGGAATGGACCTATCCGGATACAGCCCTCACAGACCGCCGGAATGTGGAATTGAGCTGCCCGCGAAACGGCCATAGCGGATTTCAGCTGCTCGGCGAAGTGCTTTCGGAAAAAACGGAACTCAGGGTTTCCATGGAGTGGGAAAGGGAAGGAGATCATCCGATTTTGGAAAGCTTTGAGCTGATCGATATCGGTGTGGATGAAAATACCGCCGCGGATTTTTATACCACCTTGGATTACGAGAGCTGCAAGGAATTCGTCACAAGAAAAGCGCCGTTTCGGGTATACGACTGCTTGCGCCCTCTTACCGAAGCTCTTCAGGGGAGGCGGCTTGCCCTGTATTTCCGTTTGACTGCCCCGCCGGAGCTGCCTGCCGGAAAGTATCGGGGAACTCTCTCGGTTTTTGCCGGAGAAGAGGAGCTTTCCGTTCCGGTTTCCCTCAGGGTGTTTTCCGCCGTTGTTCCGGAGCTGCCGGAGGCAAAGCTGTCCTGGATCCATTTTTTTAATTATCAGAACCTGATCCTGCAGGAAAAGGCTCAGCCGGATACCGAGGAGTATTGGGAGACCTTCCGCCGTTATGTTCGCGCCCAGCGGGAGCTGCGCTGCACCGCCGTCATGCTTCCTGCAGGAGAGATGAAAGGCGGGACGAATGGCAGCTTCAGTTTTGATTTTTCCCGGGCGGTGAAAGCGGCGGAGATCGCCTTTGAGGAAGGAATTCAAAAGGTCTGCGGCTGCCAGATCGCCAAGCGCAGGGATAAGCCGCCTTTTGGTTATGCGCTGGCTTGGGAGGAAGCTTTGTCTCCTGTGGAAGAAGCGGGCCGGGCCCAGGTAGAAGCGTATTTTTCCGCATGGCGGAGCATCCTGAAAGAAAAAGGCTGGGAGGGCCGCGTCATGCAGTCTCTTGCCGATGAGCCGCAGCCTTTTAGCGCCGCCGCTTACCGCGAGCTTGCCGCGCTAGCCAGAAAATGTCTGCCGGGCGTTCCCTTTCTGGAGGCCGTGGAAACACCGGAATTGGGAGATTCCCTGGATATTTGGGTTCCAAAGCAGGTGCGCTACGAGGAGAAACGGGAAGCCTATGAGAGCCTGCGGGCAAAGGGAAAAACGCTTTGGTTTTACACCTGCGCTTTCCCGGCGGGGCCTACGATGAACCGGAGCATGGACCTTCCGCTGGTGCAGTGCAGAGAGGTTTTTTGGATGGGATTTTTCTACAATTTTACCGGATTCCTGCATTGGGGCTTCAATTACCACGCGGGGAAGGACCTCTGGAATTCTGCCTGCTGCGACGACCCGCCAAGCGGAAAAAAATTCCCGGCGGGAGATTCCAATATCGTCTATCCCGGCAAGAACGGGCCATGGCCCAGCATGCGCTATGAAGCGCAGCGCGGCGGCGCGGAAGATTTTGAGCTTCTGCGCCGGCTGGAGCAAAAAGCCCCCGAACAGGCGAAGAGCCTGGTGCGCCGCCTTTGTACCAGCTTCCGGGAGTACAATACCTCGGCGGAGGTTTTTGAAGCGACTCGCGGGCTTTTACTGAAGGCCTGTGAGGAAGCGGCAGATCGGTAGGCAAAAGGGAAGAACCGGAAACACTTTTTCCCGGCGAACCGTCTTGATTTTCGCTTTACAATAAAAAAGGCCGGGCAGAGAAGGAAGCTGTTCTCTGCCCGGCTTTTTTTGTACTTCCTCAGACTGCCGGAAAGGCCTTTCTCATTCTGCGCTTTCCGGCGTTTGTGCGAACACGCCCTAATACCTGATTTCCACCGGCTTGTCCAGAACCATGGAATCCGGCGTGACCAGGCAGTCGTAGGCAAGGACCTGCACGCCGTGTTCCGCAGCGAAGCGAAGGGATTTTGCGAATTCCGGATCGGTAGCCGTGTTTGGCGTGAAATACCGGATCCCCTTCATCTGAATGACGAACAGCACGCAGGCCCGGTAGCCTTCCTCCACGCAGCGGCAAAGCTCTTTGAGGTGCTTCGCGCCCCGTTGTGTAGGCGCGTCTGGGAACCGGGCCACACCGTTTTCCTCCAGGGTAACGCCTTTTACCTCGAGAAACCATTTTTCGTTTTGGTCCGTTTCGGCATAAAAATCGAACCGGGAATTGCCGAAAACCGTCTCCGCCCGCAGTAAAGTCAGTCCCGGAAGCAGACGGGGAAGGGCTTCTCCCGCCGCCTTGTTGGGGGCCTGACTGTCCATGTTTATGAGAAGGCCGCCTTTTTTCACGGCGATGAGATCGTAAAGAGTCTTTCTGGCGGGGTTTTCACTTTTTTCCACATAGACCTCCGCCCCCGGAACCAGCAGCTCCCGGCAGCGCCCGGTATTTTTGACATGGCAGACGCAGAGTTCTCCCTCTATTGTTACATGGGCAATAAAGCGGTTGGGGCGGGAAAGGAAAATTCCGGGGAGTACCGTATGGTAAATCATAAAAAATCCTCCGTAAAGTTTCAGGATAAGCCTTGCCCCGGCAGGCAAAGCGTTTTATAATGAAGCTGTATTCCGGTGTTTGCGGCGCTTTTGCTTTTTTGCCGTGCATCCGAGATCCAGTATATCACAAATTTTTCAGGAAAGAAACGGAGTTGTAAGCTGTGGAAATTTATGTAAACCAAAATGCGCTTCCAAACGGAAAAGGAACAAAGGAGGCTCCCTTTTGTACCATTTCCCAGGCGGCGGAGGCGGCCAAAGCGGAGGACGAGGTGCTGGTAGCGCCCGGCGTTTACCGGGAATGGGTCAACCCCAAAAACGGCGGAACGGACGAGGCACACCGGATCGTCTACCGCTCTTTGGAGCCGGGAAAGGCCGTGATCACCGGAGCGGAGCAGGTAAAAAGCTGGAAGCCCTTCGAAGGGGAGGTTTGGGCCGTCTGGATCCCCAATTCCCTGTTCGGCGGCTACAACCCCTACACCACCCTGCTGGAGGGGGATTGGTATATCCCGGAAAAGCCCTTCCACACCGGCGAGGTGTATCTGAACGGAAAATCTCTCTATGAGGCGGAAACGCTGGAGGGCGTGCTTCACCCGGAGATCCACGCCGCCTCCTGGGACCCGGAGTTCTCGCTGTATCGCTGGTATACGGAGCAGGAGGGGGACAGCACGGTGCTCTACGCCAATTTCCACGGCGCGGACCCCAACCGGGAAAACGTGGAGATCAGCGTGCGCGAAAACTGCTTTTATCCTGCGGAGACCGGGAAAAACTACATCACCCTTTCCGGGTTTGCCATCCGGCAGGCCGCTACGCAGTGGGCGCCGCCCACTGCGTATCAGGAGGGCATGGTAGGCCCGCATTGGGCGAAGGGGTGGATCATCGAGGACTGCGAGATCAGCGAATCCAAATGCTCCGGCATTTCTCTGGGGAAATACCGGCAGGAGGGAAACGACAACAAGTGGCTTCACTGGAAGTATAAGGACGGCACCCAGACCGAGCGGGAATGTATCTGCCAGGCCCAGACCGAGGGCTGGACGAAAGAAACCATCGGCTCTCACATCGTTCGCCGCTGCAATATTCACGATTGCGGCCAGACCGGCATCGTGGGCCACCTGGGCGGCGTCTTTTCCGTCATTGAAGACAACCATATCCACCACATCAACAATAAGCAGAACCTGGCCGGGGCGGAGATCGGCGGGATCAAAATGCACGCCGCTATCGATGTGGTCTTCCGCCGGAACCATATCCACCACTGCACCCGGGGTCTTTGGCTGGATTGGCAGGCCCAGGGTACGCGGGTGACCCAAAACCTGTTCCATGACAATACCCTGCCGAATTTGAAGCCCGATCTCACTGAGCCTGACGCCGGTGTGTTCCAGGGCATGGGGGAGGATATTTTCGTGGAGGTCTCCCACGGCCCCACCCTCATTGACAACAATCTGCTGCTTTCCGCCCGTTCCTTGAAGCTGCCCTGCCAGGGGGTGGCCGTGGTGCACAATCTCATTGCGGGCAGCCTGGTCTCTGTGGGCATCGGTACGGATAACGGCGCGAAAACGATGGCCTGCCCCAGATATACGCCCTATCATATCCCTCACCGCACGGAGGTGGCAGGCTTTATGACCTTCCTCCACGGGGATATGCGGTTCTATAACAATATTTTTGTGCAGCAGCAGGTACATCCCGCTCTCTGGGCGGCCATGGAGGCCATGGAGAAGGAGAAAAATCCCTGGGACGACTGCAACATGAAAACCGGTACCTTCCCCTATGACGGCTATCCCACCTTTGAGGAGTGGGATAGGGAATTTGAGGGCTACTGCGGCATGGGCTCCGCCTCCAGCGACCGCTACTATATGCATCTGCCTGTCTGGACCGGCGGCAACGTGTTCTTTAACGGCGCAAGGCCCTGCGCGAAGGAAAAGAACCACGCGGTGGCAAGCGATACCGTTACTCTGCGTCTGAAGGAGGAAAACGGCGTGTACACCCTGGAAACAGATCTGTATGAGCACCTGCCGGCACTTTCCACCGCCCTTGTGACCACAGAGCTTTTGGGAATGGCCTTTGAGCCGGAGCAGAAATTTGAAAATCCCGATGGCTCCGCCATTTGCTTTACCGGCGATTACTTCGGCGCCAACCGGGAGAATGCTCCGCTGCCGGGCCCCTTTGCTTCCGGAAAAGAAGCGGAAAGCCCCCTGCTGTAAAGCAGGTTTTCCAGAAAAGTCATATTGCTTTTTTCTGTTCCATACAGTATACTGATTGTTAGATAAAATGCTTAGTGCCGGAAAAAGATATCGCCCTTTTTCGGCAGAGCGCAGAAGGGGGAATGGAGATGATGATGCAGTATATCTGGCTGGGCGTGACGATCCTGGCCGCTGTGGTGGAGGCTGCCGTGCCTGCGCTGGTGTCCATTTGGTTTGTCCCCGGCGGCCTGGCGGCGCTGATCGTAAGTCTTTTGGACGGCCCGGTATGGCTGCAGGTCTTGCTGTTTTTGGTGGTTTCCACGTTGGCCCTGCTGGCCACCCGTCCTCTGGCAAAAAAATTCCAGAAGGAAAAGGCTGAGAGCACCAACGCCGATATGGTGCTGGGGCGCAGCGCTTTGGTCACGGAGGATATCAACGACCTGCTGGGAACCGGCAGAGTCACGGTGCGGGGGAATAGCTGGGCCGCCCGCTCCGGAGAGGAAGGCACGGTGATCCCCAAGGGAGAAACCGTTACGGTAGAGCGCATCGAAGGGGTAAAGCTGATCGTGCGCTGGGAGCACACGCGCTAAAAAAGCGCGGAGAAAAGAGAGGAGAATCGTTATGCCCGGATTGGAAGCTTTTGCTGGAATTTTTATAGCAGCGGTGCTGGTTGTTTTTGTACTGGCGGTGATCATCGCCAATATCAAGATCGTTCCCCAGGCCCATGCCTTTGTAGTGGAGCGCCTGGGCGCGTTTCATGCCGCATGGGGAACCGGCCTGCACATCAAGATCCCCTTTTTGGACCGCATTGCCAGAAAGGTGAGCCTGAAGGAGCAGGTCATCGATTTCCCGCCCCAGCCTGTTATCACAAAGGATAACGTGACCATGCAGATCGATACCGTGGTCTATTTCCAGATCACCGATCCCAAGCTGTACGCTTACGGCGTGGAAAGTCCCATTTCCGCCATTGAAAACCTCAGCGCCACCACGCTGCGGAATATCATCGGCGAAATGGAGCTGGATCATACCCTGACAAGCCGCGATGTGATCAACTCCAAGATCCGGGTGATCCTGGATGAGGCCACCGATCCCTGGGGCATCAAGGTAAACCGCGTAGAACTGAAAAACATCATTCCTCCCGCCGAGATCCAGGATTCCATGGAAAAGCAGATGAAGGCGGAACGGGAGCGCCGGGCAAAGATCCTGGACGCCGAGGGCGAAAAGCGCAGCGCCATCCTGATTGCCGAGGGCCAGAAGGAATCTGCCGTGCTTCGCGCGGAGGCCGTGAAGGAAACGAAGATCCGGGAGGCCCAGGGCGAGGCGGAGGCTGTGCTTACCGTGCAGCGTGCCAGAGCGGAAGCAATCAAGCTGATGAATGAGGCGAACCCCGGCGAGCAGGTCATCGCCCTAAAGAGCCTGGAGGCCTTTGAGAAAGCGGCGGACGGCAAGGCGACCAAGATCATCGTTCCCTCCAATATCCAGGGCCTGGCAGGGCTTGCGGTTTCTCTGAAGGAGCTGATAAGCGACGGAGAAAAGCCCCAGAAATAAAACGCACAAAAACAGGAAAGAATTTCCTCGAAAATTCTCTTTTGGCAAGGTCTCTTACCCCGGTAAGAGGCCTTGCTCTTTCTTTGGTTTCATTGTATACTGATAGCCGGACGGCTGAATTTGAACCAGTTGAAAGCAGGTCGGGCCGTGGGGATGATGAAGCGGCAAAAAATCGAAAAAAAGGGGGAGCCTCGTGCTGGAAACAAAAAGACTGTATTTGAAAAATTGGGAAGCAGAAGATGCTCCTGCTTTTTTCCGGATCACGAAAAACCCCCGTATCCTGCCGGCCGCGGGCTGTCCCGCCATGGCCAGTGAGGAAGAGGCCCTTCGGGCCTTGCGTGAGGATTACAGCTCAAAAGAGGACTATAAGCTTGTGCTGAAGGAAAGCGGAGAGATCATCGGAAGCATCGGCCTGCGTTTTGGAGAAGACGCCTGCTCGGAAAGCGACAGGGAACCGGAGGTGGGCTTTTGGCTGGACGAGGCTTTTCAGGGGTATGGCTATGCGGGTGAGGCCTTGGAGGCCGTTCTGCGCCATGCCAGGGAAGAGCTGCACTGCCCGGCTGTTTGGGGCTGCCACTATGAAGGAAACGTGAGATCCGCACGGCTGCTGGAGCGGTTCGGCTTCTCTCTGGTGCGTGTAAACCCTCACGGAGATACACGCCTGGGCTATTCGCTCCCGGAAGCGGAGCTAAAGCTCGTTTTTTAGGGCAATACTGCCGGGAAGTGCCTTGCGCTTTTTCCGGATTCATTGTATACTGAACCTTGTTCGGATAGAAAAATCAGGCGCGGAAAGGGAAGATGCAATATGCCTTTTGTAGATGTGAGGGTTAGCTGCCCGGTCACGGCCGAGCAGGAAACCAAGTTGAAGGCCGGGCTGGGAAAAGCGATTTCCCTGATCCCCGGCAAATCGGAAAGCTCCCTGATGGTACAGATCGCAGCCGGCAGCCGCATGTGGTTCGGCGGCAGTGAGGACGGCCCCATCGTTATGGCAAATGTATCCATTTACGGCACAGCCCCCGAAAGCGCTTTTCAGAAATTCGGAGAAGCTGCTGTACAGCTGTTTCAGGAGGCTTTGGGGGCAAAGCACGTTTATGTGAAGTTTGAAGAAACTACAAATTGGGCCTGGTAGCGTTTCTGTTCTGCGAAAGAAACGCGGAAGCTCAAGGAAAAGGAAGTGGAGCTTTACAATGAGTGAGAAAAAAGTTGCTGTGATCATGGGCAGCGACAGCGACCTGCCGGTGGTGACCCCGGCAATCAAACGGCTGAAGGCGCTGGAGATCCCCTTTGAGGCCCATGTGATGAGCGCCCACCGCACCCCGGAGGAGGCGGCGGAGTTTTCCAAAAACGCTCCCGAAAACGGCTTTGGCGTGATCATTTGCGCCGCGGGAAAGGCGGCCCACCTGGCGGGGGTGCTGGCGGCCCATACCACGCTGCCGGTCATTGGCATTCCGGTGAAATCCTCTACCCTGGATGGCCTGGACGCCCTGCTTGCCACGGTACAGATGCCTTCGGGAATTCCCGTTGCCACCGTTGCCATTGACGGTGCGGATAACGCGGCTATTTTGGCGGCGCAGATGCTGGCCCTTTCCGACCAGGGGCTTCAGGAAAAGCTTTCCGCCATGAAACGGGAAATGCGGGAAGGCGTGGCGAAAAAGGATCAGGCATTACAGGAAAAACTAAAAGAAATAGAATAAAAAGGGAGAGAACAGCATGAAAAAGTCGATCATGAGAAAGTACGCCAGGCTGGCCGTCCGGAGCGGGGTAAACCTGCAGAAGGGCCAGGGCTGCGTGATCGCCGCCCAGGTGGATCAGCACGAATTTGCCGAAATGGTGGCGGAAGAAGCGTACCGCGCCGGGGCAAAATGGGTCATGATGAACTGGGGCGACCAGGCGGTGACAAAGCTTCATTACCGCCATGAGACCCTGACCCAGCTTTCCCGTGTAGAGGAATGGGAAAAGGCGAAGATGCAGTACATGGTGGACACTCTGCCCGCATTGATCCATATCGATTCCTCCGATCCCGACGGGCTCAAGGGCGTAAACATCGCAAAGCTGCAAAAGTCCAGCGCCGCCCGGGGAACGATCATGAAGCCCTTCCGCAAGAAGATGGACAACAAGCATCAGTGGACCATCGTGGCCGTTCCCTCCAAAAAGTGGGCGAAAAAGGTGTTCCCGGAGGACCGTGCCAGCGTGGCGGTGGAAAAGCTGTGGAACGCCATTTTACAGACGGTACGCATCACGGCGGAGAACGACCCCGTTGCCGAGTGGGAAAAGCACAACAAGACGCTGGCCGAAAAGTGCAAAAAGCTCAATTCCCTGAATCTGGAGTATCTCCACTATGAAAGCAAGAGCGGCACGGATTTCAAGTGCTGGCTGATTCCGGAGGCCCGCTGGCATGGTGGTGGAGATACCCTGCCCAACGGCATTTTCTACAATCCCAATATGCCCACGGAAGAGGTTTTCATTTCTCCCATGAAGGGCAAATGCGAGGGGACGCTGGCGGCTACTCTGCCTCTTTCCTATCAGGGCAACCTGATCGATAAATTCTCCGTCACCTTTAAAGACGGCAAGGCGGTTTCCGTAAAGGCCGAGAAGGGTCAGGAGCTTTTGGAGCATATGATCAAAATGGACGAGGGCGCCTGCATGCTGGGCGAGCTTGCCCTGGTGCCGGATGATTCCCCCATTTCCAATTCCGGTATTCTGTTCTATAACACCCTCTTCGATGAAAACGCCGCCTGCCACGTGGCCTTGGGCGCGGGCTTCAACGAGACGATCGAGGGCTTTGAGGGCAAAACCGATGAAGAGCTCAAGGAAATGGGTGTGAACGATTCCATCATCCATGTGGACTTTATGGTGGGCTCCAAGGAGCTGAACATCACTGGATACACCAGAGACGGCAAGAAGGTACAGATCTTCAAAAATGGAAACTGGGCGATCTAAGCTTTAGCCAGACGGCGCGGATATGAACCCGCTGAAAACGGACAATATTTTGTCCGTTTTCAGTTCGAAGAAGTTTTGCCGTGGTGGATTTTAGTCCGACCTAGGCGAAAGCGGAGTGGATCCTTTCGGATTCACGAGCATTTTAACGACGGGCGGGCAAAAATACGCCCGGCAAAACCGGGCTCATATTTGCGCCGTCTGGCTTTAGGCAACACTGGGGATTCTCCCCGGTGCTGCCTTCCTGTTTTTAGAATCATTGTGAAAAGGAGCTGCTGCAATGAAAAGCTACAGCGATAGTTACAAGGCGGCGGGCGTGGATGTGACCGCCGGGTACAAATCTGTGGAATTGATGAAAGAGCATGTAAAGCGCACCATGATCCCCGGTGTGGTTTCCGGCATCGGCGGCTTCGGCGGCCTGTTCGCCCCGGAGGTTTCCGGAATGGCGGAGCCGATCCTGGTTTCCGGCACAGACGGCGTGGGCACAAAGCTGAAGGTGGCCATGCTGCTGGACAAGCACGATACCATCGGGATCGACGCGGTGGCCATGTGCGTAAACGATGTGGTCTGCTGCGGGGCAAAGCCTCTGTTCTTCCTGGATTATATCGCCTGCGGAAAAAATATCCCGGAAAAGATCGCGCAGATCGTGGCGGGGGTAGCGGAGGGCTGTGTGCAGGCCGGCTGCGCCCTGATCGGCGGGGAAACCGCCGAACACCCCGGCATGATGCCGGAGGAGGATTACGACCTGGCGGGCTTTACCGTCGGCCTGGTGGACAAGCCCAAGGTCATTGACGGCTCTAAGCTTCAGGCGGGAGATGTGCTTTTGGGCGTGTGCTCCTCCGGCGTCCATTCCAACGGCTTTTCCCTGGTGCGGAAGGTTTTCGGCCTGGATGAAAGCAATATCGGCAAGTATTATGAAGAACTGGGCGGCACCCTGGGCGAGACCTTGCTCACGCCCACCCGCATCTATGTGAAGGCCGCTCTGGCCGCCACGGAAAGCGCGGATGTAAAGGCCGTTTCCCATATTACCGGCGGCGGCTTCTATGAGAACATTCCCCGGATGCTGCGGCCGGGTTTGACAGCAAAGGTAGAAAAGGCGGCCGTGCCCGTGCTTCCCATTTTCCCGCTGATGCAAAAGGTCGGAAATATCCCGGAGCACGATATGTACAACACCTTTAACATGGGCGTCGGCCTGTGCATGGCGGTATCCAGGGAAACCGCTCAGGCAGCCATCGCCGCCATAGAAGGCGCGGGGGAAAAGGCCGTTGTCATCGGCGAGGTCGTCTCCGGTGAAGAGGGGGTCGTGCTGTGCTGAACATCGGCGTGCTGGTGTCGGGCGGCGGCACCAACCTGCAAAAGCTCATCGATGCCCAGAATGCCGGGAAAATCAAAAACGGCACGCTCCGGGTGGTGATCGCAAGCAAGGCGGACGCCTTTGCATTGGAGCGGGCGAAAAAAGCCGGAATAGAAGCGATCATTCTGTGCCGGAAGGACTATCCCGATGTGAACGCCTACAGCGAAGCCCTGATCGATGCTCTGCGGGAGCGAAAGGTAGAGCTGGTGGTTTTGGCCGGTTTTCTCACCATTACCGGAGAAAACTTCGTCCGCGCGTTCGAGAATCGCATTTTAAACGTCCACCCGGCGCTGCTGCCCGCCTTTGGCGGCAAGGGCTATTACGGCCTGCATGTTCATGAGGCCGTTCTGGAGCGGGGCGTAAAGGTCACGGGGGCTACCGTGCATTTTGTCAATGAGGTCTGCGATGGCGGCCCCATTGTCCTGCAAAAGGCGGTGGAGGTAAAGGAAGGGGATACCCCGGAAATACTGCAAAAACGGGTGATGGAGGAGGCCGAATGGCATCTTTTGCCCGAGGCAGTTTCCCTGTTCTGCGAGGGAAGGCTTCGGGTGGAAAACGGGATCGTTCATATTCAGGAGAAAGCATAAAACGGAAGGGAGAGCTTGCTGTGAAAGCTGTCAGTTTTTTAGAAGACCTGCGGGGAAATTCTTATCCGGGCAGGGGGATCATGATCGGAAAAAGTGAGGATGGGCGCTATGCCGTGACGGCCTATTTTATCATGGGCCGCAGTGTGAACAGCCGCAACCGGGTGTTTGAAGCGGAGGGGGAGAACCTGCGCACCAAGGCCTTTGACCCGGCCCTGCTGTCCGATCCCTCTCTTGTGATCTATTTTCCGGTGCGTATGTGTAAGGACGGCATGATCGTCACCAACGGCGACCAGACCGATACCGTTTACGAGTTTTTGCAGGCGGGAAAAACCTTTGAAGAGGCGCTGCGCACCCGCACCTTTGAGCCTGACCCACCGATCCTCACTCCCCGTATTTCCGGCATTTTGGAATACGGAAAAGGGGAGTATTCCTATAAGCTCTCCATTTTGAAAAGCACCGATGGAGATGAAAACTATGCCCAGCGCCAGTTCTTTGAATATGAGGCAAAGCCGGGTCTCGGCCACTTTATCCACACCTATCAGGGCGACGGCGACCCGGTGCCCTCCTTTGAAGGCGAGCCCACCCCGGTACAGCTTTCCGGCGATATCGATACCTTCACCAGGGAAACATGGAACGCCCTCAATGAAGACAACAAGGTTTCCCTGTTTGTGCGGTACATCGAGCTTGCCACCGGAAAAACCGAAACCCGGATCGTCAATAAGAACGGATAAGTGATACATTAGGGCGGGAGGTCCTTGCCCTTCTCTGATCACAGCAACCAATAACTTTAGAAACCAAGGAGCAACGAACATGAACGAACTGGCATTGAAGTACGGCTGCAACCCCAACCAGAAGCCCTCCAGGATCTTTATGAAGGATGGCTCAGCACTGCCCGTTACCGTGCTAAACGGCAAGCCCGGCTATATCAATTTTCTGGATGCCTTCAATTCCTGGCAGCTGGTCAAAGAGCTGAAGGCGGCTACCGGCCTGCCCGCGGCGGCTTCCTTTAAGCATGTGAGCCCGGCGGGCGCGGCGGTGTATACGCCCCTTTCCGATACCCTGAAGAAGATCTATTTTGTGGACGATCTCACCCTTTCTCCCATTGCCTCCGCCTATGCGGCGGCCCGCGGCGCTGACCGCATGTCCTCTTACGGCGATTGGGCGGCCCTTTCCGATATTTGCGATAAGGAGACAGCCACGCTGCTGGCCCGTGAGGTCTCCGACGGCGTGATCGCCCCCGGCTATACGGAGGAAGCCTTGGAGATCCTCAAAACCAAGCGCAAGGGCAATTACAACGTGGTGCAGATCGACCCGGATTACGTCCCCGCGCCCATCGAGCACAAGGATGTGTTCGGCATCACCTTTGAGCAGGGCAGAAACGAGTTGAAAATTGATAGTGAGCTTCTGAAGGAGCTTCCCACGAAAAACAAGAACCTCACCGAGGAAGCAAAGCGGGATCTGATCGTGTCCCTCATCACCCTGAAGTACACCCAGTCCAATTCCGTCTGCTACGTGAAAAACGGGCAGGCCATCGGCGTGGGCGCCGGCCAGCAGAGCCGCGTGCACTGCACCCGCCTTGCGGGCAATAAGGCGGATAACTGGTATCTGCGCCAGTGCCCCAAGGTCTTGAACCTGCCCTTTAAGAAGGATATCCGCCGCCCCGACCGGGACAATACCATCGACGTGTACATTTCCGACGAGTGCATGGACGTGCTTGCGGACGGCCAGTGGGAGAATTTCTTCACCGAGAAGCCGGAGATTTTCACCCGGGAAGAGCGCCGTGCCTGGCTCGATACCATGAGCGGCGTGGCCCTGGGAAGTGACGCGTTTTTCCCCTTTGGCGACAACATCGAGCGGGCCCATAAGAGCGGCGTGGAATTTATCGCCCAGCCCGGCGGCTCCATTCGGGACGATAACGTGATCGCCACCTGCGATAAGTACAATATCGCTATGGCATTTACCGGGATTAGGCTGTTCCATCATTAGTCGTTAGTTGTTAGTTGTTAGTCGTTAGACAGGAAGGGCAGGAGGAAGACTATGAAAATTTTAGTGATCGGCAGCGGTGGACGGGAACACGCCATTGTCCGAAAATTGAAGGAAAGCCCCAGGGTGGAAAAGCTCTACTGCGCTCCCGGCAACGGCGGGATATCCTGCGATGCGGAATGTGTCCCTGTGAACGCCATGGACAAAGAGGGAATGCTCGCTTTGGTGAAAAAGGAGCAGATCGACTTTGTGTTCGTGGCTCCGGACGATCCCCTTGCCGCCGGCATGGTAGATCATCTGGAGGCCGCCGGAATTCCCTGCTTCGGCCCCTGTGCCGCGGCTGCCCAGATCGAAGCCAGCAAGGTGTTTTCCAAAAACCTCATGAAGAAATACGGGATTCCCACGGCGGAATACGAGGTGTTCAGCGCTCCTGAAAAGGCAATGGAATACATAGAAGGCCTGGGGAAATACCCCGTGGTCATCAAGGCGGACGGCCTTGCTTTGGGCAAGGGAGTCATCATTGCCGGGAACAGGGAAGAGGCCCGGGACGCCCTCCGCACCATTATGGAGGATAAGATCTTCGGCGCTTCCGGTTCTGAAGTGGTGGTAGAGGAATTCCTTACCGGCCCCGAGGTTTCCGTGCTGGCTTTTACCGATGGAAAAGCCATGTGTCCCATGGTTTCCTCCATGGATCACAAGCGGGCCTGCGATGGGGATAAGGGCCCCAATACCGGCGGCATGGGCACCGTCAGCCCGAACCCGTATTACACAGAGGAAGTGGCCAAAGAGTGCATGGAGAAGATCTTCCTGCCCACCATGAACGCCATGAACGCGGAAGGCAGAAAATTTAAGGGTTGTCTCTATTTCGGCCTGATGCTCACCCCCGACGGCCCCAAGGTCATCGAATACAATTCCCGCTTCGGCGACCCGGAGACCCAGGTGGTGCTGCCCCGGCTTCAAACAGATCTCGTGGAGATCATCACCGCTGTCCGGGAGGAACGCCTGTCAGAGCTGGACCTTCAGTGGTCACCGGAGCCCTGCGCCTGTGTGGTCATG
This sequence comes from Bacillota bacterium, assembly GCA_021771115.1. GTDB lineage: Bacteria > Bacillota > Clostridia > Oscillospirales > Acutalibacteraceae > Acutalibacter. Next base: position 65,142 of record JAETPP010000001.1, on the reverse strand, counting down.
GCAAGCGGCGGCTATCCCGGCAGCTATCCGAAGGGCATTGAGATCCACGGCCTCACGGAAAACGGGCAGGCGGCGGACGCCACGGTGTACCATGCCGGAACAAAGCTGGAAAACGGGAAATTTACCACCAGCGGCGGCCGCGTGCTGGGTGTGACCGCAAAGGGAGAGAGCCTGGAAAAAGCCCTGCAAAACGCCTATGCCGCCGTGGAAACGATCGCCTTTGAGGGCGCCATGTACCGAAAGGATATCGGCAAACGGGCGCTGGAGGCCGGGGCGGCAGGATGATCGCCCTTTGCTGGGAAGAGAAAAGAGCAGTCGTTAGTGAGTAAGAGGAACGTATGGAAGAAAAAATCGACGTTTACGATCAAAGCGGAAATGTCACGGGAAAAATCGTGGAGAAAAGCACACCTATGGGAGAGGGGGAATACCGCCTCGCCGTGGGGATATGGCTTCAAGACAGCCGGGGCAAAATATTTCTGACAAAGCGCAGCATGGAAAAGAGCTACGCCCCCGGTATGTGGGAAAACCCCGCCGGACACGTGCAGGCCGGAGAAACGCCGGAGCACGCCGTGCTCCGGGAGCTCAGGGAGGAAACGGGTATTTCCGTGACAAAAGAGCAGCTTACCCTGCTGGGCGCTTCCTGTGCCTGGCCTTATCTTGGCCGGGATTACGGAGTCCATCTGGAGGTGGACCTTAAGGATGTTGTGCTGCAAAAGGGCGAAACCTGTGATGCCAGGTGGGTGAGCTTTCCAGAATTTGTACAAATGATAAAGGAAGGCGCTTTTCCACCTTCTCTCATAGAGCACCTGAAGGACTATAAGCTTGCTTTTCTGCATTTCCTGGGAGAGGAACAGGATGCGCTGGAAGGATAAAAAAAATAATAAGCAGGAAAGGAAATTTAACACAATGAAAGCACCGATTACATTTGCCATCTGCGGTTTTGGGGACAGAGGCAGCACGTACGCTTCCATGCAGAACCTGTTTCCCGATAAAATGAAGGTCGTCGCCGTGGCGGATCTGAACCCCGCTAAGGTACAAAAGGCCAAAGAGCTGTACGATATTCCGGAAGAGAACTGCTTTCTTTCCGGCGAGGAAATGCTGGAGCACGAAAAACTGGCCGATGTGATGGTGGTCTCCACCATGGACCGCCAGCATGTGGGCCATGCCATCCCCGCGCTGAAAAAGGGCTATCATATCATGATGGAAAAGCCCATTTCTCCGGAGCTTTCCAAATGCCGGGAAATTCTGGAGGTGGCAAAGAACTGCCCCGGCAAGATCATTGTCTGCCATGTGCTGCGCTATACCACCTTCTATAACACCCTGAAGGATCTGATCTCCGGCGGGCGCATCGGCGATGTGGTCTCCATCTGCGCCAATGAGAACGTGGGCTACTGGCACCAGGCCCATTCCTTTGTGCGGGGCAACTGGCGGAACTCCAAGGAGACCAGCCCCATGATCCTGCAAAAATCCTGCCATGACATGGATATTCTCACTTGGCTTCTGGGAAAAAAGTGCAAAACGGTTTCCTCTTTTGGCGGCACCCAGCTGTTTAAAAAGGAGTGCGCTCCCGAAGGGGCCACGCCCTATTGCCTGGGGGGCTGCAAGGCAAAAGAAAATTGTGTGTTCGATGCGGAAAAAATCTACATCACCAGCCCGAAAACAGGAAGAGCTACCCATAACGATAACTGGATCACTTCTGTTCTCAGCGTGGAAAACACAGTGGAAAGCACCTATGAAGCGTTGAAAAACGGTCCTTACGGACGCTGCGTCTACCATTGCGACAACGATGTGGTAGACCACCAGCAGACCAATCTTCTCATGGAGGATGGCTCCACCATCAGCTTTACCATGTGCGCCTTTACCGAAAGCTGCTACCGCTATTTTAAGGCCATGGGAACAAAGGGAGAGATCGAAGCGGATATGATCTCCAACGTGATCCATATCCGGGAGTTCGGCAAGCCGGAGGAAGTGATCGATGTAGGTGCTTTGGCGTCTGACCTGAAGGGCCATGGCGGCGGAGACAGCGGCATCGTTGCCGATTTCCTGGATATGCTCTTAAACGGCAGAGAAGCCACCGAGCGTACCACTACCCTGGAAAACTCCATGGAGAGCCATTTCATCGCATTGGCGGCGGAGGAATCCCGCTTGAACGGCGGCAAGGCGATCGACCTGGAAAGCTTTAAAAGCGGAAGATAGCTTCCCCGAGTCCTCGAAGCTAAAGAAACGGTATCAGAAAGAAGGGAAAACAGCGTGGAGCACAGCCTGAAAAAGGAGGGCCTCGGCGCCTTTCAGCTGAAGCTGATCGCCATTGTTGCCATGCTGATGGACCACCTGGCCTTTGCTTTCCTGTCCGCCGGAACGGTGTCCTATTTTGTGCTGCGTTTTTTCGGCAGGCTTACCGGCCCCTTGATGTTTTTCTGCGCGGCGCAGGGATACCGCCATACAAGGGATTTGAAGCGGTATCTCCTTCGGCTGTTCCTTTTTGCGGCGGTCAGCTATGTGCCCTTTGTCCTGTTCAGCGCCCAGGGAAATTTTTCCGCCCTGAATTTTGGAAGCTTCGGTGTGATCCACACCATCTTTCTGAGCGTTTTGGGGCTCCATGTCCGCCACACAGTGGAAAAGCCGGCGCCGAAGGTGCTTCTGCTTGCGCTGCTGCTGGTGCTCAGCCTGCCGGGAGATTGGGGCGGGATCGGCTTTGTCATGATCCTCACCTTCGATTTCTTTTATGAGGATCTTCCCGGTCAAAAGCTCGGTTATCTCCTCATCGTGCTGTTCGGCAGCGGAGTGCTGCGTTTTTTGACTCAGCCTCTCAGCGAGCTTTTCACCACGGGTCACTGGCCGTATTCCCTTCCTGATTTTCTTTCCTATGTTCTCTATAGCGGCATCAATCTGGGACTATTCCTGCCCCTATTGTGCATTTCCCGCTATAACGGAAAGCCGGGAACAGACAAACCCTGGACGAAATGGCTGTTTTATGTGTTTTATCCCGCCCATTTGCTGCTGATCGCCCTCCTGCGGTTTTGGGCCGCCCGCTCCGGCTGGATGTAGCGCTTCGGCGGGACAGCAGGAACCAAAAAGGGCCTTTCTCTATAAACTGAGAAGGAAGGGGAAACCTCCCCTGAAAATTTCCAGTTTCTTGATTAAAGCTCCCAAAGTCAGGCAAAACTAAAAGTAAATCGCCTGAACCGGAGAGAGGAAGGTCAGAATCGTGATAGTCCATCGAGGAGATATTTATTATGCGGATCTGAGCCCTGTCGTGGGCTCAGAGCAGGGCGGCGTTCGCCCGGTACTCATCGTGCAGAACGATGTGGGCAATAAATTCAGCCCCACCGTGATCGCCGCGGCGATCACCAGCCAGCACGATAAGGCGAACCTGCCTACTCATATTGAAGTAAACGCGGAAAACACCGGTCTCTTAAAGGATTCCGTAGTACTTCTGGAGCAGGTGCGCACGTTAGATAAGCACCGTCTCAAGGAAAAAATGGGCCGTTTGGATACCGGCTCCATGAACCGGGTGAACCAAGCGCTTTCCATCAGCTTCGGCCTGCCTACATAGGCCAAAGGGAAGGAAAGCGAAAAGTAGGTTTTCTCAAAGCAAAGGCGCGCAAGTTTACCTGCGCGCCTTTGTCTGTTAGAAAAGTGATGCTTTGCGCATCAAAGCAAAGAAAAGACGATCGGCCGGGGAAGAAAAAGGCGGCAAAAAGATTTCTCTTGCAGTTTCCCAGCCGGTGCATTATAATAAACAGGTCAGCCTACAGGCTGATTTCCCGCGGGTATGGCGGAATTGGCAGACGCGCCAGAGTTAGGTTCTGGTGGCACCCCCGTGCAGGTTCAAATCCTGTTACCCGCACCAGAAAAAAGCACTTGCTTCTGCAAGTGCTTTTTTCAACGAAATAAATCCCTGCCGGGATTTGTGAAATGCCCTGCGGGCGTGAAATATGGCTTCGCCATGTGAAATGCCTGTCGGCGTGAAGGGATTTATTTCATTTCACTTTCCGCGCAAGCGGAAAATTTCACAATGCCCGATGGGCATTATTTCATATCCGAAGGATATTTCACGGTCAAGGGCAAAGGACATCTTTTTTGTATCACACAGTTTTGCAAAGCCTAAAATCTGCATAGATACTGGATCATTTTTCAAAAGGGAGCGAAAACATCCGTTTTGTGTTGGAACCAAACACCTGCGGTGAGCAAGCCGTGCGCTGCTAGGTTTTTTCTATGTTTTACCGCGCGGCCCGCGCTGAAAATATCTATTTTGAACGGGAACCACAAGATAAGCTGACAAGCCGCCAAGGGGTCGCTCTGTCAGTTTTTACAACATTGGGAGGTGACATAGTGAAAGGATTTCAGCGGGAAAATCAATTATTTTCTCTTTGCGGCTTGAATTGCGGGCTGTGTCCCATGCTGTTGGGCAATTACTGCGGCGGCTGCGGGAATGGGAATCAATCGTGCAAAATCGCGAAGTGCAGTCTGGAACATGGTAAGGTTGAGTATTGCTATGAGTGCAAAAAATATCCATGCGATAAATATCAACACATCGATGAATATGACTCCTTTATCACACATAGACGCCGAAAAGCGGATTTAGATAAGGCGCAAAGCATAGGTATGGAACAATATAATCTTGAGCAGCAGGAAAAAATGCGGATTCTTTCTCGTTTGCTTTCCGATTACAATGACGGGCGCAGAAAAACCTTCTTTTGTGTGGCGGTCAATTTGTTAGAGCTTTCAGAGCTGAAAGAAGCAATGGAGCAGATTGAAGCCAATGGCGAATTGGCCTCCATGCCGTTTCATGAACAATGCTTGTTCGTGGTGGAGGTTTTTCAAAAGCTTGCCGCCAGAAGAAATATAGAATTGAAATTGATTAAAAAGTAATATCTTACATGACATCTATACGCTTCATTATTACAAGCATAGAAGCCGTCCAAAAGGGCGGCTTCTATGCTTGTAAACGGAGGCGGATTCGAACCATCAAGCTCCGGCCACTGACGCCGCGCCGCTGCAAATGCTTTTGAGCTTGCGGCGTTTTTGCAAAAACCTTATCTTTACAGAGAGAAAGCTGAATTGTAACTCGGCAAATGTACCCCTGTAATTTGTTTTTACTCAGTGCGTATTGCTCAAAATGACAGAAAGGAAACACCCGTCATTGCTAATTGCTCATTCATTGCCCTTGCCTTTCTTCATCATTCGGTATCCATCCCCAATAAAATATCCGATCACCCAGTTGACTTTTTTCTTTTGTTAGGGTATCATAATGCCCGTTGGGGCTCCAGGTGCCTGCGGAAGATCCCGCAGCTGAACACAGGAACAGGGGTGAAATTCCCCGGCGAACCCGTCGCCGTGATGGCGCAGCGCTTTTTCATGGCAAGCCGTGAAAACCGTACCAGGAAGCGGTTTTTACAACTTGCCGCCCACTGGCAAATGCCGGGAAGGGGAAACAGCGTGCGCCCGGCTGCCGAAGCAGCCGGGCATCGCCTAAGCCGAAAGACTTGCCTGGAGGGCCGCGTAAAATACCACGGGTAACTGGCGTTTTACGCAGGAGCCGTTTGAAAGCCGTTGTGCTCTTCAAGCGCTGCGTTCCTGCCTGATGCGGACTGCGGAACGGTTGGTACTATTATCGTTTCAGGCGACCACCCTTTTTTAGTTGAAGCTTTTTCAGGAAAGCTCAAAAAAGCCGAGTTTGTATTCGGCTCAAAAACAACAGAAGGAAAGGGATCAAGACATGAAGAGACATACAAAAGAAATCAGAATTTTTTCACTGCTGCTGGCCTTGCTTCTGGCTGTCAGCATGCTGGCCGGCTGCGCAGGAAACTCGAACTCCTCCTCTCAGCAGGGTTCCGCTGTATCTGCCGCCGCCAAAAATATTACCGTAAAGGTCGTGCATAAGGACGGCAGCGAAAAGGAATTCGCCATTGCCGCAGAGGGCGAGACCCTCAGAGAAGCCCTGGAGCAGGAAAAGCTGGTAGAGGGCGAAGAAAGCGAATACGGCCTTTTCGTGAAAACAGTAGATGGCGAAACCGTTGACGACGGCAACCAGGAATGGTGGTGCCTGACAAAGGGCGGAGAACAGGTCAATACCGGCGTGGACGGCGTAAAGATCGCGGACGGCGATGTTTATGAGCTTACCCTCACGGTAGGCTATTGATGAAAGTCAGGCTGCTCGACCTCTGCCTGATGGCCATGATGGGCGTGGTATTGGTTGTTTCCAAAGAGGCGGTGGCGTTTTTGCCCAATGTGGAGCTTATTACGCTTCTCATTATTCTGTTCACCCTGGTGTTCCGCAGAAGGGTGATCGGAGCCCTGTGCGTGTTCCTGTTGCTGGAGGGCTTGCTTTACGGATTTGGGATCTGGTGGGTCATGTACCTGTATATCTGGCCGCTTTTAGCCCTGCTTACCTGGCTGTTCCACTGGATGAAGCACACCTGGCAGTGGGCGATTTTTGCCGGCTTGTATGGATTGGCTTTCGGTACGCTGTGCTCTCTGGTCTATTGGCCTATGTGGAGCTTTCCCGCCATTCTTTCCTGGATCGCCAGCGGCTTCTACTTTGACTGCAACCATGCCGTGTTCAATTTTCTGCTGTGCCTTTTCCTGTACTATCCTCTGCGGCTGGGCCTGGAAAAGCTGCAAAAGCAGATCCGCCTTGTTTGATTTTTCGGCGGGCTTATTGGTTATCCAACGAAAAAGCTCCTTTCACGCCTTTTAGGCGTGAAAGGAGCTTTTCTTATGAAAATGTTCAGTTTTCTTCTTCGTCCTGTTCTTCCGGCAGCGGCTGACCTTTTACGGTGATCTCCTCCGCGCGGTTATTCTCCGCTTTTGTCACGGTGAAGAGCAGCCCCTCATACTCAAAGGAATCTCCCGTTTCCGGAATGCGGTCCAGGTTTTCCGTGAACCAGCCGTTGATGGTGGAGGCTTCGGTTTCACACTGGATATGGAAAAAATCAAACAAATCGTCCAAATCGGCGGAGCAATGGATCTGATAGGTGTCTTCCCCCAGCTTTTGGAAGGCTTTTTGGATCACGGTATCGTGCTCGTCCCAAATTTCGCCCACCAGCTCTTCGATCACATCCTCCAAGGTAACAATGCCTTCTGTGCCGCCGAATTCATCCACGATCACCGCCATGTGGAGCTTATTCTGCTGCAAAAGCTTTAACAGGGCGGAGATCTTCATGGAAGGGGGAATGAATTCCGCGGGCTTTAATATGCTTTCAATGGAGCTGTCCGTTCCCCACACATAAGAGTAAAAGTTTTTCTCATGGATCACGCCGATAATGCTGTCAATGCTTTCCTCGTAAACCGGAAGCCGGGAGTAGCCGGTTTCCCGGAACAGCCGGGCGATCTCTTCCTTGGGCGTGTCCTTCGAAATGGCTTCCACATCTACCCGGGGGGTCATGATATCGATGGCCTCTATATCGTCAAATTCAATGACATTGCGAAGCATGGCGCTTTCGTCCTCGTCAATGCCGCCCTCCTGCTCGGCCTCCTCCACAATAGTCAGCAGCTCGCTGTCCGTCACCGAATGGCTGGAGCTGACTCGGAACAGCTTTTTCAAAGCCTTTTTCAGCTGCGTAAAAAGGAAATTGATTGGCTTTAAGAGCACGATCAAAATGCGGATCATAGGGGCGGAGATCATGGCAAAGCCCTCGGCGTTTTCTTTTGCCAGGCTTTTCGGGCTGATCTCACCGAAGATCAGCACCACCACAGTCATCACGATGGTGGAGACCGTGGGTCCGGCGCTTGCCCCCAAAGCGGAAGTGAAAAGCACTGTGGCAATGGCGGTGGAAGCGATGTTTACCAGGTTGTTTCCGATGAGAATCGTGGAAAGCAGCTCATCGTAATTTTCCGAAAGAGCGTAAGTAAGCTTCGCCCGCTTGTTCCCGCCTGCCGCAAGGTTTTTGATGCGGATCCGGTTTAAAGAGGAAAAAGCGGTTTCCGTGGCGGAAAAATACCCGGAAAGAATGACAAGAACGATCAAAATTAAAATAAGCGTCGTACTGTGACTGTCCATAAAAGGAAAAACCACTACCTTTTCTATAGATTTGCATTATAGTATAGCATAACTTAAAAGTTTTTTCAACTTTTCTTTTCCAAAGCGGCATGATATACTAGATGCTGGATGCTAGACGCTGGATACTGAAAGGGCGTGGGGAATACCTTTTCGCTCTTTTTTGACAACTAACGCCTGATGATCGACCACTGAATTCTGGAGCGTATCGCGATATGGAAGAGAAAAAACAGAAGATCTTGAATTTGGGGATCGTGGCCCATGCCGACGCGGGCAAAACCACACTGACGGAGCAGATCCTGTTTCAAAGCGGGGCGATCCGCGCTGCCGGAAGCGTGGACCACGGCACCGCCAGCACAGATACCATGGAGATCGAGCGCAGGCGGGGAATTTCCGTGCGTACAGCCTGTGCTTCCGTTTTGTGGAAGGGCGTGAGGCTGAATTTGATCGACGCCCCGGGCCATGCGGATTTTTTAAGCGAGGTGGAGCGTTCCCTTTCCGTGCTGGATGCGGCGGTTCTGGTGATCTCCGCCGTGGAGGGGGTGCAGCCCCAAACCAGAATGCTGCTGGAGGCTTTTCGCCGGGCTAAGCTGCCCTGCTTTCTTTTTTTCAATAAGCTGGATCGCGCCGGAAGCCGCTGGGAAAGCGTCCTTTCCCAGGCAGAGCGGGAAGCGGGAGTTCCCTGCCTGCCCTTCTGCACTGCGGTGGGGGAGGGAACGGAAGCGGTGGAAGTTTGTTCCATAGATCCTTCCGATCCCGCCTGGCTGGAAAAAGCCGTGCTGGCCTGCGGAGACGACAATCTTCTGGAAGAGCTGCTTTCCGGCGGGGAAAGTCTGTCTGCTTCCCTGTGGGACAGCCTGCGGGACAACATCGGAAAAGACAGGCTGCTGCCCGCCTTTTGCGGGGCTTCCAAATACGGGCGGGGCGTGCCGGAGCTGCTCAGTGCCTTGTGTGACCTTCTGCGTGGATCGCCTGTGCCGGGAGAAGCCCTGTGCGCCCGGGTCTATAAGGTAGAACGGGACCCTTCCCTGGGGAAGGCCGCCTATGTACGGCTGTTTTCGGGCAGGCTGCAAAACCGCCAGTCTGTGGCGGTGCTGCAAAATAAAAAAGAGAACGGGCAGACGGAAGCTCCCAAGGAAAAAATATCCAGAGTCCGCAGAGTAGAGGGGCGGCGGCTGGAAGACGCGGAAGCAGTCGAAGCAAACGATATCGCCGTGGTGTACGGCCTTTCCTCTGTGCGGGCGGGAGATCTTCTGGGAAGCGAGCTTCCCGGCCTGCGGGAATACCGGCTGGCAGAGCCCTTGATGCTCTGCCGGGTAGAGCCGGAAAAGCCGGAAGAGCTGCCCCGCCTGACGGAAGCTTTGTATCAGCTGGAGGAGGAAGATCCCGCTCTCAAATGCGAGTGGAACCGGGAAAAGCGGGAGGTGTGGCTGCGGCTTACCGGAAAGATCCAGGCGGAGGTGCTGGAGGCGCTCTTGCAGGAGCGCTGGGGCCTTTCCGCCCGGTTTGGAGAGCCCTCTGTCATTTACCGGGAAACACCGGTCACGGCGGGAGAGGGCTTTGAGGCCTATACCATGCCAAAGCCCTGCTGGGCGGTGGTGCGGTTCCTTATAGAGCCGCTGCCCCGGGGCTCCGGCTTTCAATACGAGTGCAAGGTGTCCCCTAACAGGCTGCCCTACCGGTATCAGGCCCATGTGGAGACCGCCGTGCCCAGGGCCCTGGAGCAGGGGCTTTCCGGCTGGCAGGTCACAGATCTGAAGGTGACGCTGATCGATGGAGAATCCCACAATGTACATACCCACCCGCTGGACTTTTTTGTCGCCACGCCCATGGGCATCCTGGATGGGCTGCGCAACACGGGGACCAAGCTTTTAGAGCCCATGCTGAAGGCGGAATTTACCGCTCCGGAGGAATACCTGGGAAAAACAGTGAGCCTCTTAGTGGCCCACCGCGCCCGGTTTGATACGCCTGTGACAGAAGAGGGAAGGTTCCGCCTGGAAGCGGTGCTGCCCGCGGCGGAGGCCATGGATATCCCGGTGGAATTTGCCGCCTGCACCGCCGGTACCGGTGTGTACGGTTCCCAGTTTTTCCGTTATGAGGATTGCCCCGAGGGCGTGGGCGAAACAAGAGAACGCATTGGGCCGGATCCCCTGGATCGCTCCCGGTTTATTCTGGCCGCCCGTTCCGCTCTAAGCGGCTAGCCCAATATGCTCAGCGGTTCAAAAGCCAGACACCGGCATTGAGATAAACGGCAAAGCTCACCCACAGCAGATAGGGGAGCATCAGCCAGCCCGCCGCCTTTGTTTCCCGGAAGAAACGAATGGTGGTAATCAGGATCAGCACCCAGAGGATCAGGATCCAGAGCAGGGCAAGGCCGTAATTTTGCAGGTTGAAAAAAATCAGGGTCCAAACGAAGTTAAAGGCCAGCTGAAGGCCGTAAAAAAGCAGCGCGCCGTTTCTTCCCGTGCTGTCCCGCACCCAGACCAGGTACGCGGCAATCCCCATCAGCAGATAGAGAATGGTCCACACAATGGGAAAAAGCCACCCTGGCGGGGAAAGGGGCGGCTGGCGAAGAAATTGATAAACCTCCATGGAATCGGAGGTCAGAAATGCGGATAATCCACCGACTGCCAAAGGTAGAAGGAGATTGATCCAAAAGGGCTTCCAGCGTATCATGATATCCAGTCCTTTCCAGGCAGATTTTTACATGATATCATTATATGCCGCCTTTTCCGGAAAATACGGGAAGGAAGGCTTTGGTTTTGGAAAAGGAAAGAGCAAAGCGGAAAGTATCTTTCGAAAGGAGCAGAATATGACGAACGACAGAAAGCTTGAGCTGTTCGAGCGGGAAAAGATCTCAAAGGCCGTGGCGGTGCTGTCCATCCCCACCATTGCCAGCAATCTGGTGGCGCTTTTATACAGCCTGGCAGATACCTATTTTGTGGGAATGCTGAACGATCCGGTGCAGACGGCGGCGGTCACGCTGGCGGCCCCGGTGCTGCTGGCCTTTAACGCCGTGAATAACCTGTTCGGCGTGGGAAGCTCCAGCATGATGAGCCGGGCTTTGGGGCAGAAGGACCTGAAAACCCTTCGGCAAAGCTCAGCCTTTGGGTTTTACGGTTCTCTGTTCTGCGGCATTCTCTATTCCGTTTTCTGCGTGCTTTTGATGCAGCCCCTGCTTTCTCTTTTAGGGGCGGACAGCTCTACCGCCTCCGCCACGGAAAGCTATTTGTTCTGGACCGTCTGCCTGGGGGCCACCCCCTCGATTTTGAATGTTGTGATGGCCTATCTGATCCGCTCTGAAGGCGCCACCCTTCACGCCAGTATCGGCACCATGAGCGGCTGCGTTCTCAATACGCTTTTAGACCCGCTGTTCATCCTCCCCGGCGGCTTCGGCATGGGGGCAGAGGGTGCGGCGCTGGCCACCTTCCTTTCCAACTGCGGCGCGGTCCTTTACTTTTTCGGGTATCTGTTTTTTCAAAGGCGTTCCACCTATGTCTGTATTTCTCCGAAGGAATTTACCCTGAAAAAGAAAATCGTTAAGGGCGTATGCGTGGTGGGGGTACCCGCCTCCATTCAGAATCTGCTCAATGTGGTGAGCCATATGCTCCTCAATAACCTGGCCGCGCCTTTCGGCGCGGCGGCACTGGCGGCAATGGGGATCGCCTCTAAGGTGAGCATGGTGCCCTGGTATATCGGAAACGGTATTTCCCAGGGGGTCATGCCCCTGATCGGCTATACTTATGCGGCAAAGCTGCACGGGCGCATGAAAAAGACCCTGCGGTTTACCGCCCTGCTTTCCGGCTCAGTTTTGACTGTGATGGCCCTTGCCTGCTGCTTTGCCTCTCAGCCCATTGTGCAGGCCTTTATGCAGGACCCCCAAACGGTGGAATACGGCAGCTGGTTTTTGCGGGGCATGGCGATCTCCGTTCCCTTTCTCGCCATGGATTTTCTGGCGGTGGGGGTGTTCCAGGCCGTGGGGAAAGGGCCGCTCTCCCTGGTTATGGCGCTTCTGCGCAAGGTGGTGCTGGAGATCCCGGCTCTGTATCTGCTGAATTGGCTGCTGCCCCTTTACGGCCTTTCCCTGGCCCAGCTGGTTTCCGAGGTGTGCATGTCGCTGATAGGCGTTATTCTCCTGCTGGGGTTTTTGAAAAAGCTGGAGGCCTCTCCAAAAGGACAGGAGATCCCGAACTGAAAAAGCGTTTCCGGCTTGCAGAAGCGGTGACGGTATAGTACAATCATAGTAGCAAAGGGAAGGAGCATGTGAAGATGGATCGTTTTTTAGGAGAAGATTTTTTGCTGTCTACCCCGGCGGCAAAAAAGCTTTATCATGAATACGCAGCGGGGATGCCCATTGTGGATTACCACTGCCACGTGAGCCCCAAAGAGATCTGGGAAAACAAGGGCTTTGAGAACATTGCCCAGGAGTGGCTTTCCGGCGACCACTACAAATGGCGGCTGATGCGGGCAAACGGCGTCAGCGAGGAGTATGTCACGGGGAACGCGCCGGACCGGGAAAAATTTCAGAAATTTGCGGAGCTTCTGCCCAAGGCTATCGGCAACCCCATGTACCACTGGTGCCATTTGGAGCTAAAAAATTATTTCGGCTATCAGGGGACGCTTTCCGGAGAAACCGCCCAGGAGGTGTGGGACCTTTGTGAAAAGCAGCTGCATCAGGAAAATTTAAGCGTTCGGGGGCTGATCCGGCAGAGCAATGTGGCCTTCATCGGCACCACAGACGACCCTGCCGATTCCCTGGAATATCACGAAAAGCTGCAAAACGATCCTTCCATGAAAACCCTTGTCGCTCCGTCCTTCCGGCCGGATAAGGCTCTCCAGCTGGAAAAGGATGGGTGGCGGGACTATCTCCGGCTGCTGTCTGAGGCGGCGGGGGTGGAAATCACAGATCTCGCTTCTTTAGAAGAGGCCCTGCGCCGCAGAATGGACCGGTTTGACGCCTGCGGCTGCCGCGCCAGCGACCATGGGCTTGACCGTGTGTGCTTCGTGTCAATGGAGCGTTCCGCGGTGGACGCCGCCGTCAGGAAGCGCCTTCAGGGAGAAGAGCTCACGGAAACGGAGCTGTGGGCGGTAAAAACGGCGCTGCTGCTGTTCTGCGCCGAAGAATATACCAAGCGGGGCTGGGTCATGCAGATCCACTATAACTGCATGAGAAACCCGAATTCCGCCATGTTCCGGCAGGTGGGCCCGGATACCGGGTTCGACTGCATCGGCCCCCACAACGGCAGTGAAGCGCTGAAAGATCTGCTCAATGCCATGTACGAAAAGGGCTGCCAGCCCCGCACCGTGCTTTACAGCCTGGATGGGGGAGACAACACCTTTTTAGACGCCCTGATCGGCTCTTTCCAGGACGGCAGAATCCCCGGGAAGCTCCAGCACGGCTGTGCCTGGTGGTATAACGATACCAAGCAGGGGATCACCGAGCATTTGGTAAGCCTTGCAAGCGTAGGGCTTCTGGGAAATTTCATCGGCATGCTCACGGATTCCAGAAGCTTTTTGAGCTATGCCCGCCACGAGTATTTCCGCCGGATCCTCTGCGGCCTGATCGGCGGCTGGGTGGAAAGCGGGGAATGTCCGAATGATATTCCCATGCTGGGCGCTCTGGTGCAGGATATTTGCTATTACAACGCGGCCCGTTATTTTGGTTTGGAGGGGAAACTGTGAAAGAAAAGCTTTCTTTTCGCTGGTATGGCGCGGACGATCCCGTTTCTCTGGAATACATTTCGCAGATCCCCGGCATGCGCTCCATCGTTTCCGCCGTGTATGAGGTAAAGCCCGGAGAGGTGTGGCCGGAGGAAAGCCTTGCACAGATCAAGGGGGCCTGCGAAAAGCACGGCCTTGTGTTCGATGTGGTGGAATCCATTCCCGTCCACGAGGATATCAAGCTCGGCAGGGGAGAGGTGGAGGCACTGCTCGCAAATTATTGCGAAAATATTCGCCGCTGCGCCAAATACGGCGTGAAATGCATTACCTATAATTTCATGCCCGTGTTCGATTGGACCCGCACCCAGCTGGATAAAAAAGCCGCCGATGGCTCTACCAGCCTTGTGATGTATTGGGAACAGTTAAAGGGGCTTGACCCTCTTCACGACGACATCCATCTTCCCGGCTGGGACGCAAGCTACACCCAGGAGCAGGTGCGGGAGCTGATCACGGCCTATGGGAAACTGGGGGAAGAAGGGCTTTGGAAAAACCTGGAGCGGTTTTTAAAGGCGGTGATCCCGGTGGCGGAGGAATGTGGCGTGAAAATGGCCATCCACCCGGACGACCCGCCCTATCCCATTTTCGGCCTGCCCCGGATCATCACCTGCGAGGAAAACCTGGACCGCTTCCTTTCCCTTGCGGACAGCTCCAGCAACTGCCTTTGCTTCTGCACGGGAAGTTTGGGCTGCGCGAAGAGCAACGATATTCCGGCCATGGTGAGAAAATACGCCCGGATGGGCCGGATCGCCTTTATGCATGTCCGAAATGTCAAAATTTTAGAGGACGGCTCCTTTGAAGAGCGGGCCCACCTTTCCTCCTGCGGCAGCCTGGATCTGTATGAGATCGTAAAGGCCCTTGCCGATGAGGGTTATGACGGCTATGTTCGCCCGGATCACGGCAGAATGATCTGGGGTGAAACCGGAAAGCCCGGCTACGGCCTTTTTGACCGCGCCCTGGGCGCTGCCTATCTGAACGGCCTATTTGAAGCCTGCGAGAAGGCATAGAATGGAAAAGCAAACAGCTTTGATAAAGAGAAAATCAGCACGGCTTCAAAAATACGACTATGGCCAGCCGGGCGCGTATTTTATAACGATATGCACTCACGAAAAGCAGTGCATACTATCACATATCGTAGGGGAGGGGCTTGCTCCTCCCGTAAACATACTAACTCAATATGGAAAGGTTGCGGAAGAGCAAATACCACTTTTGGAACAACGCTTTTCCTCTATAACAGTTGACAAATATGTCATCATGTCAAATCATATTCATTTAATTCTTAAAATAGAGAAAAAAACGGGAGGAGCAAAGTCTCGTCTGTCGACTCGGTCGGTTCGCGTCAACGCTCCACCGGAGCGTGCTCACCCTCCCCTACAGTGTCAAATGTCATAGGTGCGTATAAGTCACTTACTACTCGTTTGTGCGGAAAAGGCGGAAATTTGTTTCAGCGCTCTTTTCATGACCGTGTTATTCGCAACGAAAAGGAATATCAGAAAATATGGAAGTACATTGATGAAAATCCCCTAAAATGGGCCTTGGATTGCTTTTATAAAGAAAATGAGTGACTCTCATTATGAGATTTAGTAAGTCGATTACATCAAAAATGCAATGTAATGTTGTAAAAGGGAAGGAACCTTAAAGATGAAGCAAAATGTATTAAACACCGATCTCAGCGGCAAGGTTGCGGTAGTCACCGGGGCGGGCGGCGTGCTTTGCAGCCATTTTTCCAGGGTGCTCTCCCGGGCCGGGGCGAAGGTGGCCCTGCTGGATCTGAACGCGGAAGCGGCGGAAGCTGTGGCGGCGGAGATCCGCGCTGAGGGCGGCATTGCAAAGGCCTATGCCTGCAATGTGCTGAAAAAGGAGGAATGCCTTGCCGCCGCAGAACAGGTCATGGCCCAACTTGGCCCCTGCGATATCCTGATAAACGGCGCGGGGGGCAACAATCCCAGGGCCACCACCGACAAAGAGTATTACGAGCCGGGTGATCTGGATGGGGAAACCAAAAGCTTTTTTGACTTGGAGGCCGAGGGCGTGGGCTTTGTGTTTGACCTGAATTTTCTGGGTACGCTTCTTCCCACCCAGGCCTTTGCCCGGCAGATGCTGGGAAGAAGCGGATGCAGCATCCTCAATATTTCTTCCATGAACGCCTATACCCCTCTGACGAAGATCCCTGCCTATTCCGGGGCAAAAGCGGCAATTTCCAATTTTACCCAGTGGCTGGCCGTGCATTTCTCCAAGGCGGGAATTCGGGTCAATGCCATTGCACCCGGCTTTTTTTCCACGAAGCAGAACGCAAAGCTGCTCTGGAAGGAGGACGGCTCTCCCACAGCGCGCACAGGAAAGATCCTGGCCGCCACGCCCATGGGCCGGTTCGGAGAAGCGGAGGAGCTGGAGGGCGGCCTTCTGTTCCTGCTGAACGAAAAGGCGGCGGGCTTTATCACCGGTGTGGTGCTGCCCATCGACGGCGGCTTTTCCGCCTATTCCGGAGTATAAGCCCAACTAGGACGATAAACTGAAAAGCGGCAATATATCGCTTGTGGCAGTAAACTGCCACTTTTCAGCGGGTTCAAATCCACGCCATCTGGCTATAAGGAGAATACAAAATGAACGCAGTGGATCAAAAAATTGAAGAGATCGGAATTGTGCCGGTGATCAAGCTGAACCACCCGGAACGGGACGCAGCACCCCTTGCAAAAGCCCTTTGCGCCGGAGATGTTCCCGTGGCGGAGGTCACCTTCCGGGCCGCCGGAGCAGAGCAGGCCATTCGTTTGATGAAAGAGGCCTGTCCTCAAATGCTGGTGGGGGCGGGAACTGTGCTTACCGAAGCCCAGGTGGACGCGGCCCTCAGCGCCGGCGCGGAATTTATCGTGACCCCCGGCTTTGACGGCGGCCTGGTGGCGTACTGCCAAAAAAAAGGCGTGCCGGTCTATCCCGGCTGCACCACGCCTACCGATTATCACGCGGCCTTGAAATACGGCCTTGAGGTGCTGAAATTTTTCCCGGCGGAGCAATCCGGCGGTCTCCAAAAGATCAAAGCCATGAGCGCCCCCTTTTCCATGTTCCGCGTGATGCCCACAGGAGGGATCTCCCTTCAAAATTTGAAGGAATACCTTTCCTGCCCGGTGATCATCGCCTGCGGCGGCTCCTACATGGTAACGGAGCGCCTGATCGAAGCGCAGAGCTGGGAAGAGATCACCTGCCTGTGCAAGGAATCTCGCAGGCTGGTAAAAGAGGCCAGAGGTTAGGTCAGATATCAAAAAAGGTCAAGGGCATGCTTTTTGCCCTTGACCTTTTTGTAGCTTCAGTGGGAAAGGAACCCTGCTTTAGCGTCCCCGGCTGGCCTCCTCGGCCGCGATCACGGCGTTCATCACCGCGCCCCGGAAGCCCGCTTCCTCCAGCTTTCGTACCCCTTGAATCGTGGAACCGGCAGGAGAGCAGACAGCGTCCTTCAAAGCGCCGGGATGCTCTCCTGTTTCCAGCAGCAGGCGGGCGGAGCCCACTGTCATCTGGGCGGCAAATTCCAGCGCCTGCTTCCGGGAAAGGCCGCAGGCCACGCCGCCGTCTGCCAGCGCCTCCAAGAAGAGATCCACAAAGGCGGGGCCGCACCCGGCCACAGCGCCGCCCGCTGCCATCAGCGATTCCGCCAGGGGAGAGAGCAGCCCGGCCTCCGCCAGGATCTCCCGGAAGGTATGAAGCTCCTCCTGCTCCACAGACTGGCCGCAGGCGTATAAGATCATTCCCTCGCCAATGGAAACAGGCGTGTTGGGCATAATGCGGATCACAGGATAGTCTCCGCCCATTAGCTCCTGAATGCGGGAGATCGATAAGCCCGCCGCCATGGAAACCAGCAGAAAGCGGTCCTGCCTGGCGCTGAGCACCGGGGCAATTTCCCCCAGCAGCTCCGCCATCATTTGGGGCTTTACCCCCAAAAACAGATAGTCCGCCGTTTTGGCAATGGTGAGGTTGTCGGAAGCCACGGCATGCAGCTCCTCCGCCAAAGCCTCCGCCTTTTGGAAAGTGCGGTTGCTCAGCAAAACGCGATCCGGCGCAACAACCTTCACAGCCGCCCTTGCCAGCGCTCCGCCCATATTCCCAACGCCCAGAAATCCCAGTTTTACACTGTCTATTTTACAACCTTCCCACATAGTGAACCCTCTTTTCTAAAAATAAGCTCCGATAAAAACGACAAATCATAGTTTAGTTGTTAGCAGAAGCGATTCGTTGTAGGGCCCGACGTCCTCGGCGGGCCGCAGAAATACTGCAAGCTTCGGCGGACCGCCGGGGACGGCGGTCCCTACATTTGCTCGCCGCTAAATTCCAATTTAGCCCACTGCGCCGAAAAGTTCCTGGCCTTACTGTAACATCAAATACCTACTCTCTGACCTGCCCCTGTCCGTAAACCACATACTTCCAGGAGGTCAGCTCCTCCAGCCCCATGGGGCCCCGGGCGTGCATTTTTTGCGTGGAAATACCGATCTCCGCGCCCAGGCCGAATTCTCCGCCATCGGTAAAGCGGGTGGAGGCGTTTACATAGACTGCCGCCGCATCCACCGCGTCCAGAAAATGCTGAGCGGAGGCATAACTGTTTGTCACAATACATTCGGAATGGCCTGTGCCGTGCTCATGGATAAACTGAATGGCCTCCTCCATGCTGTCCACCAGGCGGACCGCCAGGATCTGGTCGCCGTATTCCGCGTCCCAGTCGCTTTCCGAGGCGGGGACCCCGCGCTCCTGTAAAAGAGCCAGCGCCGCCGGGTCGCAGCGAAGCTCTACCGCTTTTTTATCGAGCAGGGGAAGAGTCTTCCGAAGAAAGCTTTCCGCGACTTCCCTGTGGATCAGCACACACTCCGCCGCGTTGCACACCGAAGGCCGGGAACACTTGGCGTTATAAAGGATCTCAGCGCCCATTTCCAGGTCGGCGTCCTTGTCGATATAAACATGGCAAACGCCTTCTCCTGTGCGGATCACGGGAACGCTTGCCTCCTTTGCCACGGCACGGATCAGCCCCGCGCCGCCTCTGGGGATCAGCACATCGAGAAATTCCTCCAGGTGCATCAGCTCCACAGCGGTTTCCCGGCCGGTGTCCTGTACCAGGGAAACGCAGTCTGCGGGCAGCCCGGAGGCTTCCAGCGCCTCCCGGATCAGGGAAACCACGGCGCGGTTGCTGTGAATGGCCTCACTGCCGCCCCGCAGAATACAGGCGTTGCCGGATTTCAGGCAGAGGGCCGCCGCGTCCACCGTGACATTGGGCCTTGCCTCATAAATGATGCCGATCACTCCTAAAGGAACTCTGCGCCGCCCGATGATCAGGCCGTTGGGCCTTGTTTCCATATGGTCTGTTTTACCGATCGGGTCCGGCAAGGCGGCAACCTCCCGCAAGGCGGAAACAATGCCGGAAACGCGCTCCGGCGTCAGCGTCAGGCGGTCTAACAGGGAGGCGCTCATGCCGGCGGCCCTGGCCGCGGCAACATCTTCGGCGTTGGCGGCAAGCCACTCCTCCTGCCGGTCGGTCAAAAGCCGGGCAATGGTTTCCAGCGCCCGGTTCTTTTTCTCCGTTCCGGCAAGGGCCAGAAGGCGGGAGGCGGCCTTTGCCGCCGCGCCCTGTGCGTGTAAGGCGTTCATAAAAGGGCTCCTTTCCTTCGGAATAGAGTTACTTCTTTTTCGAAAAACGGGTGCCGATCTCTTCTCCGTTTACAATGCCGTACAGGTCTTCCATACGCGATCCGTTCGTGATGACCATATCACAGCCTGCCTCCATGGCGATGCGGGCCGCGGAAAGCTTGGTAGCCATGCCGCCGGTGCCCCGCCAGGTCCCCGCGCCCCCGGCCATTTCCAGAATGTCGGGGGTCAGCTCCGATACGCGGTGGAGCAGTGTGGCTTCCGGGTGCTGCCGGGGATCGGCGCTGTAAAGGCCGTCGATATCACTGAGCAGTACCAGAAGGTCAGCCCCGCAAAGGGCGGCTACCATGGCGGAGAGGGTGTCGTTATCTCCCAGCACCTTGTGTTGGCCGGTTTCAATCTCGGCGGAGGAAACGGAGTCGTTTTCGTTTACCACGGGGATCACTCCCAGCTCCAAAAGAGCGGAAAAGGTGCTTTGCAGGTGCTCTCTCCGCTTCGGTTCCTCCACATCCTCTCCGGTCAGCAGGATCTGGGCCATGGAGCGGTTGTATTCCGAAAAGAGCTTGTCGTAAAGGTGCATCATGCGGCACTGGCCCACCGCCGCCGCGGCTTGCTTGAACCGCAGCTCCCGGGGGCGTTCCCTGAGTCCCAGCCGGGCTGTTCCCACGGCGATGGCGCCGGAGGTCACTAGAATCACCTCGTACCCGCTGCCGCTGAGATCGGAAAGCACCCGCACCAGCCGCTCCATCCCCCGCAGGTCCAGGCTGCCGGAGCTGTGGGTGAGGGTGGAGGTGCCCACCTTGATCACAAGCCGCTGCTTCTTTTCTTTTTCCATAAATACCCCCGGCAAAATAAAAAGTTGAATCCAGTATACCGCTTTTCGAGAAAAAAGAAAAGAAAAATCTGAAATTTCCGAAAAAATGAGAATTCAGACAAAAAGCGGGACAGCCGGAAAACCGGCTGTCCCGTGGTTTTGTTTGTCAGAAAGCAGATGCTTTTTGTTTTAGAACGGATTTCCCTGCCCACTTTCTCCCAGCCCGAAGAATGTGAGGGCCTTTTGGATGAACAGATCCCAGAACCGCCATTCGTGGGTGTAGCCCTCCGCCTCCTCAAAGGTGGCAGGCAGGCCGATTTCCCGGGCATAGTCCTTGAATTTCTGGTAGCGGTCATAGAGAAAATCATTTTTGCCGCAACAGAAATAGAGCCGGGGCAGCGTGCCGGACTGGATGAGCGCCGGCAGACGGTCCCACACATTGACGGGAGAATTCAAGTATCCTTCCATGCCGCCGAAATTTTCCACAGCGTTTTTCTGGCGCCGGTCAAAGGCAGGCATGCCGCTGGAGGCGTTCAGATCCAATTCATGCAGGTTGGAGGGGGCGGAGGAAAGGATCGCCGCAGCGGCAAACTTTTCCGGGTGTCCCGCAGCGTACTGCATGGCGCCGCCTCCGCCCATGGAAAGCCCGGCAATGAAATTATCCTCCCGGCGGCTGGAAACCGGGAACCAGCCGTAGATCAGCGGCATCAGCTCTTCAAACAGATAGTCCCAGGCGTTGTAGCCGGTGGCGAAGGAGGGCCAGTTTACATAATTCGAGTTCAGGCCGCTAGGCATGACGACAACCAGATCCTTTTCACAGGCGTACAGCTCGATGTTGCTTTTCCGGATCCAGTCCGTATGGTCGCCGAAGGTGCCGTGAAGCAGCCAGAGCACCTTGTATTTTTTCCCGCTGCCGTAAAATTCGGCCGGGGTAAGGCCCCGGGGCTTATCCGGCAGGATCACGGAGATCTCCGTGTTGTTCCCCAAATATTCGCTTTCAAAATTAAAATGCAGTAAGGCCATAGTGTTCCTTCCTTTCGTCAGAGTTCAGTGGAAAATCCTAAGACTATTCCGCAATATGGCCTGAGCTTACCCCCTGGGTGGCGGTATCCAGCGGCAGCCACTCCATGGCCCGAAGAATATAGGTATCCCAGAACACCCAGTCATGTCCGCCGGGGCCTTCCTCCCAGGTAACGTCATAGCCCAGCTCCTTCAAATGATCCCGGAAAGCCCGGTTGCTATCGATCAGGTGATCCTCGGTGCCGCAAGCCATGTACACGCGGGGCATTACACCGGCTTTTGCAGCCTGCTCCGCCAAAAAGTCATAGTCGTTCTTTCCGCCCCGGATTTTATCAATATCGCCGAACACGGATTCATAATAGCCCCGGTTGGTCATGAGAAAATCGGTATATTCCCTGTGGGTAGGGATCTCGTCCAAAATGGTGGCGGCGGAAAAAGCGCAGATCGCGCCAAAGGTTTCCGGGTGCTGCAGGCCGTTTACAATGGCGCCGAAGCCGCCCATGGAAAGGCCGCCGATAAAGGTATCCTCCCGCTTGCGGGACAGGGGGAAGCTTTTGCGGGTAAATTCCACCAGATCCTTGGAAATGAACGAGCCATACAAGGCGTTTGATTTTTCGTTATCCACGTAAAAGCAGTTGTCGCCGGAGGGCATTACCACCGCCAGGTTCCTGTCCTGCGCCCAGGCCTGCAGCCGGGTGCCGGAAACCCAGTCCGTATAGTTTCCGAAAACGCCGTGGAGCAGGTACAGGGTCTGAAAGGGCTTTTCCTCCGGCTGGGGCTGGCCCGGAAATACCATTTTGTCCGTGGGCAGCACCACCTGGATCGGGACCGTGCGCATCAGGGATTTGGAAAAGAAATTACATTCTATCAGTGCCATACAAAGAACCTCCTGAAATCTTTTGCTAAATAATACCAGAAAACCCGGAAAAAGTAAACTGGATTTGTGGATTTTTTGGAAACCGTCCATGCTATAGATGTTGAAAGCTACGGGGGGGTTCCGGTTGCGCGGGGCCGGAAATCGTGCTATGCTGTAAACAGTCGTGAAGAAAGGAAGAATTCTATGAAACCCCTGATCGGTATTGTCTCTTTATATGATGAAAAAAAGGAAAGCTATTGGATGCTGCCCGGCTATGCGCAGGCGCTGGAGGAGGCGGGAGCCGCCTCAGTGATCCTGCCTCTGACCGAGGACAAAGAGGCCCTTTCCCGCTTTGCATCTCTGTGCGATGGCTTTTTGTTTCCCGGC
Organism: Bacillota bacterium; assembly: GCA_021771115.1. GTDB lineage: Bacteria > Bacillota > Clostridia > Oscillospirales > Acutalibacteraceae > Acutalibacter. Next base: position 42,726 of record JAETPP010000001.1, on the reverse strand, counting down.
GGCCACGATTTATCACCCACCCTGTACGGCGCGGAAAAATCAGAACAATGCGGGGTCATCTGCCCGGAGAGGGACAACATGGAACGCCTGTTTTTCCCCATGGCCCTGGAAACCGGAAAGCCCCTTCTGGGCATTTGCCGGGGTGTTCAGCTTTTTAACGTGATGCTGGGCGGGGATCTGTATCAGGATCTTCCTACAGAGCTGCCAAGCGGGGTGAACCACCACGAAACGCCGCCCTACGATAAGCCTGCGCATAGGGTCAAGGTGCTGCCCGGGTCCCCGCTGTTTCAGGCGGTGGGGGTAGAGGAAATGGCGGTGAACAGCTATCATCACCAGGGGGTTAAAACGCTGGGGAGCGGGCTCGAAATTGCCGCCGCCGCGCCCGATGGCGTCACGGAAGCGGTGTATCTGCCGGAGCACCGGTTTGCCCTCGGGGTGCAGTGGCACCCTGAGTTTTCCTACCGAAGCGATGAGAGCAGCCGGAAAATTTTCCGCGCCTTCGGAAAAGCCTGTGGGGGACTTTTTTGAAAGAGAAACGAGCTTCCCTTGCATTTTTGCGGTAAAGTGCTATAATAGGGTGCATGTATCATACGATTCGTAAAAAGTGAGGTCAAGAGTATGCAGGAAATCAGGATCACATTGACAAAGCAGCCGAAGGCAAAGCCTGCGGATCAATCCAAGCTGGGGTTTGGAAAAATATTTACAGACCACATGTACATCATGCCCTACAGCCCGGAAAAGGGCTGGCATGATCCCAGGATAGAGCCCTATCATTCCCTGGAGCTGGAGCCCTCCGCCATGGTGTTCCATTACGGACAGGAAATGTTCGAGGGCTTAAAGGCGTACCGCACGGAGGATGGGCGCACGCTGCTGTTCCGCCCCAATAAGAATATCGAGCGGGCCAACAATTCCAATCGCCGCCTGTGCATCCCGGAGATCCCGGAGGAGGATTTTCTGAACGCCCTCAAAACCCTTGTCAGCGTGGAGAAGGATTGGATCCCCACGGCCCCCGGCACCTCTCTGTACATTCGCCCCTTTGTCATCGCCACCGACCCCTTCCTGGGGGTGCGGCCTGCGGACAATTACCTCTTTCTCATCATTCTGTCTCCCTCCGGCGCTTACTACGAAAGCGGCCTTGACCCGGTGAAGATCTGGATCGAGGATGATTATGTGCGGGCTGTCCGGGGCGGCATAGGAGAAGCAAAAACAGGCGGCAATTATGTGGCCAGCCTGAAGGCCCAGATGAAGGCCCACGACGAGGGCTATTCCCAGGTGCTTTGGCTGGACGGCGTGGAGCGGAAATATATTGAGGAAGTAGGGGCAATGAATATCTTCTTCAAGATAAACGGCAAGGTGGTCACGCCTATGTTAAACGGCAGCATTCTGCCCGGCGTTACCCGCGCCTCCTGCATTGACCTGTGCAAAAGCTGGGGGATGGAGGTAGAGGAGCGCCGCATTTCCGTGGATGAGCTGGTGGAAGCGGCAAAAACCGGCGCCTTGGAGGAATGCTGGGGCAGCGGCACCGCCGCGGTGGTCTCCCCGGTGGGTGCTCTGCGGTTTGAAGATACCGTAATGGAAATTTCCGGCGGCGGCATCGGGCCTGTGAGCCAGAAGCTGTACGATACCGTAACCGGGATCCAGACCGGAAAATTACCGGATGACCTGGGCTGGACGGTGGAAGTGCCGTAAAGCGGAACATAATAAAAGCGGCAGGGATATTTCCCTGCCGTTTTTATGTGTGCGTGCCGTTTTGACAAAATAAAAGCATCTGCGGCAAAATCTCTAAAAGAAAAAATTTGGAAATTTAAAAAATTGGAATTTTTGTCCAAAATATAGTTGCGGCTTCCCTGAAAAAAGTGTTATACTAAACTATAAGCTTGTCAGCTGCGGAGAGTGAAATCTTCGCGGCTCCGGAAAGAAAGGCAGGGTCAGCACATGGCAAAGCAGAATACATGGATGGAGAGGGCGGCGGGAATTTTACTTCCGGTCAGCAGCCTGCCCTCAAAGTACGGAATAGGCACCTTTGGAAAAGCGGCCTACCAGTGGGTGGATTTCCTGGCCCAGGCAAAGCAGAAATACTGGCAGGTGCTGCCCCTGGGCCCCACGAGCTATGGCGACAGCCCCTATCAAAGCTTTTCCGCCTTTGCGGGAAACCCTTATTTTATCGACCTGGAGCTTCTCTGTGAACAGGGGCTGCTGAAAAAGGGAAAATGTAAGAAGATCTCTTGGGGAGAAAGCAAGCATCGGGTAGATTATGATATCGTTTACGAAAACCGGGAAAAGGTGCTGCGCAGGGCTTTTTCCAATTTCACCAATGAGAAGGCCTTAGAAAGCTTCCGCCGGAAAAACAAGGCCTGGGTGGAGGATTACGCCCTTTATATGGCGGTCAAAGCAAAGATGGACCTGAAGCCCTGGAACGAGTGGGACGAGGACATCCGCATGCGCCGCCCGGAGGCCCTGAAAAAGTGGCGGGCTCAGTGTGCTGAGGACATTGCCTATCACATTTTCGTGCAGTATTTATTTTTCGACCAATGGGGCAAACTGAAAAAGTACGCCAATAAAAAGGGTGTGAAGATCATCGGCGACGCCCCCATCTATGTGGCGATGGACAGCGCCGATGTGTGGGCCAGTCCCCAGCTTTTTCAGCTGGACGAAAACAATGTGCCCACCGAAGTGGCAGGCTGCCCGCCGGATGCCTTTTCCGAGGACGGCCAGCTTTGGGGAAATCCTCTTTACCGTTGGGATGAAATGGCAAAGGATGGCTTTTCCTGGTGGCTCAAGCGCCTGAAGGCGAACCTGACCACGGTGGATGTGCTGCGCATCGATCATTTTCGGGGTCTGGAGAGCTACTATGCCATTCCCTATGGAGATACCACCGCCAGAAACGGGCGTTGGAGAAAGGGGCCGGGTAAGGCCTTTGTGGACGCCATCAACCGGGAATTCGGCGGGGCGGCCATCATCGCCGAGGACCTGGGGTATCTGACCCCCGCGGTGCGCCGCCTCTTGAAAAGCAGCGGCTATCCCGGCATGAAGGTGCTGGAATTCGCCTTTGATTCCAGGGAGGAAAGCGATTACCTGCCCCACAATTACCCCAAAAACTGTGTGGTCTACACCGGCACCCACGATAACGAAACAGTCCGCGGCTGGTTTCGCACGGCGGACCCGGCGGATATCGCTGTAGCCATGGATTACCTGGGCCTTGCAAACGATAAGGACGGGAACTGGGCCTTTATCCGCGCGGCTTTGGGCAGCGTGGCGGATCTGGCGGTCATCCCCATGCAGGATTATCTGGATCTGGGCAGCGAAGCCCGGATCAACACCCCCTCCACGCTGGGAGGGAACAACTGGCGCTGGCGCATGACAAAGGGCCAGGCCACGGAAGAGCTGGCCAAAAAAATTGCCCGCCTGACAGCGCTCTATGGGCGGGCCAGGCAGTAAAGCAGGAGGTGCTTTTATGACGGTCAAGGAAGAGCTGGAGCAAAAGGTGAGAGAGCAGGGGGCACAAAGCCTTTCCGCCGCGGAGGACAGCGCGGTCTATCACGGGCTTCTGGCGCTGGTAAAGGAAAAGCTGGAGAACGCTCCCAGAATTCAGGGGGACAGAAAGCTCTATTATATTTCCGCCGAATTTTTGATCGGCAAGCTGCTTTCCAACAATCTGATCAATTTGGGAATGTATGAGGAGGTAAAGGAAGCTCTTCGGGAAGCGGGGAAGACCCTGTCGCAGATCGAGGAGCTGGAGCCGGAGCCCTCCCTGGGAAACGGCGGCCTGGGCCGCCTTGCCGCCTGTTATCTGGATTCCGCCGCCACCCTGGGCCTTCCGGCAGACGGCGTGGGGCTGCTGTACCATTTCGGCTTGTTCCGGCAGAGCTTCCGGGACCGTAAGCAGTGGGAAACGCCGGACCGGTGGATCACAAAGCAGAACTGGCTTCGGCGTACCGGGGAAAGCTTTACCGTGCCCTTTCCCAGCGGAGAGCTGCGGGCCGTTCTGTATGACCTGGATGTTTCCGGCTATGAAAACGGCACGAACCGCCTGCGCCTGTTCGACCTGGAAACGGTGAATGAGGAACTGGTAAAGGACGGGATCAATTTTGATAAAAGGGATATCGCCCACAATCTTACCCTGTTCCTCTATCCGGACGACGGCGACCGGGCAGGGCGGCTTTTGCGGGTGTATCAGCAGTATTTCATGGTCAGCTGCGGAGCCCAGCTGATCCTGAAGGAGCTTTCCGGAAAAGGATATGCCCTGCGGGATCTCCATAAGCACGCGGCGATCCAAATCAACGATACCCACCCCTCCATGGTGATCCCGGAGCTCATTCGCCTGCTGCAAAAGGACGGCATTTCCATGGACGAGGCCATTTCCATCGTAAGCCAAACCTGCGCCTACACGAACCACACCATTTTGGCAGAGGCCCTGGAAAAGTGGCCGCTGGATTATCTGGAGGAAGCGGTGCCGCAGCTGGTTCCCATTATCCGGGAGCTGGACCGCCGGGTAAAGGAAAAATACAAGGATCCCAGCCTTTCGATCATCGATGAAAACGGTCTGGTGCATATGGCGCGCATGGATATCCATTACGGCTTCTCCGTCAACGGCGTTGCCGCCTTGCACACAGAGATCCTGAAAAACGCCGAGCTGAAGGAATTTGCCGCCATTTACCCGGAGAAATTCAACAACAAGACAAACGGCGTCACCTTCCGCCGCTGGCTCATGCACTGTGACCCGGAGCTGTCCGGGCTTATCACAGAGCTCATTGGCAGCGGCTGGAAAAAAGACGCGAAAGAGCTTCAAAAGCTGCTGGAGTACCGGGAGGACGAGGCGGTCCTTTCCCGCTTGCTGGAAGTGAAGCGGCGGAAAAAGGAACAGCTGAAAACGTATTTACAGGAAAAAAGCGGCATAGAAATTAACAGCGAGTCCATTTTCGATATTCAGATCAAGCGCCTGCACGAATACAAGCGGCAGCAGATGAACGCGCTGTATATCATCTGGAAATATAAGCAGATCAAAGCGGGGCACAGGCCGAAGCGGCCCATTACCCTGCTGTTCGGCGCCAAGGCGGCCCCCGCTTATATCATCGCCAAGGATATCATCCATCTGATCCTGTGCCTCAGGGACTTTATCGAAAAAGACCCGGAGGTCAGCCCCTGGCTGAAGGTGGTCATGGTGGAGAATTACAATATCACCTGGGCCGAGCACCTGATCCCCGCCTGTGATGTTTCCGAGCAGATCTCCCTGGCCTCCAAGGAGGCAAGCGGCACCGGCAATATGAAATTTATGCTGAACGGCGCTGTGACCCTGGGGACCATGGACGGCGCTAACGTGGAAATCTGTGAGCTGGTGGGAAAAGAAAACATCGCCATTTTCGGCTGCTCCAGCGATGAGATCATTCACCTCTATGAGGAAGGCCCGGACCGCTACACGCCGGCGGCGCTTTACCCCGCCGACCCGGAGCTTGCGGAGCTTTTGGATTTTATCATCAGCCCGGAGCTGATGCGGCTGGGAGACCCGGAAAACCTGGGCAGGCTCTATAAGGACATGACCCGAAAAGACTGGTTTATGGCCCTTTTGGATGTGAAGGAATATATCGAGGTAAAGGAACGGCTTTTTGAAGCGTATGAGGATAGAATGAGCTGGGCCAAAAAGATGCTTACGAATATCGCAAAGGCCGGCTTTTTCTCCTCCGACAGAGCGATCGCGCAATACAACGCCGATATTTGGCATCTTTAGTTGTTAGAGGTTAGTTGTTAGTCGTTAGAAAAGGTTTTTTCAGATGGGAAAGTAGGGGAAGGAATGGGAATTGCTGAGCTTTTTATTTTAGCGGTAGGGCTCTCTATGGACGCTTTTGCGGTGGCGATCTGCAAAGGGCTGGCCCTGAAAAAGGTGAAGCCCGCCCAAATGGCCCTGGTGGGCCTGTGGTTCGGCGGGTTTCAGGCGCTGATGCCGGTGCTGGGCTATGTGGTAGGGGTCCAGTTTAAGGACGCCATCACCGCCATCGACCACTGGATCGCCTTTGTGCTGCTTGCCGTGATCGGCGGCAATATGATCCGGGAGGCGTTTTCCAAAGAAGAGGAAAAGGCGGATGCGTCCCTTTCCTTCCGAAACATGCTGCCGCTGGCGGTGGCCACCAGCATCGACGCCCTGGCGGTGGGCGTCAGCTTTGCCTTCCTTCAGGTGCATATCGGCGTTGCTGCTGGCTTTATCGGCGCCATTACCTTTCTGCTTTCCGCGGCAGGCGTCAAAGTGGGAAGCCTGTTTGGCGCAAAATACAAAAGCCGGGCGGAGTTCATCGGCGGCGTGATCCTGATCCTGCTGGGCCTAAAGATCCTGCTGGAGCATTTAGGCGTACTGAGCTTCTAGATGCTGGATACTGGATAAGGGCAAGAAATGAGCAATTAGCAATGAGCAGTGAGAAATTAAGGGAAAAGGCGTTTTCTTTGTCATCCTAAGCCTCCCCTTCTGTCATTCTGAGTCCTCTCCTGTCATCCTACGTCCCCTCTTGTCATCCTGCCCCCCCTCTGTCATCCTGAGCGAAGCGAAGGATCTCGTCCTTTGCCTTTTTGCAAAGCTGTAGAACGAGATCCTTCGTCAGGAAGGCGCAAAGTGCCTTTTATGTTCCCTCAGGATGACAGTGGTAGGGCGGGTAGTTCGTTAAACTGGAATTTACCGGAGAGCAAGTGTAGGGCCCGTTCTCACCTGTCGGTTCGGTCGGCGTTAGACGGTCTCCACCGGAGACCAACGACCTCCGGGCGGGCCGCCAGTATTCTTGCGGCCCGCCGAGGACGTCGGGCCCTACAATGGGTTACTCTTACTAACCGCTAAACTATTATTTATCTCACGCCTTTCATTCAGAAAACACAGTTGCAAACAGCAAATCAGAGAGGCCTTTTCAGCATGAAAAGGGCCTCTCTGTAAAATCCATTGGAAATGGGAAACACACATACTTGAAATCCTGTCGGAATTATGCTATGATAAACTTCGATTCCAAGATATTAGATGGTAGAGAAGGATAGAAAAGCTAAGGCTATGCCCTTATCCAGCATCCAGCGTCTAGCATCTAATATCCAGTATAAGGCGGTTTTAAGTATGTCAGGACATTCAAAATGGAACAACATTAAGAGAAAGAAAGAAAAAGCGGATGGCGCCAAGGCCAAGATCTTTACCAAGATCGGGCGTGAGCTGGCCGTGGCGGTAAAAGAGGGCGGCAGCGCCGACCCGGCGGCAAACTCTCGCCTGCGTGACTGTATCGCCAAGGCAAAGGCCGCCAACGTTCCCAACGATAACATCGAGCGCATTATCAAGAAGGCCGCAGGCGATGGCTCCGGGGACAACTACGAGGATGTTACCTATGAAGGGTACGGCCCCTCCGGTGTGGCCGTTATTGTAGAGGCCCTTACCGATAACCGGAACCGTACGGCGGCGGATGTGCGCCATGCCTTTGATAAATTCGGCGGCAACCTGGGCACCACCGGCTGCGTTTCCTTCATGTTCAACAAGAAGGGCGTGATCGTCATTGAGCGGGAAGGCCAGGATGAGGACGCCGTCATGACCGACGCGCTGGAGGCGGGCGCTTCCGACTTCGCGGCAGATGAGGATGTGTTTGAAATTTCCACCGAGCCCGCCGATTTCAGCGGCGTTCGGGAGGATCTGGAAAAGAAGGGGTACGAGTTCGTTTCCGCCGAGGTGGAAATGGTTCCCGATACCTATACCGCCATTGCAGATCCGGAGGTAGCGGAAAAAATGCAGAAGCTCCTGGATCTCCTGGAGGACAGCGATGATGTGCAGAACGTTTGGCACAACTGGGACGCTCCCGAAGACGAGGAAGAGGAATAAGAAGCAAAGCCTTTCCGGCGTGTGTTCGGAGAGGCTTTTTTCTAGGGCAGAACATGCCCCGGCAGGCTCTATTGAGGAAAGGAAGGGAAAGCTATGCGTCATTTGATCGATCCGCTGGACTTTACCAGGGAGGAAACGGACAGGCTTCTGGCTCTGGCGGAAGACATCATTGTGAGCCCCAAGGACTATGCCCACAAATGTGATGGGAAAATTCTCGCCACGCTGTTTTATGAACCGAGCACTCGCACACGCTTGAGCTTTGAATCCGCCATGATGCGGCTGGGGGGAAAGGTGCTGGGCTTTGCCTCGGCGGAAAACAGCTCCGCTGCCAAGGGGGAAAGCGTTGCCGATACCATACGCATGATCTCCGGCTATGCGGATATCGCCGCCATGCGCCATTTCAAGGAGGGTGCGCCCTATGTTGCCTCCCGCTATTCCGGGATCCCCGTGATAAACGCCGGAGACGGCGGCCACCAGCACCCCACCCAGACTCTCACGGACATGCTCACCATTCACCGGAGCAGGGGGGAGATCAGCGGCGTGACCATCGGGCTGTGCGGAGATCTGAAATTTGGGCGCACCGTCCATTCTCTGGTGAAATCTCTGGTGCGGTATGAGAACATCCGCTTTGTCCTGATCTCACCGGAGGAACTCAGAATGCCCGGCTATATCCTGAAAGAGGTGATAGAGCCCTCCGGCCATCCGTACCGGGAGGTGCGGGACATGGAGGAGGTCATGAAGGAGCTGGATATCCTCTACATGACCCGGGTGCAGAGAGAGCGCTTTTTCAATGAGGAGGATTATGTACGCCTGAAGGATTCCTACATTCTCACCCCGGAAAAGCTTGGCCTGGGGAAGAAAGAATTAGCAGTGCTTCACCCGCTGCCCAGGGTCAATGAGATCGCTCAGGAGGTGGACGAGGACCCCAGGGCCATGTACTTTCAGCAGGCGAGAAACGGCGTGTTTGTCCGCATGGCGCTGATCTTGTCTCTGTTGGGCCTGGCCCCCGATGTATTGGAAAAGGAGGAGTAAGCCATGCTGAATATCGACAGCCTGGAAAACGGGATCGTGATCGACCATATCACCGCAGGCCGGGGCATGCGGATCTATGAGCTGTTGGAGCTGCAAAAGCTTGACACCTGTGTGGCGATCATCAAAAACGCGAAAAGCGAAAAATTCGGGAAAAAGGATATCATCAAGATCGAGGGCGTCATGAATATCGACCTGGATGTGCTGGGCTTTATCGATGATAACGCCACAGTCTGCACCATTCGAAACGGGAAGCTGGTGGAAAAGAAAAAGCCTTCCCTGCCGGAAAAACTGGTAAATATTATCTCCTGCAAAAATCCCCGGTGCATCACCAGCGTGGAGCAGGTGGATCAGGTTTTCGTGCTCTGCGATGAAAAAGCCCACCGGTACCGCTGCAAATACTGCGAACAGGAATACAAAAAATAATTTCATTCTCGTGAAAGGGGATACCCTATGAAGGTACTGGTTCTCGGCGGCACTCGGATGATGGGAAAGCATTTGGTGAGAGCGCTGCTCTCCGGCGGTCATGAGGTGACCCTGGCAAACAGGGGGCGTCTCGGCGATGATTTCGGAGATCGGGTGCATCGGCTTATTTTGGATAGGACCGATGAGCCGGCCTTGAAGCAAGGGCTTTCCGGGAAAAGCTTCGATGTGGTTTACGATACCCTTGCCTATTGCTCCAATGATGTAAAAAGGCTGATCCCTCACCTTTCCTGCCGGAAATATCTTTCCATTTCCAGCACGGCGGTGTATCAAAAGCATTGGGATACCAAGGAAGCAGAGTTCGATCCCCTGGCGGAACCGGTGACCTGGGGAGATCGTCCGGATTTTCCCTACGATGAGGGAAAGCGGCAGGCGGAGCGGGCTTTGGCACAGTCGTTTCCGGAATTGCCCTATACCGCGGTGCGGTTCCCCTTTGTGATCGGAGAAGATGATTACACCCGGCGGCTGTACTTTTATGTGGAGCATACCCTGCTGGGAAAGGCCATGAATATTGATGATCCGGAAGCCCAGATGAGCTTTGTCAGCTCAGAGGAAGCGGGAAAATTTTTGGCCTTTCTGGGAGAACAGGAGCCGCAAAAGGGGATCAATGGCGCAAACCCCGGCACGATCTCTCTGCAAGAGGTGCTGCGCTATGTCACAGAAAAAACCGGAAAGCAGCCGGTGTTCGGGTCGGATGGCGATCCAGCGCCCTATAACGGAGAAAGGGAATACAGCATCAACACAGAGAAGGCCGAGCGCCTGGGCTTTTCCTTTTCCCCGCTTCAGGATTGGATCTTCCCACTATTGGATCACTATATCAAAGAAATTTCTTAAGCGCTTTTTGGATTAGGAAGGAGGAAGCTTTATGAAACAGAAGGGCACGGGGCGGAGGGCTCCGGCAAAACGGAAAAGCGGCAGGGCGGGAAAGCTCACCCTAGCCATTGTCACCTGCTGTAATCTGATCCTTTCCGTCACGCTGCATCTGCTGCGCAGGCAGGAGGTGCTGCACGCCATCGAAGGGGACGAGGATGTAAAGCTTTTGCTCACAGAGAAAAAGCGTGTGAAATAGTGGATTAGGCTGCAAAAAAAGCCCGGAGCATGGTACAATGCTCCGGGCTTTTACTCTCTAAAATGCATTATTTTGGAAACTGCCGGAATTCCGGCAGGAACCAGATGTTTTCCGTCGTGAACTCTCTGTTGTTTAAGCTGCTCAAAATCCCGGCGTCTGTGGAGAAATCAAACCGGAGCTTATAGGAGTACAGGGCCTGATAGGGGAAGCCGGTCTGCTTATTGAGAGCGTTTTTGCCGTACTTTCCGTCTCCGGCCAGCGGGTGGCCGATGGAGGCAAAATGGGCCCGGATCTGATGGGTGCGGCCGGTCAGCAGCTCTACCTCCAGCAGGGAAAAATCCCGGCGCTCCTCCAGCACCCGGTATTTGGTGCGAATGCTTTTTGCGCCCTCCGTTGCTTTCTTGGAAATGTAAACCCGGTTCTGCGCCTCGTTTTTTTCCAGAAATCCGGTGAGCAGGCTCTCCTTTTCCGAAAGCCTCCCGCACACAACACACAGGTAAAGCTTGTGCATTTCCCGATCCTTTACCTTCTGGTTCATGATCCGCAGCGCCTCGGCGTTTTTGGCGGCCATCACAATGCCGCCGGTGTTGCGGTCAATGCGGTTCACAAGCGCCGGAGCGAAAGCGTTTTCCGCTTCCGGCTGATATTCGCCCTTTTCATAGAGGTAGCGCTGCACCCGGGCAATGAGGGAATCAAAATGATAATTCTGATCCGGGTGAACGATCAGCCCCGGCTTTTTATCCAGCAGCAGAATATTTTCGTCCTCGTATAAAACAGAAAGAGCCGTGGGAGCCTTCAGAAAATCGTATTCCCGCTCCTCCTTTTGAAAAAACTCCTCCTGCCAGTACAGGGAAAGCACATCCCCCTCCTGAAGCTTATCGGAAATTTGGCACCGTTTCCCGTTCCGCTTCACATCCTTTGTGCGGATGCATTTATATAAAACAGACTGAGGAAGATTGGGATAAGCCTTGGTCAAAAACTTATCCAGCCGCTGTCCTTCATCGTTTTTCGCGATCACAACTTTGCGTAAAGGCATAGCTTTCCTCCGTTTTAGTTGTTAGTAGTTAGATGTTAGTTGTTAGAGAAGAACGTTTTTTTAGATGCTAGACGCTGGATACTAGACTGCGGTAGCGCTGCTTGGCAGCGCAATGAAAAAGGGCAAGGGTGTTTTTGCGATGATAGCAAACTGTCATTCTGAGGCATGAAATGCCGAAGAATCTCGACCAGATCACACCGGTGTGTACAAAGGCTTTTTTATGTATCGGTTTTTGCTAGTCGAGATTCTTCGTCACTATGCTCCTCAGAATGACAGCGAAAGCAGCATGATAAATCGGAATTTATCACTCTGTCCCTGCCCTTCCTTTTTTGCGCCGCTGTGCGGCGCCACTACCGTCTAGCGTCCAGCATCTAGCATCTAGAATCCAACCGCCCTTTCTAACGACTAACAACTAATCTCTAACGACTGCCCTTCTTCCAGGTAAAGAAAAACCGGGGCAGGGACAGCACAATGCCGATCCCCAAAGCGATGGCAATGGCGATTTTGATGGTTTCCAGCCCCTTGCTGAGAGCCAGGGCGTTATCGCTCATGAAGAAATGATAGCCGGTGTAATAAATGCCCGCGCCGGGAACCAAGGGGAAAATGCCGCAGATCAGATAAACGGTGACAGGGGCTTTATGGGCAAAGGAGAAAATGCGGGAAAGCCAGGCCAGAGCCACCGTGGCAAAAAAGGAGGCGGCCACCGTGCCGCAGCCGAAATGCATGGCGATCAGGTAAACAAGCCAGCCCACGCCGCCGGTCACTCCGGTCAGCAGGTATTCCTTTTTCGGGGTATGAAAAATAATGGAAAAGGCGATGGTGGCCGCAAAGGCCACCAGTGTTTGCAGCAGCCAGTTCAGCAGAAGGGGAAGCTCTATCATAGCAGCGCACCTCCCAGCAGGGGAGAGAGTATGCGCACCACAACGCCTACGCCCACGGCAATGCAGCCACCCACCAGAATGGCGTCGATCATTCGGATCGTGCCGCTGAGGTAGTCCCCATTAAAAAAGTCGCGGATCGAGGTGGTCAGCGCCACGCCGGGCACCAGCCGGATAATGGAGCCGATGATGATCTTATCCAGGTTCTGCCCCAGCCCCAAAAGCAGCAGCACAGCGCCGCACAGCGTTACCAGAGCGCTGGCGGAAAGATTTGTCAAAAACTTGGAAAATTTACGTTTCCCCGTCCAGTAAAGAAAAGGTTCCAGCACTAAGCCGCAGCAAAAAGCGGTGAGAGCATCCCAGCCGCTGCCGCCGAACAGAAAGCTGAAGGCGGCGCTGCCCACGGCGCAGGCAAAAATCGCCAAGGGCAGAGGAGAGTAGGGAAGAGAACGAATTTTTTCCAGAATGGAAAAAGCCTCCTCCACGCTGTGCTTCCCCTCGGCGATCTCCCGGGAAAGCTGATTGACCGCGCAGATGCGCCCAAAGTGGATGCTGCTGGAGGGAACGTGCTTTAATTCCATCTGCTTTTCCACGCCGTTTTCCTTTCCTCCGGCAAACACGGCGTTTGTCAGCACGTAAACGTTGAATTCCTCCGCGTGGTATGCCTTCGCCACGCGTTCCATGGTCTCCTGTACGCGGGAGATCTCCGCGCCGTTTTCCAGAAGCGTTTCTCCCATTTGAAAGGAGAGCTCCAAAATACTGGCGGTAGTGCCTGCTTCACTCATATCGTAACCACCTTACTGAAAATCAGCAAAAATGAAATCCTGTCTTAAGAAATTTTCCTGGAAATTTTAACGTCTGGAATTCTGCTTGCGCTTTTCGATCCGGATATCCTTGCCCAAAAACTCCAGCTTTCCGTAATATCCCGTGATCCGCGAGGCAAACCGCTCACTGTACCGCTCCTCCAGCTCCTTCATGGAAAGATTCGTGCTGATGATGGTGGGCTTCTCCGCCAGCATGCGGCTGTTTATGATATCGTACAAGGCGGCGTTGACATAGGCGGAGGGAAATTCCGTTCCCAGGTCGTCCAAAATCAGCAGGTCGCAGGAAAGCAGCTGAGAGTGGGTGTCCCCAAGCTCCCCGTCCTCCCGGCGGTCGAACCGTTCCTTTTCCAAAGAAACGGCAAAGCTTTGTGCCGAGCCATAGATCACGCCGAAGCCCTTTTCGATCACCGTACCTGCAATGGCCAGGGAAAGATGGGTTTTACCAAGGCCCGTTCCCCCTTTAAAAAGGAGGCTGGGAGAGTTTTTGCGAAATTTTTCTCCGTAGCTTTTGCAGGCGGCAAAAATATTTTCCATTTGCCGGTAAGCCCGGGGATCCTCCTGATAATAGGAGAGAGAAAAAGAGGAAAAGGTGCATTTTTCCAGCGGAACATCCATGCTCAGCTTTTCATAGGCCAAGCTGCGCTGAAGCTCCAGAAAGCAGCTGCACAGCCTGCCGTCCACAAAGCCGGTATCCTTGCAGGCAGGGCAGGTATACCGCGGGGAGATATCCTCTCTGGTAAGGCCTGCTTCCTGCAGCAGCCGGTCATATTCCGCATTCAGTTTTCCGGCCCGTTCCTGAAGCCGCTGAAGCTCAGAGCGCACATCGCCGCCGCGCACCACGGCCTTTGCCGCGCCGGCGGCGTTTTTTGCCATGGCCTCCCGCAGCTCTCTGGCCTGAGGAAATTGCAGATAAAAGCCGGAAAGCTTTTCCGCAGCTTCCCCTTCCGCTTTTTGTCTGCGGCGCTCCAGCTCCGTCTTGGCTTCCTCGTAGATCTTTTTTCCGTATCCCATTTACAATTCCTCCGGCAAATCAAAAAAGCTCAGCCGCTCTACTTCATCGATATCATAGCTTGCGGGCTTTGTCTTTTCTTCCTGCTTTTTCTGTTCCTCCTGGGCGAGCTGCTCCAGGTTTTTAATTCCTTTTTTATGCCAGCTTTCCAAAATGCGGTTCATGTAGGCGGCGCTGAATTTTCCGGTGTTATCCACACAGCGCTCGTAGGCGGCGGAAATCAGGTCGGGAATCAGCTTCCATTCGCACACCCAGCGATAGGCGGCTTCCTCCTCCTTTTTGGAGGGCGAACGCTTCGGCAGCCCGGCGGCGGCGGATACCTTTCCCCAGGCAAGCCTTTTTTCGCTCAGCTCCTGCAGCTTACCTTCGGCGGCCTCCAACGTGAAAATGCCGCTTTCCGCCCAGTCTCTGGCAACGGAGTCGATATAGGCGGTCCCCGTTTTTCCAATCTCCTTGGCGTAGTGAAGAAGCATCGCCACCACCTCTACCGGCAGGCCGTAATCATCGCAGCTGGCAAGAAGCACGCCGGTCATGGCCGGAGAGAGAATGCCCAGGGTGGCCTCCGCCTCCTGAAGAAGCGAGCGGATCTCCTCCGATTCCTTCACTCTGGCCGCAAGATAAGCGACGTTCGGCTTTGCAAGCCGCTTTTTCGGAGGCAGGGGAGAGACGGCTTTTTCCACGGCAGGGGTTGGAGATACCTCCCGGGGCACTTTGGGCTCCTGCCGCTTGTCCGGCTGGCCGGCATTCTGCGGAACAGGGAAGAGCGCGCCGGCTCTTTCCGCCAGCAGGCCCCGATCCACCCAATAGTCCAGCGCGTCCAGGGCACTGTCTGTGCTGATGCCCAGGGCGTCTGCCAGTTGATCGGGGGAAAAGCTTTCCCCCGCGTGGCGCAGAAACCACAGGATCACCTGCAGCTGCTCTTTCCCGGCAAGCTTGATATGCTGATCCACCAAAGCGCAGGGCACCGCAAATACGGCATTCCACGCGCCGATATCCAAACTGTATTCCATTCCCATCGTTTCCTTACGCATAATATGTTTCCGGCTGTCAGCCGCCGGTACGAACGGCTGAAGACTTATTCAGTATAGCATATTATTCCGGCGGAGGAAAGAAGCAGTTTTTGAGAAAAGAAATTTCGGGAAAAGAAACGGAATGAGGATTGACAAATCCTTTTTGCTTGGCTATAATGAAAAAGCGTCTGAACGAGACGCGCTTTTTCCTTGCTACTGTAGCTCAGCCGGTAGAGCAGCTGATTCGTAATCAGCAGGTCGTGTGTTCGAGTCACATCAGTAGCTCCAAAGGATCCCCGGAGCCCGCATCGGTTCCGGGGCTTGTTTTATGAAATTTTCAGAAAAGAAGGCCTGCCCTGTAAAAACAGAGGCAGGCCTTCCTTTCGCGATTTCCTGTTTTCTGCGGAACATGCAGCTTTTGCCATGGCACTTCCCCGAAAAACGCTGCTAATTGATCCTTTTGCGGGGAAACTATAGCGTGTTCACAAAAAACAGGATTTCGGGCTTTGCACGCCGGAAGCTATTCATAGTCCTCCAGGATCGCCTTTGCTTCCGAGAGGCTGTTTGCCCGGATCCCCTTTTCCAAAATGGTAAGATCCTCTTTCGGGAGCAGGGCGATATCGATGTCCGCTGTAAGAATGGGATCCGCCTTTCCTTCCTGGAAAACGCCGATCGTCCCCTCAGACAATGTTACCCAATAGCTTTCCCGCTGCGGCATGGGGTTTGGGGAAGGGGAGGGGCGGGGCAAGGTCGGGATCTGGCTGGAAACGGCCCTGTCGCTGTTTTCTTGACTTGCCGCGGCCTTTGGGATATAATGGGAGCTATAGGTCTGCTCCGGGGTTCCCTGTACGGCCAATGAGGAATCGCGCTTTAGCGCGAAGGTGGCCGCGCAGATCACCAGGGCGGCGATGGTAACGATCAAAAGGATCAGAGTATATTTTTTGTAGCTTTGAGAAGTTCTGCCTGCCATAATCAACTCACCTCCCGCTTAGTATGTGCCATTTTCTGGCTGTTATGCCAAGCCGGGGGCCGCGGCAGAAAGAGAAGGAGGCCCTCTTTAATATGCGAGAAGATATGAATAAATATAATACCAGCATGAACCGGATCCCCGCGCAGAGAACGGAGGGAGAGTTTTCCAAATCCGCCGGGGCCACCGCGAAAACGGTGGGCGGTATGGTGTGGAAAGCGGTGAAGACCCTGTTCTGGGTAGGGGCGATCAGCGGCGTACTGGTGTTTCTATCGGTGCTGTCCTTTGTGCTGAGCTTCCGCAATGTGGAGCCGCCCAATATTTCCGCCATGAAGCTGAATTATTCCAGCTTTATTTATCTGGACGATGAAAACGGGCAGTCCACGGAGTACATGCCCCTTTACAGCAACGAGAATCGTGTGTGGGTCTATCTGAACGAGATCCCCCAGTATATGAAGACCGCCCAGATCGCCATTGAGGATCACCGCTTCAGCGAGCACAAGGGCGTGGACTGGAAAGGTACGCTGGGCGCGGTGTATAAGCTCTTTACCCATACGGGCGGAGGCGGCGGCTCCACCTTGACGCAGCAGCTGATCAAGAATATCACCAAGGAAAATCAGGTCAGCATTCTCCGAAAGGTCAAGGAAATTTTTACCGCCCTGAATCTGGAGGGCGGCTATACCGCCGCCGACGGTACCAAGCGGGTGGGCTACAGCAAGGAGGAGATCCTGGAGGCTTACCTGAACGTGGTAAACTACGGCGGCCAGTGCCAGGGCGTGGAAGCGGCGGCAAACTACTATTTTGATAAGAGTATCGGAGAGTGCAGCCTGGCGCAGTGCGCTCTCATTGCCGGGATCACGCAGAATCCCTACCAGTTCAACCCTATGATCTTCCCGGAGGATTCCAAGGACAGGGCCAGAGTCGTCTTAAAGCGTATGATAGATCTTTCAGAAGAGGGAGAGCTTGTTTCCGAGCTCTCCACCCCCATCACCAGAAGCGAATATAACGACGCCCTGGCGGAGCTGGAAACCATGGATTTTATCGGCGCGGAGCAGGAGGATACCAGCGCGGCCAACGAGGAAGCCCAGGACCAGGAAAAATGGAACTGGTATATCGATGTGATGTTCGAGGATATCGTGCAGGATCTGATGGCCAAGGGATATTCCTACGACGTCGCGGAAAGCATGATGTATAACGCAGGCCTGGAGATCCATTCGGCCATGGATCTGAAGCTGCAGACCGATATCGAAAATTATTTTTTGACCAACCAGGAAATGCTGCCGGAGGATCAGGCCATCAAGCTGGGCTTTTTCATGATGGACCCCTACACCGGAAAGGTCATGGCCGTGGTGGGCGACAGGGGAGAGCGCAAGGGCACCCGCCTGGGCAATAACGTTACCGGCGCGGGCGGCACCAGCCGGCAGTCCGGCTCCGCCATCAAGCCCCTCAGCCCTTATATCGTGGGCTTGGACGAGGGGAAGATCAATTTCGGCACGGTCCTCAAGGACGAACCGATCCCCAACTATTTCGGAGAAGGAGACCCGGAGGAAGGGCCGCAGAACTTTGACCGGAAATATACCGGTACCATGAATGTGGATAAAGCCATCGAGGTTTCTCAAAACGCCCCGGCGGCGTGGCTGGCAAAGGATCTTACTCCCGAAACGTGTTATGACTGGCTGGTGAACAAGCTCCATTTTACCACGCTGACAGAGGAAGATTCTCACAATATCGGTATGTCGCTGGGCGGGCAGCAATACGGCGTGACCGTCCGGGATATGGTTGCCGGTTACCAGATTTTCGCCAACGGCGGCATTTATCACAAGCCTATCACCTATTATTATGTGAAGGATCATGAGGGCAATGTGATCCTGGATAACCGCCCGGAGGTAAACCCCGGCGAGCGGGTGATCAGCGAGGAAAACGCCACCATCATGAATAAGCTCCTGCACGGCCCGATCTACAACCCCAACGGTACGGCGGTGGGCTGGATGGCTGATATCGATACGGAGATCATCGGAAAGACCGGTACTACCGATGACGGCTACGATCTGTGGTTCATCGGCGCCACTCCCTTCTGTGTGGCGGGCATTTGGAACGGCTATGAGCTTCCCGATGTTCTGGAGGATTCCGGCACGGCGAAGGATACCTGGAAGGCCGTGATTGAGCACCTTCTGGAAAATTACGACTGGTCCGGCAAAAGCTGGGTCATCAGTGATAACGTGGTGGAGCGCCGTTTCTGTCGGGACAGCGGAAAGCTGGCCGGGAAGAATTGCTTTGATACCGCCACAGGCTGGTACGACCAGGAGAAGGTGCCCGGTACCTGCAACGGCGGCACTGACCATATTTCGGGGAAGAACACCATGTCGCCTTCTCCGTCCCCGTCGCCCTCACCCTCGCCGTCTCCGTCTCCGTCACCCTCGCCCTCGGTATCGCCTTCTCCTTCGATAGAGCCCAGTCAGGACCCCACCATTTCGCCCGGTCCCTCGGATGAGCCCACGCCGGTGCCTCCGCCCGGGCCTATCGATTCACCCACGCCGTCCCCCAGCGATCTTCCCACCCTGCCTCCGGATGAGCCCACACCGCCTCCGGAATCGGGTTCGGATATCCCGCCCTTTGATATTTGGGGACCGGTTGGGTAGTAGTTGTTAGAAGTTAGTTGTTAGTTGTTAGAGAAGAGCTTCTGGATTCTGGATGCTAGATGCTGGATGCTGGATGCTAGATGCTGGATAAGGGCAAGGTCAAGGGCAAGGGCAAAGACAGGGCAGGGGCTTTTGCGCCGCCACTCTGTCACTCTGAGCCATTTACCCTGTCACTCTGAGCCACTTACCCTGTCATTCTGAGCCACTTACCCTGTCATTCTGAGCCCCCCTCCTGTCACTCTGAGCCCCCCTCCTGTCATTCTGAGCCGAAGGCGAAGAATCTCGCCCTTTTGCTATCTCGTTCTTTTGCATTTGCGCCTTTTCATGGCGGCCCTTTTGTGGCCGGCGGCAGATCAAAGCTTGCATTTCTTTTGAAGATTCCCTAAAAATTGCCGGGAAGAGCTGTCTCTTTTCGGCAATTTTTTGACCCTTCCCGGGCTTGCTTTTTTGGGGCCGGTATGATAAACTGTTCACTGCAACAAGACAATCGTGCTTGGTAGGTGGACAATGAAAAAGGATTCTTATCTGGTCGTGAACAGTGGCGTGCTGCCGGAGGTTTACCAGAAGGTAGTGCGGGCCAATGCCCTGCTGGAAAGCGGGGAAGCGGCCAGCACCTCCGAGGCTGTGCGCATGGCGGGGATCTCCCGCAGCGTGTATTACAAATACCGGGGCTCCGTGTTCCCTTATACGAAGCAGAACCCTGCCGGAATTCTCACGGTACAGGCCATGCTGACAGACCGCACCGGTGTGCTGGTGAGCCTGCTTACGGTGTTTTACCGGGCGGGGGCGAACATTCTCACGGTAAATCAGAACATTCCTGTAATGGGCAGGGCTTTCGTCTCTGTTTCAGCCCGCATTGCCCATATGGAGATCTCCGCCGATGAGCTGCTGGAAAACCTGAAGCAGGTGGACGGCGTAATAAAGATCGAAAGCATTATGGATCGCTGAGCGGAAGCTGCCTTTTACAGGCTTTTCGCGGGAAAGGAAGGAAAAGCGTTTATGGCGTTTATCGCGGTAATGGGTCACGGCGTTGTAGGCTCCGGCGTGCTGGAGGTGCTGACAGAGCATAGCGAAAGCATCGCTCGCCGGGCCAAGGAGGAGATCCAGGTCAAATATATTCTGGATCTGCGGGAGTTTCCCGATTTGCCCTACGCGGATCGGTTCACAAAGGATTTTAACCTGATCCTGAACGACCCTGAGGTAAAAATCGTAGTAGAGGTCATGGGCGGGCTTCATCCCGCGTTTGACTATGTAAAGGCCTGCCTGGAAAACGGAAAAAGCGTGGTGACCTCCAATAAAGAGTTGGTTGCCGCCAAGGGTGCGGAGCTCTTGGCCATTGCGCAGAAAAACAATCTGAATTTTCTGTTTGAGGCCAGTGTGGGCGGGGGTATCCCCATCATTCGGCCCATCAGCCAGTGCCTGGCCGCCAATGAGGTCAGCGAGATCGCCGGCATTTTAAACGGCACCACCAATTTCATCTTGACAAAAATGATCCGGGACCATATGGATTTTGAGGAGGCTCTGAAGCTGGCCCAGCAGCTGGGCTATGCGGAGCGGGACCCCTCCGCCGATGTGGAAGGGGCCGACGCCTGCCGGAAAATCTGCATTCTGGCGTCCCTCGCCTTTGGCACCCATGTGTACCCGGAAAGTGTTCACACCGAGGGCATCACAAAAGTTACCCTGTCCGATGTGGGCTATGCCAGGGCCTGGGGTGGCGTGATCAAGCTCATCGGCGAAGTGAAAATGCTGGAAAGCGGAAAAATACATATTATGGTAGCCCCCATGTTTGTAAGCCGGGAAAGCCAGCTTGCCAATGTGGACGATGTCTTTAACGGCATTCTGGTGCGGGGCGACGCCACAGGAGATGTGGTGTTTTACGGTAAAGGGGCCGGAAAGCTGCCTACCGCCAGCGCGGTGGTGGCGGATGTGATAGACTGCGTGAAGCATTTCAAGGCCCGGAAATACCTGTTCTGGGAAGACGCTAAGCCTGATTATGTGGCCGAGTTTGAGGAGATCCCGCAGAATGTGTTCCTGCGCGTTCGGGGCGAAAAGGATTCCGACGCCGTGTTCCATCAGGTGGAAACAATCGCCGCTTCTCCGGTGCGCTTGATCCGAAAGGAAGAGGAGCCGGGCGAGATCGGCTTTACGGTAAATGAGATCACACCCCGGCAGCTTGCGGAACTGATCCAAAAGCTGGAATCGGCCGGTTTGACCGTGGACAACCATATCGCGATTTCCGATTATTAAAAAAACCGGTAACTCGCAAACTTTTCCAGTATCCAGCATTCAGGAGGGATAAGCGCTATGATCCGAATCGATGTGCCCGCTACCAGCGCCAATTTAGGCTCCGGCTTTGATTCTTTGGGGATCGCTCTGACCATGAAAAACAGAGTGTGGATGGAGGAATCCGATTCCCTGGAGATCACCTGTACCGATGACGTGCAGGTGCCCACCGACAGCAGCAACCTGATTTTCTGGGCCGCCAGCCATCTTTATGAGATCTGCGGCAAAAAGCTGCCGGGGCTGAAGATCATCCAGGAAAACAACATTCCTCTGGCCCGTGGCTTAGGCAGCAGCTCAGCCTGTATCGTGGCGGGGATTTTGGGCGCCAACCGCTTTATGGGAAATCCCCTTTCTCACAATGACCTGATCCATCTGGCGGCAAAAATCGAAGGTCACCCCGATAACACCAGCCCGGCTCTTTCCGGGGGCCTGGTGGCCTCCGCCATGGAGGGAGAGCGGGTCTACAGCGTCAGCGTGCCGGTATCGGAGAAGATCCGCTTTGCTGTGATGATCCCGCCCTTCGAGCTGAAAACGGAAAAAGCCCGGGCCGCCCTGCCCAAGGAATATTCCAGGGAAGACGCGGTGTACAATCTTTCCCGCTCCGGCCTGATGACGGCGTCTCTGTTTTCCGGGGAGCTGCATAATCTGAGAGTGGCGGTACAGGACCGGATCCACCAGCCCTACCGCTCCGGCCTGATCGAAAATTACGACAACGTGTTCCGCATGAGCTATGAGCTGGGGTCTCTGGGCACCTATGTCAGCGGCGCGGGGCCCACCATTATCGCCATGGTGGATGCCGGGGGCGCGGAGGCCTTTGGGAAAAACTGCATGACCCACCTGGCGGAAAAGGGCATTACCGGCTGGCGGGTAGAGATTTTAAGCGCGGATCCAAACGGCGCGCAGATCGTGATAGAATAAGAGGAAGCAAAAATGAGAAGCGTTGAGTTATTCATCGCCATGAGCCTGGATGGCTATATCGCCGATGCCGATGGCGGGGTAGACTGGCTCTCAAGCCAGGAAGCTGACGAAGCCGCCGAAGCCGGCGGGGAAGACGCGTATGCTCAGTTCATCAAAGATGTAGATACCGTGGTCATGGGCTGGAAAACCTATCACCAGATCGTGACGGAGCTTTCCCCGGAGCAGTGGGTGTACGATGGCTTGACAAGCTATGTGGTGACGCACAGAAAGGAAGCCTCCACGGAAAATATTTTGTTTACGGGGGAGGATCCCTGTACTTTGATCCGGCGCTTGACCCGGGAAGCCGGGAAAACCATTTGGATCTGCGGCGGCGCAAGCATTGTGCGTCCTCTTTTGCAGGAAAATCTGATCGACCGGTTTTCCATTTCCGTGATTCCCACCATTTTAGGCAGCGGGATCCGTCTTTTTGAAGAGGTGGGAAAGGAAGTCAAGCTGCGCTTTGTAAAAAGCGAGAGCAGCGGAGGCGTCCTCACCTTGACCTATGAACGGCGAACTTGATTTGATTGCCGAAAGGCACAGATAAGCTTTGTTTTCCGGTTGCAGAAAACCGGAGCTCCGCCGTGTGGGAGCGAAAGCATTCCACCCGGCGCAGAAAGGAAGGTGGTCACAACTATGGCACTGATCGTGCAGAAATTCGGCGGCACCTCTGTCCGGGATGCCGAACGCATCAACAATGTGGCGGATATCGTCACCTCGACCTACCGCCAGGACAACGACGTGGTGGTGGTGGTCTCCGCCCAGGGAGATACTACCGACGACCTGATCGCGAAAGCGGCGGAGATCAATGAACGGGCTTCCAAGCGGGAAATGGATATGCTGCTTTCCGCGGGAGAGCAGATCTCCGCTTCGCTGCTTGCGATGGCCATTGAAAGAATGGGCTATCCGGTGGTTTCCCTTTTGGGCTGGCAGGCGGGGTTCGATACCACCTCAGATTACGGCAATGCCCGGATCAAAAAGGTGGATGCCTCCCGGATCCGCAAGGAACTGGATAAACGGCGGATCGTGGTGGTAACGGGCTTTCAGGGCGTAAACCGCTACGGCGATATGACCACCCTGGGCCGGGGCGGCTCTGATACCAGCGCGGTGGCCATTGCGGCCACCATGCACGCCGACCTGTGCCAGATCTATACCGATGTGGACGGCGTGTATACGGCGGACCCCCGAAAGATCCCCGGCGCGATCAAGCTCCCCACCATTTCTTATGATGAAATGCTGGAGCTTGCCACCCTGGGAGCTCAGGTGCTGCACAATCGTTCTGTGGAAATGGCAAAGAAATACAATATTGAATTAGAAGTGCTTTCCAGCCTGACCAGGGAAAAAGGCACTATTGTAAAGGAGAAGAGCAACGTGGAGAAAATGCTGATCAGCGGTGTGGCCAAGGACGACAATATTGCCCGGATCTCGATCATCGGCGTGCCCGATCGCCCCGGTCTGGCTTTTAAGATCTTTTCCAAGCTGGCCTCAAAGGGGATCAATGTGGATATCATTTTGCAGTCCATCGGCCGCAACGGCACGAAGGATATCAGCTTCACCGTGGAGAAGAATAAGATGGAGGACACCATTGAGCTGCTGAAATCCTATGAAGAGACCTGGGGCGCTTCCGGCATTGTTTCCGACGACAACGTATCCAAGGTTTCCATTGTGGGCGCGGGCATGGAATCTCACCCCGGCGTGGCGGCGGAAATGTTCGAGGCCCTGTTCAGCAGAAATGTAAATATCCAAATGATCTCCACCAGCGAGATCAAGATCTCCGTGCTGATCAACAAGGCGGACGGCGAGCGGGCGGTAGAAGCCATTCACGATAAATTTTTTGAAGCGGTGTAACACAAAAAATCGTTTGAAAAATTCAACCAGTTCCTGCTCTTTCTGACAGAACTTGCATAGCGTAAACGGCGGTTAAAACACCCTCAAGGAGCCAGACTAAGCTCTTGGGGGTGATTTTTTTGTTTCCTTATTATTGGGGCGGTCTCCCCATCGGTACGCCCAACAGTATGCCGGCAGGCATGATCCCGTTTTTGGACCACGATCTGCGGGAGCTGCCGGAGGAGGTTCGGGAAGCGCTGGAATATCACCGCGATGAAATTCACAGCGCCTCGGACCTGCACGACCTGATAGAAGAGCTGAAGCTGAGAAGATGAGGCAAAGCAAAAGGCGTTTCCCACGGGAAACGCCTTTTGCTGCTCAGTTCCAGTTATTACAATACCAGATATCTATTTCCTCCGGCTTAGGTACTTCAAAAAGCTCCTCACATTTTTTCGCCAGCCCCTCATCCACAAAGTAAGCGCCGCTGGTCTTGTTGCGCTTTTGGATATTCCTGTGCCAGACTTCCTCGGAAATATCGATATAATGCCACTCGGTCTCAAAGCCCTGTTCCCGGAAAAAGCAGGTAGCCTTATGGCGGCTTTCTCTCGTCCAAAAGCCCCATTCCAGAATGACGGGAACACCCAGCTCCAAAAGCTCCTTTGCCCGTTGAAATAAATAGTCCTGGGCCTTTTGGGTAACGCGCTCGTGATCATCGCCCAGCTGCTCGTCAAAGAGCGCCAGGGTCAGATCGTCGCAGGAAAGCACTGCGGCATGCTTTTCCCGGCGCAGTGTTTCCGTATAGGTGCTTTTTCCACAGCAAAGCTTCCCGCAGATCAAAATTGCTTTTGCCTGTTCCATAAAGATCCCGTCCTTTCTGTGAAAGGCTGATTCCAATCACGCTATTCTTCCCAGTACGCCTTCAGGGCTTCCAGCTGCCGGCGGCAGGTTTCTTTTCCTTCCTCGTAAAGGGCCTGCAGCTTCGCGAGATCCTTTTCCGTGCGGGCAACGGTGACGGGCTTCGGCGGGCGCAGCACAAAAATGCGGCCCTCTGCCTCCAGCCGGTCGATTTCGTCCAGCTCTCTGGCGTACCGCCGGGGGATCCCCAGAATGGCCCGCACCAGCTCGGGATAATTCCGATAATGCCGGGCGTACAGCCTGGCGGCGGCACGGGGCGTTGTCTGCTTTCGATAGCCGTGCTCTCTGGTGGTGACCACCAGGATCTTTTCATACCCCTCGTCAATGGCTTTTTGGTAGGGAATGGAAACCGATACGCCGCCGTCCAGGCAGGGAGTGCCCTCCACCTGTACCATGGGGGCCATCAGAGGCAGGCTGGCGCTGGCCCGAATGGCGGCATAGATATCGGAGCAGGCGCTCTTTTCGAAATAGGCGGGCTGCCCGGTCAGGCAGTTGGTGGCAACGGCGGTAAATTCGCAGGGAGAGCTGTGAAAGGCTTCCCGGTCCAAAGGAACCAGGGTATCGCACACCTCGCCGAACAGAAAATCAAAATTGAAAATGCTTTTGTGAAGGATCAGGTTCCTGAGCCCCAAATAGCGCTTGTCGTTTACATAATCCAGGTTGACCTTCGCCGTCCGTCCCGGCTGGCGGGAGATCACATTTACCCCGGTCAGCGCTCCGGCGGACACGCCGAACAGGCCGTCCGCTTCCATGCCTTCTTCCATAAAAACGTCCATGGCCCCGGCGGTAAACATACAGCGCAGGGAGCCGCCCTCTAAAACGATCGCCCTTTTCTTCACGACAAAAACCTCCTTTGTCAGCCGGCCGTCCCGGCAAACGCACGCAGAGAATCGATACCTGCTATTTTACATGAATTTCGCCGCTCTTGCAAGGCTTGATTTGAGGGGGAAAAGAGGCTATAATAAAACGAAAATGAACCCCTCAAGAACCGGAGAGGAATGGAAAAAGCATGAGAATAAGAAAAAAATCCTGGGCAAGGCCGGAGCTTTCCGCCTGTCCTTACTATATTTCTGAGCCGGAGGCCCTGCGGGGTCATTGGATGGAGCGGTTTGGAGAAAAACGCCCCATCCACCTTGACCTGGGCTGCGGAAAATGCGTGTTTCTGGCGGAAGCGGCGGAACAACACAGAACTGTAAACTATGTGGGGATCGATCTGAGCTACGATATTTTAGGCGTGGGGCGCAGGAATATCCAGTCCGCCTTCGGGGAGACCCAGCCGGATAACGTGCTGCTCTGCTATTACAATATCGAAAAGCTCCAAAGAATTTTCGCACCGGGAGAAGGCATAGAACGGCTGTACATCAATTTCTGCAACCCCTGGCCCGCCGCCAAGCACCACAAGCGCCGCCTGACCCACACAAGACAGCTGGAAGCCTATCTTCCCCTTTTGGAAAACGGGGGAGAGATCTGGTTCAAAACAGATAATGATGATCTTTACCTTGCCACCAAGCGCTATTTTTCGGAAGCCGGCCTGGAGATCTTTTTCGATACCCAGGACCTTCACGGAGCGCACGACCCGGAAAATATCCTGACCGAGCACGAGATCCTGTTCACAGCCCAGGGCATCAAAACCAAGGCCCTGCGGGCCAGGAAGGCTTAATCGATGCTTTTTATAACAAAGCCGGCATTTTCTGTAAAGAATTTGCCGGCTTTGCTGCGAAATGCAGTATTTAACTGATTTGCTTTGCTTTGAATTCACTGGGAGAAATACCATAGTACTTTTTGAACAGCCGCGCAAAGTAAAAGGGATCCTCAATTCCAACGGCGGCGGAGACCTCGTTTATATAGGTATTGCCTTCGGTAAGCATAGCCGCGGCTTGTTTCATGCGTTTTTCATTCAAATACTGAAAAATGCTTTGCCCGGTTTCCTTTTTGAAAAGCCTGCAAAGATAGCTTTTGTCCAGGCTTACGTAGGAGGCTATCTCATCGAGGGAAAGCTTTAGCATGTAATGGTATTGAAGATACAACAGCACAGCTTTAACATCCGGGTGGCACCTTTGGTAATGGGAAGGAAGGCTATTTTCCATCAAAGAAGGCAGGAGCTGCAGCAGGATCGATTTGAATTCTGCCGCACTGGCACAGTTTAGCAACGCGGCGTGTTGGGTAAAAACGGGGGCGCCCGCTGGAATAGAGTTGGAAAGTATCAGCACCTGTACCACGTGATAGTCATAATTGCAGGCTTCGCTTGGGGAAATAAAATGGGAAGAGCAGTCCTCCAGGAAGCGGTCAATATCAAGTTCCAGTTCTTTTATGCCTCCCTCAAAAAAATGCTCTGTGAGATATTGAGCGGCATCCTTCGGAGGCATGGGCTCTACAAAAGAGGTATGAGGAAAGCTTTGCGCACCAAGAGAAACAGGAAAAGAAGAATAGAATAGGGCTGGCGCCATCTCTCTGCAGCGATCGTATTCTTCCTTTAGTGCTTCAAGGGTTCGGATGGGCTTGGAAAAAACAACGGCGCACCGCCGGTTTAAGTACATTTGGAGCTGACGAAGGATCTGCGTTGCGCGTAATTGTATCGATTCCTCTACAGTGTTTTCCGGAAACGGCGAGAGGCAGAAGTATTCATCGGTGGGAAATTTCAGAACATCCGATTTGCCCAAAATAGAATGCAGGATACTCTTTACGCTGTTTTCAGGCAGCGGCCTCCCGGAGGATATTTTTTCAGCTGCGATAAAAAATAAAACATATGGCGGGGCGGTAAGGAATTTTTCCTCTGCGGCAGGGGCAGTCGGCTCGGAATCTCCTAAGAGGTAGGTGTAAAAAAACGCATTTCGGTATTTTTCCAAGGAATGGCTGTCAGAAGCCGCTTCCTGATGATCGTGAAACGTCCTGCTCTGTTGCTCCAGCTTTTGCGTGGCGCGCTTTAATTGAGCCAGCAGTGATTTTTGGTCCATATTGACCTTGAGCATATAGTCCTGCGCTCCGGACAGCAGTGCCTCCCGTACAAGATCAAAGTCAGAATAATTACTCATCACAAGGATAACGCCGGGAAAATTTTCCGCAGTGAGCCGATGGATCAATTCCAGCCCATCCATGTGAGGCATTTTGAGATCAGTGATGAGAATATCTACCTTGTTTTTTTGTAGGAAAGCAAGGGCCTCATTCCCATTGCCGGCAGTGCCGATCACAGTATAGGGAGTTGTTTCCTGGTCTAAAAGGTTTAAAAAAGCCATCTTTGCTGCAGGCTCGTCATCTACAAGCAGAATATGATACATCAGTGCTCCTCTCCTTCCGGCATATTGTTTTGAACCAGCGGAAGCTCTATTTTGCACGTTGTTCCTATGCCTGGCTGGCTTTCAACGACCAATCCGTATTCGTTGCCGTAGTACAGACGAAGCCGCTCGTCTACATTGGAAAGCCCTATCCCGGAAAAGCTTTCACGAGAAGCGGTTCCGTTCTGAACGCAAAAGCCTTTTCCGTTATCCTGTACCGTAATAACCACAGATGCCGCATTCTGAATATGAGCTGAAATGCGGATCTCGATGATCTGTTCGCCGCCATCCGTACCGTGCAGAACGGCATTTTCCGCCAGAGGCTGAAGGATGAACCGCGGTACAAAATAGCTCTTAAGCGGTTCCTCGATTTGATAGATCACATCAAAGCAATCGCCATAACGGATTTTTTGAATGGAAAAGTAGTGGGAAAGATTTTGTATTTCTTCTTCCAGCGTGATAAATTCATCATTTTTGATCAGCGTGCTTTGCAGCAGTACGCTGAGAGATTCAATGCCATGGTACAAAACCGGTACTTCATTTAACGAGGCTACCCATTTCAGCGAGTTCAATGTGTTAAATAAGAAGTGAGGATTGATTTGATAGTGTAAGGATTCTAATTCCAGCTCGCGCTTTCGAATTTGATCTTTTTGCCACTGGAGAGCCATTCCCTTCAGCTCGTCTATCAAATGATCCAGTGTGCGCGCCAAAAAACCGATCTCATCCGGGCTGGTATCAGCAATCGTTTGCTCCAGGTCCTCATCCGATATGATATTGCAGCAGGAAACAATGTGCTTGATGGGGAGAACAATACTGTAATAAACAAGTAGAGTGGCGGCAAAGCTGAGAACGAACAGGGCTGCGGCCAAAAGGGTGAGATTTGTGGTGATCTCCCGTGTTTCATTTCGGATATAGCTGTCGGGAACTGTAACAACAAAGTAACAGTCATAAACAGGGTTATAATTATACACGGCCAGATAATTGTTCCCGTTATTTTCCACGATAAAGCTGTTTTCATGCTCTGTATTGCTTTCCAGCAGCTGTGTATACAGCAGCTCATCCACAGTGCTCCCATCCGCGATCCGGCTGTTATCGTTGGAGGCAAGCACCGTTCCTTCAGAGCTCATCAAAAATACGCTGCTGTCCAAGCCAAAATCAATACCGCTGAAAATCTGGTCGCTCAACAGCCGCGCGTTGATGTACACGAGAATATATCCCAGCGACTTGATCGCTGTTGTGGAACGATATATTTTCCGTCCGAGAACCAGGTTGTTAGAGGTAAGGCGGCTGGAGGCGTATTGAAGGCTGTCGTTGGAAGAAACGCGGTCGATATCAGAAAGAAGCTGGTTGTACGGTGTGCTGGCGGCATTCTCAAAGCCCCAGCTATAGAGGAGCTCGGAGTCTAAGCTTATGATCTGAATTTCACGAAGATAAGGTCCGGCCAAAGCCTTGCTTCTGTTTTCCTGCATGATAGCGTGGATCTGCTCAGTTGTTTGCCGTTCATGCTCTCCGGAAGAAGTAAACAAGCTTTGTACACTGTCCATAACGGAAAGGGAATCAATATAATAACCGTATTTCTCTAATTCGAGCTGCAAATTCTTATTTAACAGCTTTGCGGATTGCTCTGCATATTCTCCCACCTTGGAACGCACGGAATCTGTATAGACCTGGTATGCGTAAAGCCCGATAGCCACAACAGGGATCAAAGAAATGGCCAAAAATGTGATCAAAAGACGGGACTGAAGCTTGATTTTCCGCAAAAGCGTAATGATTTTACGGAGAAAGTGGGGAAGGGGGAAACCTTTCTGCTGCATGCGCAACTCCTCGTTTCTTTGATATGCTGTGGTGCCGTAGACTTTAGCACGTTTTTTACTAAAACGCAAGTGGATTTTACAAAGGAAAAGGCGCGATGTCAATATAATCCATGCTTTTGTCAACACTTATCATTTCTTTCGCGGTATTTCGAAAGTATAATGGAAACATCGACAAGCACGTTTAAAAAAGGAGGAAAAGTTATGAAAAAGGTTATTAGCATGCTGGTCGTAGTCCTGTTGCTTCTAATGGCTTTTGCCGGATGCGGATCTGCACCTGCTTCCAAAGGGGAGTCCGGCAATTCGCAAAATTCGTCCGCTGTCTCTTCAAAGGTCAGCTCCGCTGCCACGGATTCGTTTGAGAACAAGGAGCTGAATATCGCGGTATTCGAAGGCGGGTTCGGATCGGATTACTGGTATGGTATTGTGGAAGCCTTTGAAGCCGCTTATGAGGGCGTAAAGGTAAACATGCAGATCAGCCCGACCATAGGGGATACCATCCGTCCGCAGATCGCCGCGGGGGATATTCCTGACTTTCTGGTTTTGAATGGAGCCAGCTACGAGGTCATCACCAGCTTGATCCTGGAACATGGCCTGCTTGACATTACAGATGTTTTCGAAGGAAAAGCTCTGGAATCTGACGAAGCGCTGAAAGACAAAATTCTGGACGGACTGCTGGATTCCAGTGTTTGCAGCCCCTATGGCGATGGAAAAATTTATCAGGCCCCGCTGAATGGCGCGCCGGGCGGCCTGGTATATAACGCGGCGCTCTTTCAGGAAAACGGCTGGGAAATCCCCGCTACATGGGATGAATTCTTTGCTCTCGGAGAAAAGGCAAAGGAGAAGGGAATTTATCTGCTGACCTGGGCCGGTATTTATCCGGGGTATCTTCAGAACGCGTTTCTGCCGGCAATGAAGAGCGCTGTCGGTGAGGATGGCTTTGCAAAAATCACCAGCTATCAGGAGGGTTCTGTAATTGACACAGAAGCTTTGGATATTTTAAAGCTTTTTGAACGCATGACGGAAGAGGACTACATTCTTCCCGGAACTGTTGCTTTGAATCACACACAGTCACAGCAGGAGCTTTTGATGGATCATGTGCTGTTCATCCCGAACGGAACATGGATCGAATCCGAGATGGCGGATGCGCCCCGTGCGGATGGATTTACCTTTGCAATGGCCCCGGCGCCTGCTATGAAAGCCGGTGATACCCGTTATGTGCAGGTTGCAATGGAAACTATGTCCATCCCGGTGGCTGCGAAAAATCCTGAGCTGGCAAAGGAATTCCTGCGGTTCTTGTATACCGATCAATCGGTGGCAATGTTTGCGGAAAAGGCAAATGCCGTTGGGGCCACGAAGGATTCCATCGAAATGGCAAAGAGCTATATTTCCGAAAGCATGTACAATATGTACAGCGTCTTCAATGAAGAGAATGTAAAGTCAGCCGTTCTTTCCTTTGATACGCAGGCGCAGGGAAGCAAAGTATCGTTGGACGATGAGCTTTGGAGCCCGGTAGCAGATGTTGTAAATGGAGCAATGACTGCCGATGCGTGGGCTGAAAACATCGAGAACGCCTTTACACAGATCAGAAGCGAATTAGAGGCGGCTCAATAAAGCGAAATTCCAGATGCGAATGGTCCTGCAGGGAACATTTCCCGCGGGACCGTTCTTTATGAAGAAGGAGTTGATACAGATATGAAATCTGCTGTTCGCTCAATGGGCAGGAAAAGAAAAAATCCGAATCGTGTTCCGGTGATTTTTTTGCTGGTCTGTACTGTTCCCAGCTTCTTGTTGACACTATATTTCACGGTGTACCCGGCAATTCGGGCCTTCCTGCTTTCTTTTACAGATTCTACTATGCTCAATATGGGTCGTGTAAACTTTATCGGTTTGGAAAACTATTTTTACATGTTCAGCGACCAGCGGTTTTTGCAGGCGTTGGGAAATACGGCCAAGCTGCTTTTGGTCGTGCCGGTTTTTTCGTTATCGATCAGCCTGATTTTAGCGTTTACCATAGTGCAGTGCAACTTGAAAGAAAAATCTCTGTATCGCACCTTGTTCTTTTTTCCGAGCATTCTGTCTCTTACAGTGGATGGCATCATTTGGGCGTTTGTTTTTCATCCCACGATGGGAATTCTGAACGGGCTCCTGAAGCAGATCGGATTAGAATCCCTGGCAAGACCCTGGACAGGGGACGCAAGCACGGCGCTCTGGTGCATTGCCATAACGCTGGTATGGCAGGCTGCCGGATATTACATGGTAATGCATATCGCGGCGATGGACGGGATCTCCGCTGAAATATATGAAGCGGCTACGATCGATGGGGCGGGAAGCGTTGCCAAATTTTTCCATATCACCCTTCCGCTTATCAAAAATATTATCGGCATTACCTATGTGCTTTCCCTATCCGGCACGCTGTCTTTAAGCTATATTTTAGTGCGCGTCATGACAGGAGGAGGACCGAACGGAGCCTCCAGTGTAGTACTGGAATACATTTACAATATGGGGATGAAGAACGGCTCGTTTGGGTATGCCATGGCGCTTACTGTGGTTACCAGCATTTTCACAATAGGATTGTCCGTGATCTCACAGGTGCTGACCAATAAAAAATCGGAAGGGGAGGAAGCGTAATGCGGCCGAAGCTGGGCTTGAAAAAGAAGAGAAACCATCTGACAAACGGCTTGATACGTCTGTTTCTGATTGCTGTTGCCCTTGTGTTTTTGTACCCTCTTTTTTGGAACGTGTACTCCTCCTTCAAAACGAATGTAGAATTTTTGGGAGATCCCTTTGCGCTGCCTTCTTCTGTTCAATGGAGCAACTATGCCCGGGCGCTGGAGAAAACAAATATCGGCGGCAATTTTAAAAACTCGCTGTACGTTGTGCTGCTGTCTTTGGTGTTGATTGTAATTTTGGTTGTCCCCTGCTCCTATTGCCTGGCCAGATTTCGCTTTCTGGGGCAGGGACTGATGCGAAATCTGTATATGGCTTTGATTTTTATTCAGGCCCCCTGTATCATGATCCCACTATTTATGCAGCTGAGTGAATTGGGGTGGTTGAATAAGCTGACTCCCTTGAGCTTGCTTTATGCCGTAGGGCAAATTCCGTTTTCTGTATTTCTGCTCAGCGGATTTATGAAGGGGATCCCACGGGAGTATGAAGAGGCGGCGATGATCGATGGATGTGGGTACTTTCGGATATTGCCGCAAATTATTGTGCCGCTGGCAAAGCCCGGGATCGTAACAGTATTGATGCTGTCGGCAATGGGGATTTGGAACGAATATGTATTGGCCTTGGTGCTGCTTACAGATCCCGCAAAGCAGACGGTTCCCGTTGGAGTATCTGTGATGTATGAGGTGCAGCGCTATGCGACAGATTGGGGAGCGTTATTTGCGGCGCTGGTCATGGTGCTGATCCCTACGGCGTTAGTTTACGCGCTCGGTCAAAAGTATTTGATAGAAGGAATTAATGTAGGTGGTGTAAAGGGATGAAAAATCAGGAATGGAATGTGGAAGTGGATTATGATAAAAATCTCATGAAAAAACAGGAGTGCCCGCGAGCGGAGCATCCGCGGCCTCAGTTGATGCGGGATTCCTGGGAGCCCTTGAACGGAGTGTGGGACTTTGCTTTTGATTTCTCAAACAGCGGGTGTGAAAGCGGATTTCCGGAAGAGGGCGGATTCCCTCTGCAAATCACAGTGCCGTTTTGTCCGGAAAGCTCTCTTTCGGGGATCGGCTATACCGATTTTATCCCTGCCGTTTGGTATCGCCGCCGCTTTCAGATCACGCCTGAAAAGCGCAGGGGATGTATCTTGCTGCATTTTGGGGCGGTTGATTATGAATGCAGCGTGTGGATCAATGGGAAATCAGCGGGAACTCACAAGGGAGGATATACTTCCTTCTGCTTTGATATCAGCAAGCTTGTGACAGAAGGCGAGAATACGCTTGTGGTATATGCGGCAGATGATATTCGAAGTGGGAAGCAATGCAGTGGAAAGCAAAGCGCGCAGCGCGAATCTTATGGATGCTATTACACACGCACAACGGGTATTTGGCAAAGCGTATGGCTGGAATATCTGCCTTGTGCCTACATCAAAAATCTCCGCATGACGCCGGATGCCCTTAACGGAAGTATCGAAATAGAGGCAGAGCTTGTACAGGGCGCCGGAGCCGAGCTTACCCTTATGGTACTGGAAAACGGTACGGTAATAGCGCAAAAAACGATTTGTTGTGCAGCGCACCTTGCCGTATGCAGATTTGATTTGGAATCACCGCATTTGTGGAGTCCGGACGACCCCTATCTGTACAATGTAAAAGCGGTGCTGCGGCAGGGGGAAAACACGGATACGGTATATAGCTATTTCGGCCTTCGAACCGTGGAGTGGCATGACCGCAAATTCTATTTGAACGGAAAGCCTCTGTTCCAGCGTTTGATCTTGGATCAGGGTTTTTATCCGGATGGTATTTACACAGCGCCCAGCGACGACGCCCTTGTGCAGGATATCAAGCTGTCCAAGGAGCTT
The DNA here is from genome assembly GCA_021771115.1 of Bacillota bacterium. GTDB lineage: Bacteria > Bacillota > Clostridia > Oscillospirales > Acutalibacteraceae > Acutalibacter. The sequence goes on along the minus strand of JAETPP010000001.1, from coordinate 8,373 downwards.
GGGTTCAACGGAGCGCGGCTGCATGAAAAAGTGTTTGAGGAGCGCTATCTCTATCATGCAGACCGCCTGGGCTATATGGTATGGGGAGAGTATGCCAGCTGGGGGTTGGATATTACGGGAGCTGAGGGGCTTGAGAGGTTTCTCCCGGAGTGGTTAGAGGTGCTCCGGCGGGACTACAGCCATCCTTCCATTATTGGTTGGTGTCCTTTTAATGAAACTGACGAGCTTCCGCTTTGCGCGGCCGGCAGCGCTCCAGATAAAGAGGTTGTGCGCACGGTGTACCAGGTGACCAAAGCGATGGATCCTACCCGTCCGGTGATCGATACCAGCGGGTATTGCCACGTAACGACAGATATCTATGACCTGCACGATTATGAACAGGAGCCGGAGGTGTTTCGGAGCCGCTATGGAAAGCTGCGGGCGGGGGAGGCCTGCTATGATGAAAAAGAAGACAGCCAGAGGTATGATGGCAGATCACCCCTGCTGATGAGTGAGTTTGGCGGTACGTTTTGGTCCTCTGATCGTTCTGCTATGGAAGCGCTGCAGCCAGAAGGCGGATGGCTGAGATGGGAAAAACCGCAAAGCGAGAAGGAAGTGTGCAGGCGTATCGCGGGTTTAAGCGGCGCACTTTTGGCCAGTAAGGCGTTCAGCGGTTTTTGCTACACCCAGCTTACGGATGTGGAACAGGAATTTAACGGCCTCTACACCTATGAAAGAAATAAGAAGTTTTCAGAGGAAATATATGAAGAGATCCGAAGAACGAATTTGCAGATTGCGGCGGTAGAGAGGCAGCTCTGACACGGATCCTGTGTGCAAAGCCTCGTTCATTGGCTGCTGCCGCCTTCTATGATCGAACACACCGCTTCCTCTGCGCAGCAGAAAGCGGCAGGGACATTTCCCACAGGAAACGTCCCTGCCGCTTTTTTGTTTGGCTACAGCTTAAAATCCTCTTCGTCGTAAGAGCCGGAGCGAAGCGGAGGAGCGGTGCGGGGTTCCCGCATCAGGGGATCGTACTCATACTTTTTGCACTTGCCGTTTTTCAGTGCCAGCCGAAGCGTACACAGAGGAGGCTCCCCGTGCTTTGCGCCGTTGTGCAGGCAATAAGAGCAGCTGAGCTCCACCCCAGCGCCAAATAAATTCTTTTTCCTTTTCCTAAACATAAATAACTCCACCACCAAAATCCCTATCCAGCATCTAGCATCTAGCATCCAGTATATCATAGCTCAGCCCCCGGCGCAATCCGGTTCAGCCGTTTTTTTCTTCTTTTGTAAAGATCAACAGAAACGCCATGCACATCAAGAGCAGAGACAACCCGCCCGCCAGGGTGCCGGACAGAGCGGTAACGCCCTGCACCGCTCCCGCCGGGGCAAAAGCCTCCACCGAGCTGCCCGGAAGCAGCTTTGCAAGCAAAATATAAAAGCCGGCGGCGACCCCGCCATGAAGAAAACGATAGGCATAGAATTTCCATTTTTCAGCGGGAAATGCGGGAAAAAAGGAAAATACCTGCAAATGCACACAAAGCCCGCCGAAGGCCAGCCCGAAGGCGAAAAACTGCGGCCCCACCCGCAGGGAGGAAGCCGCCCCGACGCCTTCAGTCACTTCGATCAGGAAGGAGAGAAGCGCGGCGGCCTCCATGGGCGTAAACAGCTTCAGGGAGGCCAGGGCGCGGCTGAGAAGCTGGTAAAGGCCGCAGCCGTGAAGAAGGGTGGTAAGCCCCGAGAACAGCACGATGCAGGCGCACAGTTTCAAAACGGCGGAGGCGGCATCAAAAGCGGAGCGTGTCACCGCATTGCCGTGAAAAGAATGGGGAATGTCGTTTCCCTTCGGAGGAACGGGGCTTCCCAGACCGGACAGAACACCCAGAACGATTCCCCCGGCGGTGACTGCGAAAAACAGCAGCCAGCCGGTACGGAAGCTTTTAAGCACCGTGCCGCCCAAAAAAGTGACCACAAAGGCGATGCCGGGATTGACGCAGAACAGCATCATGCGCCCCGCCTGCTCCTTTGTGAGCTTTCCCTGCTCCAGAAGCAGAGAAGCGCCCCTCGCTCCGGCAGGATATCCCCCGATAAAACTCATCAGGATGGGAACAGCGCAGGCGGCCGGCAGCCGAAAGAGATGACGAACGAGAAAGCCCGGTGCGCCGCCCAGCTGTTCTCCCGCCCCGGAATTGACGGCGAAGCTGGTCAGCGCCATAAAGGGGAACAGAGAGGGGACAAGCACAGTAAGGCAGTAAAGAATGCTGTTTTTTACGCTTTGCTGCACTCCTCTGGGAAACGCAAGCAAAGCGGCGGTCAGGCAGAGAAGGGCCAGTGCGGAAAATTTAGCGGAAAGGCCGTGCAGCTTTTCCCACCACGGCCCGGAGGTGCGGCGCCCAAAAGCAGTTTTCAGATCCATTGCGAGATCCCTCCTTCTCTGCAAGGAATATGAAAAAGCACCGTTATACATTCAGGTAGCGGCACATAATATTTTTGAAAAGGGAGGGATGGCGGTGGAACAGAAGGGAAGGGGAAGCTCCGTGATCGAGCTGACCGGAAACAGATCTGCCGTGGTGGATGGCTGCGATGGGATCGTGGACTATGACAAAGAAAAGGTGATCCTTCGCACCGGCAGGCTGACGGTGCGTTTTTCAGGCAGAAATCTGAAGCTGAAAAGGCTGACGGAAAGCTCCGCTGTGGTAGAAGGGTTTATCAGCAGCGTGGAATATACTTATTAGGGCGTGAATACGCCCCGGCAAAAAAGGGGGAGCACGGAAAGCAATGGTGGAAAAGCTATTTCATTTGCTGACCGGGTACGCGCAGTTTGAGATTATAGGGGATCACGCCCGGTTTTTGAATATGACGGCGAAAAGCGGCTTTGCCTTTTGGGAATTTTCCCGACAGGGGGAAAGGGCCTGCGTGCGGTGCCGGGCCAGGGAATACCGCCGCCTGCTGCCTTTTGCCCGGCGGTGCAAGGTGCGCCTGCGCTGCGTCAAAAAGCGGGGCCTTCCCTTTCAGGTCAGGAGGCTGTGGCTGAGAAAGGGTCTGGTTTTGGGGATCCTTTGCGGGATCGGCCTGTATTGCTTTTTAAGCAGCTTTGTCTGGGGCGTCAGCGTCAGTGGGACAGACCGCCTCAGTGACAGGCAGGTTCTGGAGGCGGCAAGAAACAACGGCGTGTTTTTGGGAGCCTGGAAGGGAGATTTTACCCCGAAGCTCACGGCGCACAGCATCATTTCCGAGCTGCCGGAGCTGAAATGGGCTTCCGTGAATACCGACGGCTGCTTTGTGGAGGTGGCCGTGGGGGAAGGGGAAAAGAAGCCTGAGATCACAGACGACCTGCGCTGGTCCAATATGGTGGCCGCCAGAGAAGGAACGATCCTGTCCATCGAGGCGGAGCGGGGCAGGCCGGAGGTGGCGCTGGGAGATACCGTGGAAAAGGGAGATCTTCTGATCTCCGGGCTGTACCAGGAAAAAATAGACCCCTACAGCCCGCCGCCGGAAAAGCCCCTGGAAACGCTGGGGGCCGCCAGAGGCAGCGTGCGCGCCGAAACCTATCGGGAATTTACGGTCCAGGCGTCCGCGGAGAAAAAGGAATGGCTTCCCACCGGAAGAAAACAGACAAAGGCGGTTCTCCGCCTTTTTGGGTTCCGGATCCCTCTGGGGTGGCAGGGAGAGCCGCCGGAAAACTGCCGTGCGTACAGGGATGACGCCATGCTCACAGCGCTGGGCGTGGAGCTCCCCGTGGGGATCGAGCGGGAGGTTTTCGTGCTGCTTGAGGAGAGCAGCCGCCCGATGGAACAGGAAGAACTGAAGGCGGCGGCTCTTCTGAAGCTGCGGGAAGCGCAGAAGGCCGCCCTGCCCGCCGGAAGCAAAATCTTGAAGGAAGAATTGACCTATAGCTTCCCCGATGGCATGTGCATCATAAGCGCAAACTGCCGCTGTGAGGAGGAAATCGGCGAGATTCGAGAAATTTTGGTCAATCCGACGGAAACGGACGAAAATTTTTAGGAATTTCTCATATTCTTTTTCCTTGAAGAAAGGTCGAAGATTGTGATATACTAAAGGGGCAGATACTAGATGCTGGATACTAGATGCTAGATACTGGAAAAGGGCAAGGAATAGGTCAAGGGCGAGGTCTAAAGCTTGCGGATGATAGAATAAGGAGATTCTTTTGGAACAGAGATTGAGCTTGGATAGAATGGAACAGGCTGCGGAGCTTTTCGGCAGCTTTGATGAAAACAGCAAATTGATCGAGCAGGAATACGGGGTGAGCCTGATCTTCCGGGATTCTGAATTGAAGATCACCGGGGAGGATCCCCAGGCGGTGGACAAGGCCGCCCGGGCGGTGCGCAGTCTCATCACCCTGGTGGGCAGCGGCGAAAGCCTTACCGAGCAGAATGTGCGCTACTGCATGCGCATGGTGGCGGAGGACAGCGAGGAAAAGGTGGTAAAGCTTGCAGGGGACTGCATCTGCATCACCAGCAAGGGAAAGCCCATTAAGCCAAAAACCGTGGGTCAGCGCACCTATTGCGACAGCATTAAGGACAACACCATCACAATAGGAGTGGGGCCTGCCGGTACGGGCAAAACCTATCTGGCGGTGGCAATGGCGGTATCCGCTTTTCGGGCCCAGCAGGTCAACCGCATCATTCTCACCCGGCCCGCCGTGGAGGCCGGGGAAAAGCTGGGCTTTCTGCCCGGCGACCTGCAGCAGAAGGTAGATCCCTACCTGCGTCCTTTGTATGACGCCCTGTTTGATATGCTGGGGGCGGAAACCTACCAGCGCTATGTGGAGCGGGGAAATATCGAGGTGGCTCCCCTTGCCTATATGCGAGGCCGCACCCTGGACGACAGCTTTATTATTTTAGACGAGGCCCAGAACACCACCAACGAGCAGATGAAAATGTTTCTGACCCGCCTGGGCTTCAATTCCAAAATGGTGATCACCGGCGACGTGACGCAGATCGATCTGCCGGATGGGAAGCGCTCCGGCCTGAAGGACGCGGTGCGAATTCTCCGGGGCGTGAAGGATATCGCAATCTTCCGCTTTACAGAGAAGGATGTTGTGCGTCACAGGCTGGTGCAGGATATTATCAAGGCCTATGAAAAGGCTGACCGCCCGAAATAACCGAACAGAATGAGCTAAGAAAGGAATGGGAAAGAGTTATGGAGAAAATCAGAGTTATCATTTCCAATCAGCAGAAGCAGGTGAAGATCCCCACCGGCCTGCGGATGCTCATTCGCCGCTGCTGCCATGCCGTGCTTCAAATGGAGGAATTCCCTTATTCCGCCGAGATCAGCGTGTCCTTTGTGGACAACGAGCAGATCCAGGAAATGAACCGCCAGTATCGGAACAAGGATTCCGCTACCGATGTGCTCTCCTTCCCCTTGGGGGAAAACGGGCAGTATGATGAAAACCATGAGACCGGGGCGAAGATCCTGGGAGATATCGTGCTTTCCATGCCGAAGGCGGTGGAGCAGGCAAAGACCTACGGCCACAGCCTGGAACGGGAGGTGGGCTATCTCACGGCCCATTCCATGCTCCATTTGCTGGGTTACGACCACGAAAAGGGCGGCCTGGATCGGGTGAGAATGCGGGAAAAGGAAGAGCGGGTCATGCAGCAGCTGGGCCTGCCCGCCAGCAGCAGTTACACATCAGATGTCTAGTAATTTCGGACAGGGAAAAAAGCGTACCCTGGGAAACAGCTTTGCCGATGCGTTTCGGGGAATTTGGGGGTGTATCCGCAGTGAACGGAATATGCGGATCCACCTCACCCTTGGCTGTTATGTGCTTTTCTTCGGGTTTCGCATGGAGCTCAGCCGGGGGGAGATTGCCTGCCTGATCCTGACCATCGGCGTGGTAATGGGGGCGGAGGCAATGAATACCTCCGTGGAAAAGCTGTGCGATTTTACAGAAAAGCACTGGAACCCTCGCATCCGCGTAGTCAAGGACGTTGCCGCGGGGGCAGTGCTTTTGTGCGCGTTGGCGGCGGCTTTCGTAGGCGCGGTTCTCTTTCTGCGTCCGGCGCTGTGGCAAACCCTGCAGGACCTCTGCACCGACCCCCTTTCACTCTGCCTCTTTCTGCTGTCCGCGGCCGCGGCCCTGATCTTCATTTTCATCGGCCCCATAAAAATCAAGGAAGCCCTTTCCGGCAAGAAAAAGAAATACCACTGAAAAAAGCGGGAAAAAGCCGCAAAAATATTTCCCGCCCTTGACCTTATCTCTTGACCTTTGTCCTTGCCCTTTATCCAGCATCCAGCATCTAGAATCTAGCATCTAGAATCCAGCAAGGGGAATCATAAAAATGGATTTTGACAACATGCCTGAGGGCCTTTCCGCGTTTTTTGCCATTGTCGGCAAGCCGAACGTGGGAAAATCCTCTCTCTTAAATAAACTGATCGGCCAAAAGATCGCCATTGTTTCCAAAAAGCCGCAGACCACCCGTACCCGCGTGATGGGGGTGCTGACCGATGAGGAATGCCAGCTGGTTTTCCTGGACACCCCCGGGCTTTTGAAGCCCAGGAATTCCCTGGGAGACTATATGGTAAAATCTGTGATCTCTGCTGTGGAGGGTGTGGACGCCTGCCTTTTGGTGGCGGAGGCCGGGGCAAAGATCTCCAAGGCGGACGAAGAGCTGATCGGGCGGTTCCGGGCCGGCCATATCCCGGCGATTTTGGCCATTAATAAGGTAGATCTTCTGCCCGATAAAACAAAGCTGATGGAGCAGATCGCCGCTTTTTCCGCCCTGTACGATTTTCGGGCGGTGGTGCCCGTTTCCGCTAAAACCGGAAGCGGCATGGAGGCCCTTTTGGAGGAACTGAAAGCGCTGGCGGAGCCCGGCGGATATTTCTTCTCCGAGGATACGCTCACCGATCAGCCGGAGCAGGTCATCGCTTCGGAAACCGTTCGGGAAAAGGTGCTGCGCCTTTTGGAAAAAGAGGTGCCTCACGGCGTGGCGGCGGTCACAGAGCGAATGGTCGAGCAGGAAAATATGCTCACGATCGACGTCACCATTTACTGCGAGCGGCAGAGCCATAAGGGAATTCTCATCGGCAAGGGCGGCGCCATGCTCAAGCGCATCGGCTCCGACGCCAGAGAGGATCTGGAACGCTTTTTCGGCTGCAAGGTAAATTTGCAGCTGTGGGTCAAGGTAAAGGAGGACTGGCGGCAGCGCCCGCAGGTCCTGCAAAGCCTGGGCTTTTCCGAAAAAAACCTGGAGCTGTAAGCCGCTCCTAGCACAAAAGCGGGGAAAAGTCCGGCGCTTTCTGTCGAACAGACAATTATTTTCCAGTCATAGCGGCGGGGATGTCTGCAAATACTTTTCTTAAGGCAATACTGCACAGAGATTGTGCGGTGCTGCCTGAAAGGGGATCTTGCCTTTGAAAAGGGGGAAGCGTTTGTGGACGAAAAACAGGCTTGGCGGAATTTTGCCCGATCGGGAAAAATAGAGGACTACATCAGATATACGCAGGTCAGAAACCAGGCGGAGGCGCAGGGCGTCTTTTCCATGGAGGGATACAGTGCAGATCAAAACCCAGGGGATCATTATCCGGGAACAGGTGATCGGGGAAAGCGACAGGCTGGTAACGGTACTGACCCAGGATGAGGGCGTGGTGCGCGCCTTTGCCCGGCGGGCCAAAAACCTGAAGGACAGCAAAAATTCCGCCACCGGGCTTTTATGCTATTCCCGCCTGAACCTTTATAAGGGGCGGGAAAAGTACATAATAAACGACGCCTTTCCCATCGAGGTGTTTTTCGGCCTGCGCCAGGATATCGTTCGTCTGGCGCTGGCACAGTATTTTTGCAGCCTTGCTTCTGAGCTGGTGCCGGAGGGAGTAGAGGCCGGGGAATATCTTCGCCTGGTCTTAAACGCCCTGCACTTTTTAAGCGAGGGGACAAGGCCCCCGGAGCTCTTAAAGCCCATTGTGGAGCTCAGAATGCTGTCGCTTGCCGGCTATATGCCGGATCTTGTCTGCTGTGCTCAGTGCGGTGCTTATGAAGCGGACAGAATGTTTTTCAAAATAAACCGGGGTACCCTTTACTGTCAGAACTGCTATTTGGACACGGGCGACCCCTGCGCCGCGTTGTCCAAGGCTGCGCTGACCGCCATGCGGCATATCATTTACTCGGATTTTGAAAAAATTTTTTCCTTTACCGTTTCCGAGGGTGCGGGAAAAGAGCTTTCCGCCGCGGTGGAGGCCTATTTGCTCCACATTTTGGGAAAGCGCCCGAAAACCCTGGATTTTTATCAAAGCCTTTTGTAAAAGGCTTTGAGCGTGTCGAAAAAGATTTTCGCCACGCTCAAACTTCTTGAGAAAATCAAAGATTTCCTCAAGAAGTTCTGATTGAAACGCGAGAGAGGGACCCTGATGGTCCCCTCTCACACTCTTCCCCCTT
>JAETPP010000403.1 GCA_021771115.1 Bacillota bacterium | reverse complement strand
CGGCGGCTTCAGCTTGTCGAAAAAGTCTTTTCGACAAGCTGCTTAAGATTTCAGAACTTTTAAAAAGTTCTGAAATCTGTTGATTTGAATGGCGCAGGACACCCTTCCTGGGTTTCGCGCGCACACCTTTCCTTCCCGTTTTCCTGACTTTTCGGGGTTATCGACAGCGTGAAGCCGCCGAATTTCTTCGGCGGCTTACTCTTATTTTCGCCTGCTCTTGGGATAAGGCGTTTTTTCATCTGTGCGCCCCAGCAGGTAGTCCACACTGGTGCCGAAGTAGTCGGCCAGGCGGTTCGCCAGTTCCAGCGGCAAGGGGCGCTCTCCCCGCTCATATTTGGAGTACAGGCTCTGGTCGCACAGCAGGTCTTTTGCCACCTGCTGCTGTTTCAGGTCCCTGTCTTCCCGCAAGTCTCGGATACGGAGCTTCATATCATCACCCAAGCCCAGTATATTTAGTCCATATTGTCCTATTGATTTTTTGGACAATATGTCCTAAAATATGCATGGGTGATAACATGCCGGACTACAAAGAGATGTATTTAACGCTGATGCGGGAGACGGAAAAGGCTGTCCGAATTTTGATCGAGGCCCAGCAGAAATGCGAGGCCCTTTATCTGCGGGACGATGGGCCGAACCTCATTGTCCTTCCCTTGCCGGAACAGACGGAACCCGCTGAAAAGGAGTGAGCCGCCGAATTTCTTCGGCGGCTCGTCTTTTCCCTATACGTTCACCTCAAACAGCCCGTCCCGGGAGCAGCAGAGGTACAGCTTTCCGCCGCCCCGCAGCCGGGGGATGCGGAACTCCCCGCCCTGTTCCGGGTACAGCCGCACCAGCAGGCAGCGGTCCACGGTCACATAGGCCGCAAAGCGGAAAAAGTGGTCCTTTTCCATGGGGTGGCGGAAGGTGATATACCAGTCCTCCTCCACCTCCGCCGCGCTTACCCTATGGTCTGCGTCCGCAGGCCGGGCAGTCAGCGGCTCCAGCCTCCGGCCGCAGCAGTGCAGTTCTCCGCCGCCGGCGGCGGTCAGGACATTGCCGCAGTCCGG
>JAETPP010000402.1 GCA_021771115.1 Bacillota bacterium | reverse complement strand
ACTGCTGCTGCAGGGGCTTTCAGCGCTTGGTTTCGGAATCTGGTTCGGCAGAGTGCTTCTGAGGAACCAGGAAACATAGGATAGCGGTATACCGGGAAAGCAGTGTCGGCCCGGCGGTGTAGGGAAAGCAGTGTCGGGAAGGCACCGGGAAAGCAATGTCGGCGAAGCGTCGGGAAAGCGGTGTAGGGAAAGCAGCGTCGGGAAAGATGCAAATAAATACGCTCATGAGATCAAAACAGGAGAGAACGGAGATAAAAGCGGATATGGAAAGTACTTTATTTATAAACGGAAAAATAATCCTGCAGGATGGAATTCTGGAACAGGGGAAATTGCTGGTGATCGGGGATAGAATCCAGGGAATCCGACTCGCTGAAGGGGAGCGGGAGCCATCCTGGAACCGGGCAGGCGGGGAAGAATGGCCGGCTTTGGAGAAGGCGGATAAGGTTGTGGATCTGCAGGGCAGGTATCTGGCGCCCGGCTTTATCGATATCCATGTACACGGAGGCGGAGGCGGCGATTTCATGGACGGAAAGAGGGACAGCTGGCAGCAGGCTATGGACGCTCATCTGCGTCATGGGACCACATCGCTGTGCCCTACGACTTTGACGGCTTCCATGGAAGAAATGGAAAAGGTATTTTCACTGCACAGAATGTTTTGCCGGGAGCAGAAGCCTTGCAGGCCGCGTCTTCTGGGGGTGCATATGGAGGGACCGTGTATTGCTGAGAGTATGAAGGGGGCGCAGAACGCAAAATATATTCGAAAACCCGTGGAGGCGCTGACCCGGTGGCTGCTGGAAAAAGGTGCGGGAGCACTGAGGATTATGACTGCGGCTCCCGAACTGGAGAACGCGGGAGAGATGGCCCGGCAGTTCAGGGAAGCGGGTGTACTGCTGTCCGCAGGGCACAGCGACGGAAGGCTGGAGGATGTGGAACAGGCGGTACGTGACGGGTATACCATGGTCACACATCTGTATTCCAGCATGTCTACCATTGTCAGAGAAAACGGGATGCGCCGGCCTGGTGTCCTGGAGGCGGCGCTGCTGATG
>JAETPP010000401.1 GCA_021771115.1 Bacillota bacterium | reverse complement strand
CCCTCGTTCTTCATCAGTACCATTCCCTCTTCTGCGATTTCCGCGGAAAGGGCTTTCCACTCTTCCTGATTTCCGTTTTCCTCCCCGGGTCCCCAAAGGGACATCATCATATCCATAGAGTTGGAAAAAGTGCCTGCTGCGTAGGAGAGCCCTGCTGTGACAGCCAGGCTAAGCACAGTCACAACCACTGCGACTACAGTAAAAAGCTTCTTTCCCTTTTTTCCTTTCCTGTTATTACTGACTGCCCTGGTCAAAAATCCGGCGGCTGCTAACAGGACAATAATGCCGATAACAACTGTTGCAACCTTCAATCCCCTAAAGTATGGATTCATCCCTTTCCGCTCCTTTCTCCGAACTATAGTCGTGAGCGCATTCTTTTGCTGCTCCACCGCTCCCCTATTCCAGTATAAAGTCCAGAAAATCAACAGCTCCCTGTCCCTGATATACAAAATACAATGCGCCGAGTCCCTCAGCCGCCCGGGCCTCTGCGGAAAAAATCCTCCAGGCACGCCCACAGCTTTTCACCGGAATCCGGGCCACCGTCTGCTTTCCCGCTTCATCGGCGAAAACCCGCAGACTGCCTTCCGCTTTTCCCCGAAGCCTTACCCTGATATGCTTCAGATTTTCAAATCGGAAATATTTGAAGCCCGCCGTTGCCCCGTCTCTCATATTTGCAATGTACTGTCTGGCACGGGGATTTCCCTCTGCCCCGTTCTGGGTAAAATAAGGATGCCCCTTCAGCCGCCGTCCCGGATTCAGGCCGTCATAGCGCCCGGTTCCCTCCTTTGCCCAGAGATTGCAGGCAATCCGCGCTTCATAGTACCCTTTCCCCGCAAGGGGAGCGCCGTTTAAGCCGCAGCTGGTGATTTCCGCCTGCCGGAAGCTTCCGTCCGGGTTTCGGGTCAGCTTTTCCGCGCAAGCCTGGCGGGAATAGGAGCTTCGGTTGGTGTGGCGGTGGTAGAAAATGTAGTATTCCCCGTTCAGGGCAAGCATTCCGCCGTGGTTGTTTCCCATATAATTGCGCGGCCGGGAAGAGACGGGCTTTC
>JAETPP010000400.1 GCA_021771115.1 Bacillota bacterium | reverse complement strand
CGGCACCAGGGAATCGTCCTTGACCCATCCGGCGGAGAGCTTCTTTGTGATCCCTTCCACGGAAATGCCGAGCAGTCCGGAAAGCCGTTCCAGATCTACGGCGGCATAACCGCCCGGCCCCGCCGGATCGCGGTTCATCTTCCCCGGCACCAGCCCCACCAGGGACGCAGTTCCCTTGCCCGCCAGCAGATTGCCGTTCCGGTCCAGAATGCTGCCCCGGTCCGCCCGGTCCGTGCTCACGCGCACCTTGTCCGTGCGCCCCAGCTGCGGAAAAATCACCCAGTCGTTCCAGATCATCCGGTACTCGCCCGCGCTCTTTTTTCCGTCCTCCCCCGGGATCTCCTCCAGCTGGAAATCCACCTGGTTGAAAAAGCTGATCTCCCCGGCCAGGCTGTTCATGGTGGTCTGATAATTGACAGCCTCCGCCCCGTTTTCCTTCTGTTCCGTACCTTTTATCTCGATGCGGATATTGGCCGCCTCAATTCCTTCGTAAATATTCCGGTTTCTGGCTACAAAATCCTCCCGGCTGATATTGAGCCGGCTCTGGGCGTTTAACAGCTCGTACATGGCGTCATAATTGCCGGCCGCCAAAAACTGCATGTACTCCGTCAGCAGCTCGTCCGGCTGCTTCTGTTTCTGCCCGGTGCTGCGGTGGGTTACAAACAAAAACGCACCAGCGGCCGCAGCCAGCAGAACCGCCGCAATTATCACAATTAAAACCATCCGGCCTGCCCCGGATCTTCTTCTGGACCTTCTTCTGCGCCTACTCATGTTCCGCTCCTTCCTGATGACTGGTATTATTTCCAGTTTGCCCTTTATCATTGCATATGTGAAAGGGAAAGTCAACATGCGGTATATTTAAACGCTCCTGTGTGGTAATATAAAAGAGAACGCATTCACGCAAAAACAGAAGGGAGGCCTCAGTCCATGCAGCAGGAAAACCGCGTCTATATCGCCATCGACTTAAAATCTTTCTACGCCTCCGTGGAGTGCCGGGAGCGGCGGCTTGATCCCCTGACCACCAATCTGGTGGTGGCCGACGAGAG
>JAETPP010000399.1 GCA_021771115.1 Bacillota bacterium | reverse complement strand
GCGTTTATTTGGTGATGGAGTATATCCGGGGACATACGCTGGAGGAGATCCGAAAGAAACAGGGATGCCTGTCTGCCTGGCAGGTGATGGAGGTGGGAATCCAGCTTAGCAGCGTGCTTTGCTATCTTCATGGGAGAAAGCGGCCGGTGCTTCATCTGGATATTAAACCGGCGAATATTATTCAGAAACGGGACGGCACTCTGGTACTGGTGGATTTTGGGGCTTCCTGGAAGCAGCGGGGAGAGAACAGGGAAAATAAAAGAAGGGGGACGGACGGTTTTGCCGCTCCAGAACAGTATGACCTGCAGCAGGCGTTGGATCAGCGGACTGATATTTACGGGCTGGGAGCCACGCTGTATTACCTGATTTCCGGGGTAAAATATTCCAGTGCGCTGAAAAAGAGCAGGATACCGGGCTGCCCGGAAGCGATGAGCGTGATAATCCGAAAATGTATCCGGGAAGATCCGAAGCAGCGTTATCAGGATGGTAAAAAGCTGCGGCGGGATCTGATAAAGCTGAGTTACCGGTTGGGGCGGAAGCGAAGCCGGCTGTGGGCGGCGCTTCTGCTGGTTGCCCTGGCTTTTGGGGTAGCGCTTCGGGGGCTTCCGGCGGAATTTTCGGCCCGGGTGGAGGAGCAATGGGACTACGGGAAGCTGCTGGCAGAAGCGCTTTGCTGCGGCGGGGAAGAGCGGCTGACCTGCTATGAGAAGGCCCTTTTCCGGGCGCCGGGGAGAAAGCAGGCGTATCTTCAGCTTCTGGAGCAGGCGGGCAGCGACGGGACTTTGAGTAAGGAGGAGGAAAATCAGATCCGCACGCTGTTCCATACCATTCCGCTGGGAAAGTCAGAGACCTACGAGGAGCTGCTGGCGAGGAATCCGGCTGCCTATGGAGAAGTGTCATTTCGACTGGGGATGCTCTACTGGTATGGCTATGACGGAGAGGAGGGGCACCGGATTGCGTCCGGGTGGTTTCACAAGGCAACGGGAGCTCTGCAGAAGCTGCCGGAGGACCGGCAACGGGAAGAATGGGAAATCCGGGCGGAAATTT
>JAETPP010000398.1 GCA_021771115.1 Bacillota bacterium | reverse complement strand
TTCATATATTTCAGGACCGGTAGTTTCGTAATGGGCCTGAGGATTGCTTGGATTTTTAAACTGCTCCAAAGCTACGGCGTTTTTCGTCCGCGCTTTTATCTCCTCCGCTTTTGCCACGGCTCCCAGCATACCGTCTTCCCTTGGTGTATTTATTATCTCCGCGCCAAGGGCGCGCATCAGCGCCTGCTTTTCTTCGGAAAACTTTTCCGGCACCACGAATTTCACATGATACCCTTTTCCCAAGGCCGCAAAAGCGATGCCCAGCCCGGTATTTCCCGCCGTAGCCTCAACGATGGTTCCTCCCGGAACAAGCCTACCCTTTTCCTCCGCGTCACGAATCATATACTTTCCTACGCGGTCCTTAACGCTGCCTGCCGGATTGAAAAGCTCAAGCTTGGCGTAGATATTCACGCCCTCCGGAAGCTCAATATTTGTCAGCTTCACCAGCGGCGTATTTCCTATCATTTCCTGCATGGAATTATACAAAGTCATGGCTGTTCTCCCTTTTCCTACCTGCTCGACGATTTTATAGCTCTGTCCAGATCCTCGATAAGATCCGCATAATGCTCGATCCCCGGCGAAAGTCTGATAAGGCCGTCTGTAATTCCCACCTTTTCGCGGATATCACGCGGAATGGCTGCGTGCGTCATGCTGGCGGGATGGCACACGAGAGATTCCACGCCGCCAAGACTTTCTGCCAGCGCTATAAGGCTGAGGGCTTTAAAAAACTTCTCATGATCATATTCCTCGCTAAGCTCAAAGGAAATCATCGCCCCTCCGTTTTTCGCCTGCTTTATCTGTATATCGTGTCCCTGCGCATCAGAAAGTCCCGGATAATACACGTTTTTCACCGCGTCGTTTGACTTAAGATATTCCGCGATCTTTTCCGCGTTTTCCACGTGACGGTCCATTCGCACGCCAAGCGTCTTGATCCCGCGCATGAGCAGGAACGAATCGAAAGGAGCAAGAACTCCGCCTGTGGAATTTTGAATAAACGCCATTTTTTCCGCAAGCTCTTCGCTGTCCACAACCGCAAGGCCTGCCACCAC
>JAETPP010000087.1 GCA_021771115.1 Bacillota bacterium | reverse complement strand
CAAGAGTCAAAAAGCTGTAGGAGGTGCCTGCCGCGACGCTGCCAGAGGCCGCCATCAGCCCACTGTATACGGGAACGGAGGCCAGTAAAAACACAGAAGCGCCTTCGATTGCCCGTTTGGCGTTTTCCATCAGCTCTAAAAGCGGCGTCACCGTGATCACCGCACAGGCCAGCGCCCCGGCAAAGCCGGCCGCACCGCTGATCTCCGCGGAATCAAAGCAATTTGCCAGCCTGCAGAGTATGATCACAGCGAAAAGCGCCATCAGCGCTCTGAGAGGCTCGGAAAGCTTTTCCCGCAGCAACCCGGATAAAACCGTAAACCAGCTCTCCCCTTCTCCTTTTTCCCCGGCGCCCTGGATCCCCGTGCGGGATAATAGCTCTTTTGTTTCCTCATCCAGGCTTTCATACATCTCGTTTGCCCCGCTTTTTTCCAAAAGCTCCTCTTCCCTGTTTGTTTCCTGAGCGGCGGCCCCGGGGGAAAGCCAGAAAAGGAAACAGAGGAAAAGTGCGAAAAAAAGAGGCAAAAATCTTTTTTGCTTCATAAATTTTTCATCTCCAGGAGCTTCTCATACAGGTATTACAGCCTGGTGATCTCCTCCAGATATTCAAAAATTCTCGTAAAAAGCGGCAGGGACACCACAAGGATCGCGGCTTTTGCGGCAAGCTCCACCGAGTAGGATAAGGCGGATTCTCCCGCGTCCTTACAGATCCGGGAAACAAGCTGGCCCACGATGGCGATCCCCGCTGTTTTTACCAGAATCGGTAAAATCTCGCCCGGAAAGCCCTTCGCACCGGAAAGCCCCTGAAGCTGAGAAAGCGCCGGCTCCAATTGCTCTATGGCGCTGAGCAAAATCAGCACACAGGCTCCCACAGCCGCTAAAAGAGCATATTCCTTATTGCTCCTTTTGATCAGCGCGCCAAAAACCACAACGCAGAGGGCGCAGGTCCCTATGGAAAAAATATTCATACTCACAGCTGGAAAATAGACTTGATCGCCTGGAACAGCGCGTCTATTTCATTGATGATCATCATTAAAACCACGATCAGCCCGGCCAGGGTGGTCATCATTGCCTGTTCCTCCCTTCCGGAGCGGATGAGCAGCTGATTCAGTACCGCTACGATGATCCCGATGGCGGCTATTTTAAAAATCAAATCCACTTCCAAAGCCTGTTTCCTTCCTTTCCTTCAGCGTTCCGCCAATATTACGGGCAGCCCGCATCCTATAACAAAACAAGGCAGATCGTGATCCCGCCAAACAGCCCTAAGCAGATATACAGCCTGCTTTTCTTTTCCCTGGCCTCTCCGGCCTGCTTCAAATGAGCCTCTAAAAGCTCCGCGTACAGCTCCATATGCTCTATCTGGCTTTGCGAATCGCTTTCGCCCAGCCCCTTTATCAGGCCCCGGTAAAGCTCCAGATCCGCCGGGTCCTTCAAAAGCTTTTCTCCCGCTTTCTGCAAAGCGCCCTTCGGATCCCGGAAAAAGCCTGTCTCCTCCGCCGCCAGCAAACAAAAGGCGGAATCTCTGTTTTCCGAAATCAACTCGCTCAAAGGGCGGGCGGTATAGCGTATTTCCGCACGAAACCATTGGATCGTCCGCTTTAGAGCAAGCAGCCGTTCTTCTCTTTTTTTCAGCTCGCCGGATTTTTGAAGCCCCATGCACGCGCCGCTAAAAAGGATGAAAATTGCTCCCAAAAATTTTATCACAGATCAGTTTCCTTCCCTGAGAGAGTACGCTTCCTTCAGGCGGAAATTCGAACTGTACGGGAAGCGTTCTCTGATTCTTCCGTCCCTTGTCCCTTCCGCCCCTGTTCCAACAGCTCGATTTCCCCCGGCTGAGAACGCCCGGATAAATAGGCCGTTGTTCCAAAGGCTCCGGTTTCCAGCAGGCTTTTGTATAAGGGCCTTCGGGCTTTCTCTTCTTTTCCGGTATGTACGGAGGCGATCAATGGCACCCCGGCAAATACGGACTGCCGCACCGCTTCCAGATCGTTCGCGGAAAGCTCGTCGCACACAATAAATTCCGGAGAAAGCATGCGGAGCGCCACATCGAAGGCTTCCGCTTTCGGATATCCCTTCAGGATATCGGCACAGGGGCCAAGGTCAAAATCGCCCCCGATCTCTCCGCGCTCGTCCACCACGGCCACCCGGCGAACAGGCTGGAATTTTCCCACAGAGAGAGAATGGGCAATATCTCGCAGAAGCGTGGTTTTTCCGCTGGAGGGCTCTCCGGCGATCAAAAGCCCCCGGGAAAGCTCCACCCCCTCCAGGAACAGCCTGTCCCCGCAGCCCGGTATTTCCCTGGAAATGCGAAACACCAGAGAGGTCACATCCCGCACGCTTTTTATCCTTCCGTTTTCCAGCACGGCCGTACCGCATACCCCCACTCTGCCGGAGTCCGCTGTAAGAACATAGCCCTGTTGTATCTCCCGCTCGTGGCTGAACACAGAATGAGAACAGATACTGGTGAAAATCTCCTGTATTTCTTCTCTGGAAACGCAGGTCAGGTCCTCCATGAAAGCACGGGTCACGCCGCCAGACGGCCGCAGAAAGAATACGCCGTCTTTTCCGCAGATGGATACAGGCTGTTTCACTTTTAAGTGAATATCGAAGGCCTGCTCCTTCACTTCCTGCGGAACTCCCAAAAGCAGTTCACGGTACAGCGGGATCCGGCCTGCCAGCTTGTCATAGCAAAAGGTATTCATTTTCTCACTCCTTTGCTTTTGGGAACACTTATATCTATGGAGACAAGCAGGGAAATAGAACATGGAAGGAAAGCACAAAAACAAAAAGCAGAGAGGAAAAAGCTCTCTGCTTAAAAGGAAGACATGATGAATTTTTTAAAGAAATGCTACTTCGCGTCCCGGATCGTATTGCCGATGTTGATAAAATGATCCGCCACCCGTTCCGCGTTGGAGGCAAGGGAAAGATACTGGGCTCCCACCGCAGGGGTACAGACTCTCTTATTCAGGCGGCGGATATGGTTTTGCGCCATTTCATTGGTCATATCGTCCACCCGGTCTTCAATTTTATCGGCAAGCTTCAGCTCTCCGGCGTCTTCCTCCACATAGGCCCGCATCACATGCTGGAAAAGCGCTTCGATCTCTTCCTGGAGCGCCCGGATCTCCCGGACCGCCTTTTCAGAAAAGGTCTCCTGAAGCTCTTGCAGACTTTCCGCGTACTCTACAATGTTTTCGGCATAATCACCCACACGCTCCAGGTCAGATACCGAGTGAAAGGCCTTTGAAACATAGGCGTGGTCTTTGGCGCTCAGCTTCAAATCCGAAAGCTTTACCAAAAACCGTACCAGTTCCTTGTTCAAATAGTTCAGCTCTTCCTCATTTTTGCGGAAGGCGGCAAGCTCTGAAAAATCCAGGGAACACACAATCGTTAGGGATGTAGAGAAATTACGCATGGCAATATCCGCCATATTGACGATCTCGTTCTTGCACTGCGCTACCGCAATAGCGGGCGCGGAAAGCATTTTTTCATCGATATAGTAAAGATGCGGTTCTTTTGATCCGGAAAAACTGCTTTTTTCTTTGTCGGGTAAAAGTTTTGTGACCAACGCCACCAACCGGTCTGTCAGCGGCAAAACGAGCAAAACCGTAATCAGGTTAAATACCGTATGGAACATGGCAAGCTGTGTTTGCGGGGCGCCCGGGAACGCTTTTTCAAATATAGTTCCCACAGTGATTCTGCCGCCTGTAGCCATGGGCAGCAGAAAGCTGATCAGCAAAAAGACCACCACGCCGCTGACATTGAAAATGAGATGAATGAGTGCCGTGCGCTTGGCGTTTTTTCCGCTTGTCATACCGGCTAAAATGGCCACCACACAGGAGCCGATGTTGGAACCCATGGTGAGAAAGATACCTTGGTCTAAAGTGATCAGCCCCGTCACCACCATCACGATGGCCACCGAGGTCATCACCGATGAGCTTTGAATGATAGCGGTCAGTGCCGCACCCACAAAAACCAGCAGAATGGCATTGTCAATAGCGGCAAGGAACTGTTTGACCGAATCCAGCCGGGCAAAGCTTTCCATGGAACCGCTCATCATGGAGAGACCCACAAAAAGCATACCAAACCCGGCGATAATGCCGCCCAGCATTTTTACGGTGTCCTTTTTGGAAAAGGTGGAAAGAAACGCTCCCACCCCCGCCATGGCGGAAAAAATAACGGTAGTGGAAACCGTGTTTGAACCGAACACGCCCAGCGCCACGATCTGCCCCGTGATCGTTGTGCCAATATTAGCTCCATAGATCACTGTGGCTGCCTGTGCAAGTGTCATGATCCCGGCGTTGACAAAACCGATCACCATTACGGTGGTGGCGCCGGAGCTTTGGATCGCCGCCGTTCCCACCGTGCCGATCCCCACCCCCAGCATTCGGCTGCCGGACACCTTGGAAAACAGCTTTCTCAGCCGTTCGCCGCCCATTGCCTCCAAATTGGAACTCATCATGTTACAGGCAATCAAAAAGATGCCGATCCCTGACAGCAAGGTCAGTATCGCGCTGATGATCTCAGTCATCCTCCCCACTCTCCTTTTCTGCTTTTTGCAGGCTTGTCCGCATTGTTTCTTCCGAAAGAGAGCTTTGCCTCATAGTATTTCCCACTTTTTTGCCGAAACGCAGAAAATGGCAAGACATTACCCCTTCTGGTAAAGTCTCGCCATTTCATTCACAAAACCGGATCTTCCTGAAGATCGTACTGACGATTTTGGAAACGCATATTTGCGCAGGCTACTCCCTTTCTGGGAAAATCATAGCAAATATTTCAAATTTTTGCAACCATTTTTTGAAAGGCCGGAAAACGCTCCGCAATAGAGCAGCCGCACCCGTTATAAAACTCAGTGGCCCCCTTGCCCGGCTTGATATTTCAGAAAAGACCGAAGAACCTTTTTGTCATTTTCATAGGTAACAAGCCGCAGAGCCTCTTCCGGCTTTTCCCAGCGGATATCCAACAGCTCTTCCTCCTGGGCCTTCAACGCCGCGTCCGGCTCAGCTTCTGCGGCGAAATAGACCACATCCTTCATCACATTGGGCTTGGGAGAAAAGGTCACCATTTCCCGAAAACCGGTATCCGGCTCTACCTGAAGCCCGGTCTCCTCCCAAATTTCCCGTCGTGCCGTTTCCACCTCTGTTTCTTCATGCTCCACATGCCCCTTCGGGAAGGCCCAGTGTCCTCCGTTTTTGTGCCGGATCAGTAGGATCTCCATTTTCTCTTCCGCTTTTCGGAACACGACCGCGCCGCAGGATTTTTCCCATTTCATAAGGCTTCTCTCCTTCCAAGAGAAAGGGAGTCCGCAGGATCTGCAGGCTCCCTTCTGATTTTTACTTTACCGAAAAACGGTATATCGTTTTGGTGGCGAATGAGACCCCCGGCTGCAAATAGCGGAAAGGAAATTCCGGATGGTTCACGGAATCGGGATAGAACTGGGTCTCCAGGCAGAACGCCGTATGAGGCTTCATGGGCTTACCATCTTTTCCGGTAAGGCCCTCTGCCTTGTTAAAGGTGTAAAGCTGTACGCCGGGCAAATCGGAGAAGACCTCCATCATCCGTCCGCTTTCCGGCTCATAGGCTTCTCCGTGCTTGCGGAAGCCCTCTCCGTCCACACAGAAATTGTGGTCAAAGCCGCCGCAGAGCCGGATCAAATGGTCGTCCGCGAACATATCCTTTCCCAGCTCCTTGCCGCCGGTGAAATCCAAAGGTCCGCCCGCTACCGGCAGCAGCGTACCGGTAGGGATCAAATCGTCCGTTACCTGGGTAACGGCGGAAGCGTGCAGGGTAAGAGTGGTGCCCAAAACATCCTTCTGTGGATCACCGGACAAATTGAAGAAGGAATGGTTTGTGGGATTAAAGGGCGTTTCCCGATCAGAAATGCCGGTATATTCCAAAACCAGTTCATTTTCCCGCGTCAGGGTATAGGTCACCGTCATCTTTAATTCGCCGGGGTAGCCCTCGTCTCCATCCGGACTGGTATAAGTAAACAGGACGGACGGCTCACTGCACTCGTGAAATTCCGCGTCCCAAAGAACCTGATGATATCCGCCGGGGCCGCCGTGAAGCGTATTGTTCCCATCGTTTTTGGAAAGAACGTAGGTGGTTCCGTTTAAAGAGAACTTCGCGCCGCCGATGCGGTTTGCATAGCGCCCTACAAAGGTTCCCTGATAATTCGCGCCGAAATATTCTTCCAGGGTGCGGTGGCCCAGCACCACATCCCCGAAAGCACCGTTCCGGTCTTTTACCAGCAAGCTTACGATACGGCATCCGTAATTTGTGGCCTGCAGGGTCATGCCGTTTTCGTTTTTCAGGGTAAATATCTGCGCCTCGCGCCCATCCGGCAATTTACCGAAGGGTTCAATCTGTACAGACATGGTTTATTCCTCCATACCCAACAAAGCCGCGCCAATAATACCGGCATCGTTTCCCAGCTCCGCACGGCAAACCACGGTTTTCTTTGCGGAATTCATGGCATACTGCTGCTTCTCCACAAACGCGCGGACGGGAGCCAGCAGGGTTTCTCTCTCATTGGAAATACCGCCGCCGATGCAAAGAATATCGGGCTGGAAAATATTGATCATATTCACAATGCCCTCGCTCAGGTAATGAACGTACTCGTCCACGATCTTCTGGCCGATGGGATCTCCCTTGCGCATGGCGTCAAAAGCGGTACGTCCGTTTACTCTGTCGATATCACCCTCCACCAGGGTCCACAGCGGAGAATCCTTGGGAGCGTCCGCCATATACTCCTTGGTGGTCTTGATCAGACCGGTAGCGGCCGCATAGGTCTCCCAGCAGCCATGCCGCCCGCAGGTGCAGGGGCGCCCATCTACCACGATCACGGTATGGCCCAGCTCCGCGCCGGCAAAGTTGCTGCCGGAATAGATTTTTCCATTGATGATCACGCCGCCGCCGACGCCGGTGCCCAGCGTAATGGCAATGGCATCGTTCGCGCCCTTCAAAGCGCCCGCCATGTATTCGCCGTAGGCCGCCGCGTTGGCGTCGTTTTCCATAATGACCTTCTTGCCCTCCAGGCGGTCAGAAAGCATCTGCACCATGGGGGTATTGCGGAAGGGCAGGTTATTGGCAAATTCGATAATGCCGGTAGCCCGGTTTACCGTGCCGGGAGAGCCTACGCCGATCCACGGCACATCGTCCAGGGTCAGCCCGGCGCTTTTCAGCGCGGCCTTGGCGGTTTCCGCCATGGAATCCGCTACCTGCTCAGCGGTTTCCGGCTGGGTTTTCGCAGAGGCGCGGGCAATGATCTGATGGTTCTCATCGACAATACCAACAGCGATATTGGTGCCGCCCAAATCGATTCCAAGATAATACATAACGATAACTCCTTCAAAAATATTTCGGGTCTCCCCAATTTTAGTTTTAGTATACTATATTCTCCCAGTAAAAGTAAACGCCTTACGAAAAATTTTCATGGCTTTTTTTCCAAGGCTTCCCTTGATTTTATTTCTTCTGTATGATAAGATAAAAAAGTTATCGAAACGCCGCTATGGCGGAACTGGCAGACGCAAGGGACTTAAAATCCCTCGGTGGCAACATCGTACCGGTTCGATTCCGGTTAGCGGCACCAGCGGGGAGCCCCCGCAGGCAATTCGCGCACCTACTTTTGTGGGTGCGCGAGTTTTTTACCCGCGAACAAGGTGACTTCTTTTGAAGATGGCAGAGCCAAAAAATGAAACACTCGTCAGGCGGTGTTCCGCACCAGAAAAAGGCGATTGCGAAAGCAATCGCCTTTTTCAACGAAATAAATCCCTTTGGGATTTATTTCACTTCACTTCCCGCGTAAGCGGAAATCTTCACAATGGCCGCAGGCCATTGCTTCACATTGCGAAGCAATCCTTCACTGCCCTATCTCTTCCCTATGCTTTAGTCCTATCTGGGCCGGGTTGTCGATCAAATTTCCGTGGATATCGAACCGGGAGCCGTGGCAGGGGCAGTCCCAGCTTTTTTCATCGCCGTTCCATTCCAGCTGACAGCCAAGGTGAGGACAGCGCACAGAAACCAGGTAGATTTTTCCCGATTCATCCCGATAAGCTCCCCGCTTCTTCCCGCAGTGCCGAATGACCGCCCCCTGCCCCGGCGGCAGCCAGTCGAATTCTTTTCCGGGAAGGTAAAGGATCTCTTTCAAAAGGCCTTTGCTGCTTTCCAGCACTTCCTTTCCCAGGCTGGACCACGCCGCGGCGGAAAAAAGCCTGCGAGGCGAAAAAATACTTTTTTCTCTTCTCTTTTCTCCCGCTATTTCCGCGCTGATCTGCCGGGCGGCCACCATGGAGCTTGTCATTCCCCATTTTCCGAAGCCGGTAGCCACATACCAGTCCGGGCGCGTCAGGGAAAAGCTGCCGATATAGGGAACGCCGTCCAGCGTAACGCAGTCCTGGGCGGAATAGGCGGATGTGACCTTACATCCGGGCCAAAAACCTTCTGCTTCCCGGCGCAGGGACGCATAGGCGGAGAGCTCCGGGCTTTTTCCGGTGCGGTGGGCTCCGCCGCCTAACAGCACCTCTTTTCCGGCGCTCCGAAAGGAAAGTCCGCCGGGATCGATCCCATAATACATGCCGGAAAGCTCCGGCGTATCTTTCAGCGAAAGCACATAGCTGCGCTCCTGGTGCATTCGGGCAAAATAGAAGCCGGGGAAATTGCGAAACGGAAAATGGGTGGCAAACACAATATGCCGGGCAAACACCGTGCCGTGATCTGTTCTCACCTTTTGCCCCTCTACCCTTCTCACCGGCGTATTTTCAAAAACCGGAACTCTTTGTGAGACCGCCCCTAAAAACCGCAGAGGATGAAACTGTGCCTGAGAAGGAAACCGCAGCCCTTGCAAATGGGAGATGGGAAGTCCCTCAATTTCACAGAGCTCCGCGTCTATCCCAAGCCTTCGGGCGGCGGAGCACTCTTCCCGCAGGGCTTCCTTTCTCTGAGAGGAATACAGATAAGACGGCACGGGCAGAAATTCGCAATCAATTTTTAACGCTTTGACGATCTGACCATATTCTGTTATAGCTTCTTCATTGGCCCGTGCGTACTCTCTGGCGCGCTCTTCCCCGAACCGCCGGAGAAGCCGGTGATAGATCTGGCCATGCTGAGAAGTGATTTTTGCCGTTGTGTTTTTTGTTTGCCCGCTTCCCACCTTTTTTGCTTCCAGCACCACCGCTTCGATCCCTCTTTTACGAAGCTGGTACGCGGTAAGAATACCGGCCATACCTCCGCCGATCACAGCGGTATCCACGGTGATATCCCCCGGCAGCGAACCGCGCTCCGGCAATTCCGTTGTTTTGCTCCAAATGGATTCCATAGTGTTTCTCTCCTTTTCCCTTATTCTGGCGGAAAAAAGAAAAAATACACATAGATCATTTGGAAAGAAAAATCACTCTTCAGGAGGATCGGCCTAAAAGGCGGTCTCAATAAAGTTTCCTGGCAGCAAAAAAGGCTTCCCGGCGGGAAGCCTTTTCCTTACGCAAATTTTGCTCAAACCCAATGCTGGCCGGTGGCGCGGTCCTCAAAGGTAATGGCGCGCTTCAGGATATCGCAAGCCTTGACCAGGCCCTCGTTCTGGCTCATGAGGATATCCTCATGCTCAATGGACAGAACGTAGTCATAGCCCACCAAACGGAGCTGAGAAACGAAATCCTTCCAGAACAGCTCGTCGTGACCGTAGCCGATGCTGCGGAATACCCAGGTACGGTTCAGCGGATCGCCATAAGATTTATAATCCAGCGTGCCGTCGATAGGCGCGTTGAAGGGATCGATCTTGGTATCCTTGGCATGGACGTGGAAGATGGCGTCGCCGCCCAAATCGCGGATGGCGGCCAGCGGATCGATGCCCTGCCAGAACAGGTGGCTGGGGTCGAAGTTGGCGCCGATCTCCGGGCCGACGGCGGCACGGAGCTTCTTCAGGGTGTAGGGATTGTACACGCAGAAGCCCTGGTGCATTTCAAAGGCGATCTTATTCACGCCGTGGGACTTGGCAAAGGCCACGAAATTCTTCCAGTAGGGGATCAGAACCTCGTTCCACTGCCACTCCACGACCTCCTGAAATTCGTTGGGCCAGGCACAGACCACCCAGTTGGGGTTCTTGGACTCGGGGCAATCGCCGGGGCAGCCGGAGAAGGTGTTGATCTGATGGATGCCCATCTTTTCCGCCATGAGCACCGCATCGTGGAGATCATCGTCAAACTGCTTGGCGATCTCCTTATTGGGGTGAATGGGGTTGGCATGGCAGCTCAGCGCGCTGACCTCCAGGCCGGACTCCTTAATGGTGTTCATAAACTCCTGGAACTTCGCTTCATCGTGCAGGAGAACGCCGGGATCGCAGTGATCCTTTCCGGGATAGCCGCCGCAGCCCAGCTCTACCATCTGCGCGCCCAGAGACTTAAAGTACGGCAGCGCCTCCTTCAGGGGAGTTCCTCCGATCACATTGGTAAGTACGCCCAATTTCATAAGAAAAAGTACTCCTTCCTTTTATTTTCGGATGGGGAAAAGCTTTCCGCAAAATTTCACGCCCATGCCCGAATGTATTTGGCTATATTATATAGAATTATCCCGAGAATTGCAATCCCATTTCTCAAAAATTCAGTGGTTTTGAAGACGCTTGCAATACCGTTCCAGCATGGACGCCACTTCGGCTCTTGTAGCCTTCCCTTTGGGGTCGAGAATGCCTTTGCCCTTGCCGGAAAGGATGCCCTGCTCCACCGCCCAGCAGAGGGCGGGCTGCGCGTACTTGCTGGCTCTGGCGCTGTCTGTAAAGGCTTCAAGGGTGCCGGCAGTTTCCGGACTTCCCGCATAGCGGTACAGCATGCTTACCAGCTGTTCCCTGGTGATGGGGTCATCCGGGCCGAAATGGGTTTCATCATATCCGGCGACTACACCTTGCTCCGCCGCCCAGGCGATGGCTTCGGAATAGTATCTTCCGGCCGGTACATCTTCAAAGGAAGAAGCCTTTAAAG
>JAETPP010000397.1 GCA_021771115.1 Bacillota bacterium | reverse complement strand
GATCAAATACAGCTGGAACTATGCCCTGCTGCTGGCAAAAGGCCCCGTTCGGGAGGCCCTTGTCCCCTCGCCTCTCTATGTGGGAATGGAGCAGGGCATCCTTACCCGTTTTGAGGAGATCACCCGTACCCCGGCGGAGATTCAGGACAGCCTGATAAGCGTCCTGAGCGACAAGGTATTAAATGTGCCGGAGCTTGGAGAGGACGGACTTCTGTTTGCCCAGGCAGGCTTCAACGTGATTGGAACGGCAAATACCAGAGACAAGGGCGTCAACGAAATGAGCAGCGCCCTGAAGCGGCGGTTTAACTTTGAGACGGTTCTTCCCATTCGGGATACGGCCCTGGAAAAACAGATTATTTTAAATGAGGTTGCGGATCTGGCAAAGGAAAACCAGATTGAAATGGAGCCGGACGAGGACGTGGCGGAGCTTCTGGCTTCCACCTATCACGAGCTTCGGGAGGGCGTTTCCTCTCTGGGCCACCGGATAGACCGCCCCTCGGCAGTCATGAGCACGGCGGAAGCCGTATCCGTCTACTACCAGACCATGATGACCGCTTACTATTACGGGGATTCCCGAGTGGATATGGGCTGTCTGGTTCAGAACCTGGTAGGCGCCGTGCAGAAAGAAAATAAGGAGGATCTGGAAAAGCTGAAAAGCTATTTCCAGACCGTGGTTCGTGATAAAGGAGGAAAAGAGGGCGGCTTATGGAGCAGCTATTACGAAGCGAGGAAATACCTGCGCTGACAGGGGAGTATGGAGTGGAGATTCCGCCGGAACTGCTGTACAACGTGGAGCACCCTGTTCTCTATTTTCCCGTTCGCCATCACAGCCCGGCCTGTTCCTTTCATTTAGAGAAAACAGTGGAGGATTATAAGCCGGAGCTCATTTTGATTGAGGGACCGGAAAATGCCGACGCCTTGATTCCCGTACTGCTTCATGAGGATACAAAACCCCCTTTGGCTTTGTATTATGCCTATCGGGATCGGGCAGGGCTGGTGACGGAAAAGAAAGGAGATTACAAATGCTATTACCCCTTTCTTGACTGTTCTCCG
>JAETPP010000086.1 GCA_021771115.1 Bacillota bacterium | reverse complement strand
AGCACCGACCGAAGCGAAAGCGTAGACCGGTTCGCGTCAACGCTCCACTGGAGCGTGCTCTTCTCGCCTGTCGGCTCGGTCGGTTCGCGTCAACGCTCCACTGGAGCGTGCTCACCTGTCATCCTGAGGGAACATAAAAGACGCTTTGCGTCTTCACGACGAAGGATCTCGCCCGTAATCCCTGAGCAAAAGGGAAAAAGGATGAGATCCTTCACTTCGTTCAGGATGACAGGAAGAACCCAGAATGACAAGAAAAAGCCATTGCCCTTCATTGCTAATTACTAATTACTAATTGCTAATTTCCTAGACTCCCCCGCTTGACAACCTGCCTTTCTAACGCTATGATTTCAAGTAGAAAAGACGCGGCGGCCCGATACATGCCCGCCGCAGTGAAAGGAAGGTCACAGCTATGGCACATGGTTATTACTCGCTTTCGCGGGTCACGGATTTCGGCCCTTATGTTACAAAGCTGATCCTGCCCGTTGTGCAGACTGTCAAAGAGGGCGCCGTTTCTCCGGAAAGCTTTTCCGTTTATGTGGAGCGGCTGGATGAAAAAGGGGAAACTCTTCTGCTTCCCAAAACCTGGATGGCCCTGGACGACCGGGAGCCCAGCTGCGGGTATGCTGACCTGCTGGCCGCCTATCCCTCCGACAGGGACGGAGAGCCCGTAAAATCCGGAAGCTATCTTGCCCTGGAGCTGGCGTACGGCCCCCTTTTCCCCCTTACCTCTCTGGTCTCCGCGCCGGAGGACATGAATGTTTTTGTAAAGCCCCGCTTCACCATTACCCAAGTTAGGCCCATTCAGGGAGAAACCGGCGTTCTCACCGGCCTTTCCTATGATTTCTCCCTGGGAGACCGCCTGCCGGATACGGAAGGCTTCCGCCACGGCGTTTCCTCTTACCGGCAGCCTTTGCGGTACGGCTATTTTGTTCCCCAGGAAAAAAGCGACGGCCCCAGGCCCCTGCTGATCTGGCTCCACGGCGCGGGCGAAGGCGGCACCGACCCCACGGTGGCCTATGCCGCCAACAAGGTGACGAACCTCGCTTCCCCCCAGATCCAGCGCCTGTTCGGCGGTGCCTACCTGCTGGTACCCCAAACGGACACCTTCTGGATGAACGACGGCACCGGGGAATACGGCCGTACGGGAAAAAGCATTTACGGAGAGGCGCTGAAGGCGCTGATCGACGAGTTTTTGGAGAGGAACCCCGGAATCGACAGAAGCAGGGTCTACCTGGGCGGCGATTCCAACGGCGGCTTTATGACCATGCGGATGATCCTGGATTATCCTGAGCTTTTCGCGGCCGCCTTCCCCGTGTGCGAGGCGCTGTACGATGAAACCATCACCGAAGAGCAGCTTTCCGGCATTCGGGAGCTTCCCATCTGGTTTACCCACGCCAAGAACGACCCGGTGGTAAAGCCGGAGGAAACGGTGGTGCCCACCTATCAGCGCCTCCTTGCCGCCGGAGCGAAAAACGTCCACTTCACCTTCTGGGATTCCATCCACGACATCCACGAGGGCTTCCGGGACCAGGAAGGAAAGCCCTTCGAATACATGGGCCATTTCGCCTGGATCCCCCTACTGAACAACGACTGCCGCCTGGACTATGACGGAAAGCCGGTAACAGCCAATGGGAAAGAGGTCTCCCTTCTGGAATGGCTGGCCCTGCAGAAAAAGGGCTGAGCTTCCCGCCCGTCATTCTGAGCTCCCTCTCCTGTCATTCTGAGCAAAAGCAAAGCAAGCTTTGCTTTTGGCGAAGAATCTCGTCCTTTCCCCCATTTTGCTCAGGAAAGGGGACGGCCTTTTCTAACAACGAACCACTTACAACAAAAAACAGCTGAAACGCGTGGTCTTCAGGCCGCGCGTTTTTCTTTCTTCGAACCGTCTTTTCAAAAAGTAGTCCCATTGATATTTTAAGATGATTTTAAAAATTTATTGACAAAGTAATTCTTCAGGCGTATGATCGAGTTAACGTACAGGTTTTTCCGGCCATAGCGGCAATTCAAAATAAAATCGTGGCGGCACATGGAAGAATTAACAAGTAAACAGAATGGAGGTTCCCTTTATGAAAAAGTTCCTTTGCGTTTTGTGTGCGGTAACCATCCTGATTTTCGCCTCTGCCTCGGCCGTAAACGCTGAAGAAATGACGGACGAGGTCACGGTGGGAGAAGGGAAATTAGTTTTCGGTTACACTGACTTCAGCCAGCGGTTTTCTCTGATGAACAGTGAAAATCTATCCGGAGATATCGTGATCCCCGAAAAGGTGAACGGGAAGCAGGTCACTATGATCTATCATTCCAATGGGCCTGAATCTTCTCAGTGGGGAACTGTCTGTACTCCTCTGGAACAAGAAGGGGTTACCTCCTGGACATTACCGCCTACCATAGAGGAATTGTTTTGCTCGGAGATCATCGACAGCTGTTTCTTTGGCGGCAGCGAGCTAAAGGAGATCGTATTCCAGGGCGATGGGCCGGAAGTTTTACCCGGCGCGTGCTTTGCCGGTGCACCAAATTTGGAAAGGATCGTACTGCCCAAAAAGGTAAAGGAGATGGACGCCGCCTTTGCTTTCTTTTCTAGTACCGGCTATGGCGGCTCCCAGTGCACAAAGGTAAAGGAAATTGTACTTGATCCGTCCAACCCATACTTTACCAAGGACGACCAGGGCGTTATTTATACCAAGGATAAAACAAAGCTTGTCACAGCGGCGGAAGGAGCCGCGGGACGCACGGAGCTGACAATTCCCAACACGGTCACAACGGTTGCGCCCGGAGCACTTTGTCCAAATGTGGACTTACGCAGAATTTACGGGGGAGCTAATGTAACAACCATAAATTCTGATGAGCTTTCCGGCTGCAAAAACCTGAACCCCTTTGAAGACACCTACGGACATTGGGGGGAGGAAAGCGCCAAGTGGGCGTTTCAGAATCAGGTGTTTTCCGGCACAAAGCCCTTCCTCTTCAGCCCGGAGGGGAAAATGACCCGGGGCATGATGGTTTCCGTGCTGCACCGCCTGGAGGGCAGTCCCGATCCGGGGTGGGGCAGCCCCTTCCCGGATGTACCCGCGCCCATGTATTACGCAAAGCCCATCAAGTGGGCCTCTCAAAACGGCATTGCCGTGGGGTACTCCGCCAGCCGGTTCGCACCGGAGGAAACCATCAGCCGGGAGCAGATGGCAAGCATGCTGTACCGGTACGCACAGCGGAAAAAGGAGCCCATGGATACTTTCGCACGGGGCGACCTGACAACCTTTACAGACAGCGGGGAAATAAGCGATTACGCAGAAGAAGCCATAGCCTGGGCAGTGGGAGAGGGCTTCCTCTCCGGCAAAGGCGACGGCAGGCTGGACCCCCAGGGAACCGCCACCAGAGCCGAAGTTGCCTCCATGCTGCAAAGGTTTTGGGAAAGATAAGGCTTTTTCAGCGCTTGACAGGCGGATAAAATAGAGCTGCGCATAAAAACCTACAGCCCGGTGCTTTTCGCACCGGGCTGTTTTTCTGTTTGGAAATTGAAACTTATTTCTTTCCGGTTCCCTTTGCGGCGGGCTTTTTCGGCTCTGCCTTGGTCACCGTTTTTGTGGGGGCCGCCGGCTTTTTCTCCGCCTTGGGCTCGGCCTTCTTTTCCACCTTGCTTTCCGCCTTCTTGGGCGCTGCCTTTGCCGGAGCGGCGGGCTTTTTCTCTGCCGCGGGAGCGGCCTTTGCAGCCGGAACAGCTTTCTTTGCCGCAGGCTTTTTCGCGGCCGCTTTTTTGGCCGCCTTGGGCGCGGGCTTTTCCGGGGCGGTAAACTTCCACTGCTGGCCGTCGCCGTTTACATCCTCCCAAAGCTGGGCGGGGGCGCCGTCCTCGTCGCTCATATCCACAATATCCAGCACCTTGCCGGAGCGGACGTTCAGAAGCTTTTTATAGGTGGGGGTCACGGAAACAACCTGCCACACCTGGCTTTCACCGCCTACATCCTCCCAGGTCTGGGCCCAGGTCCCGTTTTCCGTGCCTTCTGCCATCACATCCAGCACCTTGCCGCTGGCCTTGTTCACAAGCTTTGCCGTGCCGTTTGCTTCCACGAGGCTCCAAAGCTGGGCGTCGCTTCCGGTGGGAGCCGCCTGCTCCACCACCAGGCCGTTATCCAGTCCTGTGGCCTGCAGGGCTTTCTTGCTCCTGCGGTTGACGATCATAAATTCCTCTGCCTTTTTCGCTGCCATAGTCCGACCATCCTTTCCGAATTGTCAAAAGCTGGAAAATCCTTTATTAATAGCTTACATTATAATGCTATCCGGTCCTTCTGTCAAGAAAAGTATCACAGGGGCCGCATTTTTTAAAAGTGTAAGCAAACAGAAAGGAAAACCTCTTGGAAAAAGCGCCCGGTTGATATATACTGATGTATATTAAAGATAATTCTGACTGCCTAAGGAGGAAGCAGCTTTGCCGAGGAAAAGAACAGGAAAACGGGACCTGCCTGACCCAAGGCAGCATACAGACCGCACCCGCACCGCCGAGCGGTTCCACCCGGACCCCGAGGAGGGCCTTACCGCCCAGCAGGTGGAACTGAGACTCCGCCAGGGCCTGCACAATGGGGATTCCGGCATGAAAACCAAAACCGAGGGGCAGATCATTCGGGAAAATGTTTTCACCTTTTTTAACCTTTTGAACTTTATCCTGGCCGCCGCTGTGATCCTGGTGGGCTCTCCCCGAAACGCCCTGTTCCTGGGGGTGATCCTTTCCAACATCGTCATCGGCTCCTTTCAGGGAATCCGCGCCAAGCACACCATCGATAAGCTTTCCCTCATCTCCTCGCCAAAGGCCAAGGTTTTGCGGGACGGCAGGCAGAAAAGCATTCAGGTGGAGGAGTTGGTGCTGGACGATATCATGCTGCTTTCCGCCGGAAACCAGATCTGCTCCGACGCCATTGTGACCGGCGGGGAATGCGAGGTCAACGAGTCTTTGATCACCGGGGAATCCGATCCCGTTCTCAAGCAGCCGGGGGACTCCCTGCTTTCCGGCAGCTTTATCGTCAGCGGCAGCTGCTCCGCCCAGGTGGAGCACGTGGGCGCGGATAATTACGCCAGCCGCATCGCGGGAGACGCGAAGTACATCAAAAAGCGGAATTCGGAGATCATGGATTCCATCGATATTATCGTAAAGAGCATCGGCTTCGCCATTGTTCCCATCGGCGCGCTGCTGTTCTGGAAGCAATATTTCGTATTGGGAGATACCTTTCAAAACTCTGTGGTAAGCACCACCGCCGCCGTGGTGGGCATGATCCCGGAGGGCCTGGTGCTTTTGATCAGCCTGGCCTTTGCCGTAAGCGTATTGAAGCTCTCCGCCCGGAAAACGCTGGTACAGGATATGTACTGCATTGAGACCCTGGCCCGGGTGGATACCCTGTGCCTGGACAAAACCGGCACCATCACCGAGGGCACCATGCAGGTGGATTCTCTTCTGCCCTTTGAAGGGATCTCTGAAGAGGACATGGCGGAAGCTCTCACCGCCCTGGTATGCAACCTTTCCGACGATAACCCCACGTTCCTGGCCCTGAAGGATAAATTCACCCGGCAAAGCCCCTGGCACGCCACGGAGCTTGTGCCCTTCTCCTCCGCCCGGAAATGGAGCGGCGCCTTCTTCCCCGGCAAGGGGACCTATGTGATGGGCGCGGGCGAATTCATTTTGGGAGAGGATTTCAGCGCCATTCAGGAGCAGGTGGAGGAATATTCCCAGAAGGGCCAGCGGGTCCTGCTGCTCGCCCACTCTCAGGAGGGCTTTTCCGGCAAGGAGTTGCCGGAGATCATAGAGCCCATGGGCCTGGTGCTCATCAGCGATAAGATCCGCCGGGAGGCCGCCCGCACCCTGCGCTATTTTGCCGATCAGGGCGTGGACCTGAAGGTCATTTCCGGCGACAACGCCGTCACAGTGGCAAATATCGCCCGAAAGGCCGGGCTGGAAAACGCCGATCTTTTTGTGGACGCCACCACGCTTCAGACAGAGGAGGAGATCCGGGACGCGGTGAACCGTTACGCGGTATTCGGCCGGGTCACGCCCCAGCAGAAGCTGGCCTTTGTCAAGGCCCTGAAGGCGGACGGCCACACCGTGGCCATGACGGGAGACGGCGTAAACGATGTGCTGGCCTTAAAGGAGGCGGATTGCTCCATCGCCATGGCCTCCGGCAGCGACGCCGCCCGCACCGTGTCGAACCTGGTGCTTCTGGATTCCAACTTTGCCTCCATGCCCCTGGTGGTGCAGGAGGGCCGCCGCTCCATCAACAATCTGCAGCGCTCCAGCTCTCTGTTCCTGGTGAAAACCATCTTCTCCGCGCTCATCGGCGTGCTGTTTATTTTCTTGAATTACACCTATCCCTTTGAACCCATTCAGCAGACTCTTATCAGCTCCCTGACCATCGGCATTCCCTCCTTTATTCTGGCGCTGGAGCCCAATAAGGACAGACTGCGGGGCAAGTTTATTTTCAACGTGTTCAAAATGTGCGTTCCCGCCGCCCTTACCATGACGGCAAATATCCTGGCACTGTGCGCCTTAAGCGGCCCCCTGGAGCTTACCGGAGCGGAAATGTCCACCCTGGCGGTGATCGTCACCTCCCTGTCCGGGTTTATCATGCTC
Organism: Bacillota bacterium; assembly: GCA_021771115.1. GTDB lineage: Bacteria > Bacillota > Clostridia > Oscillospirales > Acutalibacteraceae > Acutalibacter. The sequence continues at coordinate 4,487 of JAETPP010000086.1, read as the reverse complement.
TTCAAGGTCTGTACGCCCTTCAACGGCCTGCGCAGTGTGCTGTTCGGCGGGCTGCTTTCCGCTTTCCTGACGGCGCTTTTGTTTTTCCAGGACTTCTTCTCCCTGACAGCCCCCACCCTGCCCATGCTCATCGCCCTGGCCCCCCTGCTCTCCCTTTCCATCGTGCTGATGCTTGCCCTGCTCCACCTGGTAGACCATGTGATCGCCAATTCCCAAAGCCCCGTGTATCCTTTCCGGAACCGTGGAAAGAAAAACAGGCGGAAAAACGCTGGCGGCTCTTCCCGCTCCCGGCACACCGCCCGGTAAATTCTGTTTTTGATCTTGCTCTAACCTTTAAAACAACATATCCTGTCAAACTGACAGGTACCGAAGAACTCTCGGCAAAGTACTGCCGAGAGTTCTTTTTTCGCTCTTTTTTCCCGAAAGGCGGCGGAAAAAGCAGAAAAAATATCTTAGCCGATAAGAAAAAGGCAAAAAACGGACTTGACAATCTTAAAATATAAGACTATACTAAAAATATCTTAGTTGCTAAGATATTTGGCGCGTATTTGGAACAATCACAGAAAAAGGAGTGGTGCGAAGGTGATCTGTCCGGTCTGCGGGGAAGCTGTCTCCCCGGAGGAGCTGCGAAGCTGTGAGGGGCAGGAGCTCTGCGAAGATTGCTTTGGAGCCTTCTGCCGGGAGAAAAAAACGGCGGAGCTGTATTTGCCGGGGTTTCTGGAAAGCCGTCTGCCGGAGTTTCTGCCCTGGATGCTCCGGGGCGATCTGATCGGTGAGGAATACCGGCTGGCGGGAATGGGGTATGCCTACCGCCTCTGGAAAAAGGCTTATCCGAAGCTTGCAAAGGACGCGGAGCGGGATTTCGCCTTCTCTCTGCCGGGGGAATTTGAAGAGTACGTGGAAAAAAGCATTTTGGAAAGGAAGCGGTGAAAGGATGGAAAACAAAATTTGGGAAAGCTTTGATTACCGGAAGATGGTAAGGGACCTGGAGCGGGAGATCACCTCCCTGGAAGCCCGGATCGCCAAACTCCGGATGGAGGGCTGCGAGGAGATAAACGCCGGGGCCAGGCTGTACCTTCTGGAGGACGAGCTGTGCGAGCTGCACATCACAAGAAAGCATCTGCTGAAAAAGGCGAGGCGAAGAGAAATGGGGATATCGCCGGAACCCGGGCGGTGGGAAAGGAGAAGGATCTTATGACAAAAGAGCTTCTGGAGCAGTACCCGGATCTCTGCGCGGAGATCAAGGAGGTGGAGGAGCAGATGCGCTGGGGAATTGCGGACACGGTTTCGGAAAGCAGAACGGAATACCCCTACACCCAGCACGCCTCCCGTGTGCGGGGCGTTCCCCCGGAGCTTTCCCGGCGGCGGGAGGAGCTGCAAAAGCGAAAAAAAGAGATCGAGGCCTTCGTGGCAAGCCTTCCCAACAGCTCCCTGCGCCGGGTAGTGACCTACCGTGCCCTGCGAGGTATGAAATGGGCCTCAGTAGCGGCAAAAATGGGAATCAGGTACTCCGAACGCAAGGTGAAATACCTCTATTCCCAGGCCCTCAGCTACCACCCCTGGGGCTGGGGAATGGAGGAAAGGGAAACGGAAAAAGAGGAATTAGATGGCCAGGATCAGTAGAGACGGGGCGCATTCAGAAATGACGGCAGACCCCAAAAGAAGGAAAAATCAAAACGCCGGGCCAACAGCGGCAGAGCTGAACCAGGCGCAGCAGGAATTCAGCGAAAAGCAGGAAAAGGTGCAGCGGACCGAAAAAGACGCCACCTACACAGGGAAATACCTGGACGCAAAAATGGATCTTACCTCCGGCGCAAAGCAAAGCTACCTTGACTATCAGGCGGGGATCGCTGCGGATGAGACAACGCTGGCGCAGCTGGATGAGGAGTATTCTCTGAACCCCACCCCGGAATTGCAGCAGAGGCGGGATGCGCTGAATGCAAGCATTGAACGGCAAAAAGATGCTCTCACGGTGTATGAAAAGAGCTGGCGGGATTCAGAATCGTCCCAGGAAACTTTGCAGCAGCAATACGGAATCGACTGGCAGAACTATCAAACGGCTTTCGACGAGGGAACATCGTCCCGAAATAATTACATAGAGCTTTTAAGCGGATACGAGGGCGATGATCTGGAGAATCTTTCCGAGGATGCCAGGGCGGATGTACAGGGCGTGCACAAGCTGGTGCTTTGCAAAGTGAAAAGCAACCTGAACGATCAGCTTACCGAGGTCAATCAAGAAATAGAGGAAATAAAAGAACAGATCAGCGGCGTTTTTTCCGCAGACCCGGAATTCTCCAACGAAGCGAACGACCTGTATTTTCAGAACATGGAAAAATTAGAGGTGCTGGAGGGGCAGCAAAAATATCTGAAAACCGAGCTGTATCTTCTGGAAGGGGAAATGGACCGCAACGACCAAAAATACGAAGCTCTCAAAGATCCTGATTTCTTGAAGTATGTGGAAAAGGGCTACGCTTCCATGCGGGAAATGGAAAGCTTTTCCAGGCAAATGCAGTCTCTCGGTGCAGGGCAGCCGGGCAGCAAAAGCGCCGCGTATTCCGATGCTGCGGTATATGGCTATGAGGATATCCGCTTCATGTCTCCCATGGACCAGAAAATATACGCCTACTATTATGCAAAGGACCCCAGCGGTCAAAAGGCAAAGGCGTATAAGGATTCTTTGCAGCGTCAGATCAACGAATCCAGAAACAGGCCCTATCTTGAGTGGGTGCTCCAAAACGCGGAGGCGGACCCCCTGGGGGCGGGGATCGCATCGATCCCCCAAAAATATATCGGTATGCCACATGTTTTGGGCGAAATGGTGGTAAATTCCACACTCCCCAAGGAACAAAAGGAACTGTTGGCAGATCCCTACACTCCGGGAAACACCATGCTCGCCGGAAGCCAGCTCTCCCGGCAGGTGGGGCTGGATCAAATCGACAACCCCATGCTGAAAAAAGGCGCGGAATACATGTATTTGGCCGCAGACGCACTGCCGGCCGGCGCATTGGCTTATTCCGGTTTGCCGGGCGCGGCTTATCTGGGGGCTATGCGAGGCGCCGATGGCTATACCGCGGCAGCCCTTCAGGGCGCAACCGTGGAAGAAGCCCTGCAGCAGGGTAAGATAAACGGAGCGATGGGGGCGTACTTTGGAAACAGAACGCTTCAGGGAATAGGAAACATACTGAACGGCGGCTTCCCGTGGCGGCCAGGAACCATGGCTCAACAAGGAGGAACTCCTTCCGACTTGACGCTCCCCAATCTGCCCGGTCCCGCCTCAGGAATGGACTTTCATTCCATGTCCAATGTTCTGGGAACCCAGGGAGCCTTTCAGCAACTCATGAAAAGCAACGGCTATTCCATGGAAAACGCACTGGCCCGCCCTTCGGCTGAACAAGCTTACAGCATTCTGAGATCCTCCGGCTTAGACGCGGGCTCGGCACAACAGCTACTGAAAAGCAATGGGTACCATTTGGACGATGCCACTCAGCTTCCAAGCCTGCTTGGCGATGGCGAGAAGGATTTGCTGCAAAGAACCGAGGCCTCTTCAGGGGAAATGCTTGATCAGCAAAGATTAAGTTCAGCTCTTTTGTCCGGTGATACCAAAAATCCATTTACAAATGGCGAAAGTGAAGATATAATAGCATCGAGTCGGATTTCTGGTGCTCTAAATCCTGAAGGAAAACGGGCCCAAGATCATGCAAAGAGATACTATGATCTTGTACGAAGCATGACGACTGATGTAAAGAAGATTGCTGAAACTACAGGATATTCTGTAGAGGAAATACAGGCTATAAAAAATTACATTTTCATTGACGCACATGAACTTACTGACGGTTTTCGTCGATTTGATTCTGACTATATGATGGGAGAATCATGGCGTCGTTTGATTGCTGGAACCCCTGAGCCACATGATTTGACCTTGATTCGTCATGAAATTATGGAGCGAAAGCTGGTCAACGAAGGATTTACGCAAGATGAAGCCCATAGGATTACATCAAAAACATATAATTACGGAAAGGAAGCAGAAGAATTTTATGGTAACATTAAAAAATATAAGGCGGAATAATGATATAATAGAGTGTGATTTTTATCCAGAAGATAGCACTCTTCCAGGACATATGATTGTAAATCTCGACTCAGGAGATATTACAAGTGTGTCTCTTCCGGAGGGCTATGAAAACACGTTTAGCTATACTGTACACGCTCATAATGGGCTTGTGGAGCTTTCCAAAAAAGAGAAATTGCCTGAGCAATGGCTTGTAATGTGGTACTGAAAGTAAATAGGTTGTTATAATAAGTAGAGCAAGCCAGCAGTATGCCTGAAGGGGTGTACTGCTGGCTTTTTTGTTATCTGAAAAAATGACTACTTCGATCTATCAAAAGCGCTCTTGCAAATTCTGGAAAGGAGGGTATACTGGAAAGTAAGAAAGCTTTGCCGAGTTTCAAACCGGCAGCGAAAGGTGTTGGACGGGATGACAAATTTTGAT
>JAETPP010000396.1 GCA_021771115.1 Bacillota bacterium | reverse complement strand
GCGCTTTTCCAGGATATCTTACGCTTTTTGATCCATGCTTTGCTGATTTTCAGGTTATGCGCCGGCGTCTGCTCGCCTCCGGCGCCCAGCTGCATGAGGCAGTGATAAAAATCGCTTACAATCTTCTGCGCTTTGTAAAAGCGTCTGCTGAGCGCGGGGTTTTCGCTATGATACTGCCCATATGTAAAGCTCTGATCCGGATCGAGCGGCAGGTTCAACAGCATAGGCTTTTGATACAGCGCCTCCAGTATCCGATCCATGACGGCGCGCCAGCCCTCCAGCGCCTCGCGCCCTGGTATATCCTCTCCCTCAGGCAGCTCATTTGAAAAGGCGAGCCTCAGCCCGAAAAGGATTCGTTGCGAAATATGATCAAATGACTTTCCTGTCCCGTTTTCTCCGACCATACCTGATCCTCCTATATTGCCGGCCCTATAATCGACCGTATTAAGTATAACCTTTTATGATTGAGAAATCAATCCTTTCATCCGGCTTTTAAGCCAATATTTAGCCAAAAATCGCGCGCTTCCTGCGCAACAAAAACCGGCTGCGTACAGCCGGTTTTTGTTGAAGCAATCGGGCAGGCGCATGTCCCTCGCCCCTTGTTTTCTGTTTGGCTACTCTTCCTCGTCCTCCTCATGTTCCCCGCCGGATATATTGGTGGTCTGCAGCCATTCGCTGTTGGGCCGGCAAACCAGCCTGGCGTCTAAATAGGCCTGCTGCAGGGTCAGGATCGTCTGGCCTTGGTAGACGCCGGAACGGGTTAGCTCGACCACCAGCGCCGCATCGGCCCGTCCATCATCCTCCAGGCACAGCGGAAGCATAAGGCTCATCACGTTCCTGGTAGGAAAGAAACAGGGAATCGCCGTTTTATAGTTCCACCTTACCTGTTTGATCGCCAGATCGATGGCATCCTGCAGCCGGTTGCGCAGCCGGTTAAACAGCTTGGAATTTTCATCGAGCATTTGGCTCATCTGCCGCATGATACCCTCGCGGCGAAAGCGGTCCCGCTCCCTGGCCGCCTCATCCACCAAAGCAACTGCCTCCGGATATCCATGGAATTCCT
>JAETPP010000395.1 GCA_021771115.1 Bacillota bacterium | reverse complement strand
TAAATCAGGAAGGGGTGGGCGCCATGCTGGACTATATTTGTTGGGATTGGAACGGCACCCTGCTGGATGATGTGCCCCTGTGCGTGGCGGTGATGGACGGGATGCTCCAGCGGCGGGGGCTGCCCTCTTTGGGAGGGGAGGCGCGCTACCGGGAGATATTCACCTTTCCTGTGCAGGAATACTATCGGGCGGCAGGCTTCGACTTTGGCCGAGAGCCCTTTGAGAAGCTGGCCCTGGAATACATTGAGGAATATGACCGGAAAGCTTTGGACTGCCCGCTGCATGCCGGTGCGGCAGAGGTGTTGGAAAAGCTGGAAACGCAGGGGCTGCGGCAGCTCATTGTCTCGGCTTCGAAGCAGAAGGCCCTGGAAGAGCAGGTGAGCCATGCGGGTGTGCGGGGCTTTTTTGAAGCCCTTCTGGGATTGGAGGACAGCTTTGCCCGCAGCAAGTCCGGCTTGGCGCTGCAATACTTTAGCGCTCATGCTGTGGACGCCCGCCGGGTCCTCTTTATAGGGGATACCCTCCATGACTGGGAGGTGGCACAAGAGGCGGGCTGCCCCTGTGTGCTCCTAGCCCAGGGGCACCAGAGCCGCCGGCGCCTGGAGGCAGCGGGTGTGCCCGTGTTGGAAAGCGTGGCCCAGGTGCCCGCCTTTTTGACTGCTCAAAAGGGTGGCAGGGCTTAAAGAAAGCTGCTGCTTGCCCCGCCCTCTTTCCACTGGGGAAGAGGGCGGGAAGAAAATAAATCCAGGGCCGGGACTTGACAATCGAGGCCGGAAACAGTATAATGGTTTCTGTTGTACTGGTAGGTAACGACGAAAGACCCCTGCCTTACGGCGGATGGGAGGGATATAAATGGCTGAGATCCGGCTTAAGGAAAACGAATCTTTGGATAGCGCGCTCCGCCGCTTTAAAAAGCAGTGCGCCAGAGCAGGCGTCATCCAGGAGGTCCGGAAGAGAGAGGCTTATGAAAAGCCCTCTGTCAAGCGTAAGAAAAAGTCAGAAGCAGCTCGCAAGCGCAAGTACAAATAAGGCTGCTCAGAGGTACCTTGAAAGCGGGCGGTTC
>JAETPP010000394.1 GCA_021771115.1 Bacillota bacterium | reverse complement strand
TCAGCGGGCAGCTGAAGGTGGCGCCGGAGCATGTCTCCAACCGGGTGCTGGAGAAGATGGGCAAGCCGGAGCATGGCGTATATCTGAAGTTTGTGGAGCAGTACAGGAAAATGAATCAGGAGTGCGGCATGGATCAGTATCTGGTTCCCTACCTGATGTCCTCCCATCCGGGCTGTACCATGCAGGATGCGGTGGAATTGGCGGAGTATCTGCGGGATCTGGGATATATGCCGGAGCAGGTGCAGGATTTTTATCCCACCCCCTCCACCATATCTACCTGTATGTATTATACAGGGCTGGATCCCAGAACCATGGAACCGGTGTATGTGCCGGAAAATCCCCATGAGAAGGCGCTGCAGCGGGCGCTGATGCAGTACCGCAGTCCGAAAAACCGTAAGATGGTGGAGGAGGCCCTCCATCTGGCGCACAGAGAGGATCTGATCGGATACGGGCCCGGCTGCCTGATCCGGCCGGAGAAAGGAAAGGGAGGCCGGCCGGGACCAGACAGCGCCAGGGCGGCGGAAGGCAAGGCGGGCAAAAACAGTGCGAAGCAAAGAAGCGCCGGGCATGGCCCGGAGCAGGGGAAGAAGCGGAAAACGATTCGAAATGTGCATAAGAAGAAAGCGTAGGCGAAAAAATGAAAAAGGTTGCAAAAGGAGCACCGGGTTATATCCGGTATGAACAGAAAAAGCGGACTGCTATCACGATTATCCTGTTTGGAATTTCGCTGCTGGTGTATTTTACCGGGCTGATTCAGACAGGCACCAGAAAGAATCTGTTTACATTGGTGGCGATTTTGGGTGTGCTGCCGGCAGCCAAGGCGGCGGTGAATATGATTATGGTGCTGATGCAAAAGCCTGGGGATGCCCAAATTGTGGAACTGACGGAAAAGAAGAAGGGGAAGCTGGCTGCATCCTATGAGATGGTGGTGACGGCCTATGAGGGCAGTATGCCGCTGGATGCAATGGTGGTTTGCGGCAACCAGGTGGTGTGCTACAGCGGCAGAGGTAAAAAAGAAAAGATCGCATTGATGGAAAAGCATATGGCGGATATTTTGAAGGGAAACGGCT
>JAETPP010000085.1 GCA_021771115.1 Bacillota bacterium | reverse complement strand
TGATCCCTAGGTAAAAGGCCAAAGGACGAGATCCTTCGGGCTCTGCCCTCAGGATGACAAACAAGGGCGCCATCTCTAACGACTAACAACTAATGACTAACAACTATCTCGCTAAATTCAAGGACATAAGTTTTATTTCATACTTCGTATGAAGTGATATTTCCCTTTTCGGGAAGTGTTATTGAAACACGGTGTGTTTCAGTTTTATTTTATTCGCTCCACAACTGCCGTAAGGCAATATAACTGTGCAAGGCACAATAAAACTGCGAAGCAATATCACTGGCCGAACGGCGAATAAAACTGGGGCGCCTTCCTTACGGAAGGCGCCCCAATGGGCGGCTGCTTTTTACTCTGCCAATGCTCTGGTCAGCCAGGCTTCGGCGATATCCAGGGCCAGATACAGCCCGTTCTTCTCGCTGGTCTTTACGATCTGCTTTCTGGTGCGAATTTCCGGATCGGTATACATCAGCTGTACCGTCACCTTGTCGGCAACCTCAAGATCGCCCACCTTTTTCTTGGTTTTCACATCGATCTTGATGACGTATTTATCCTTCATGCTGCCGTAATAAATGGTATCGCCCGAGCGCACCAGGGGCTTTCCCTTATAGGTGGGGAAGCTGCTTTCTTCCTGCTTTGCCTTCGGCGCCGCTTTCTGCTCGCTCAAAAAATCACCGCGCTTTCCTTCATCAGATTCCCCATCACTCGCCCAGATAGGAACGCACCATGGCCTTTAAAAGCTCATCCCGGTCGATCCGGCGCACCAGGCTGCGGGCGTTGTTGTGGGTAGTGATATACGTGGGGTCCTCGCTCAGCAGATATCCCACGATCTGACTGATGGGGTTATACCCCTTTTCCTTCAGCGCATCGTATACCGTAAGCAGGATGCGCTTCATGTCTGCTTCCCGCACCTCTTCCATGGAAAAGGTGATGGTATTGTTGCTGGAAAAATCCTCCGGCATGTGGAACACCTACCTTTCGTTTAGCCAGACGGCACAAATAGGAACCCGGGGTTGCCGTCCAGCTAACCTTTATCATACAGGATATCTTTGGGAATTGCAAGGTTTTCCGGCTTCCTTTTTGTGAAAATCTTTTTTGGGGAAGCCGCCGCGGGGTTTAAGAGCGAAGGGACGCCCCTGTCTTCTCAAGCCTTTCCACAATGCCGTCCACCACGGGCTGCACTTCTTCCTTGGAGAGGGTCTTTTCCTGAGAGGAGAAGGCAAAGCGGAGCGTCAGGCTCTTCTTTCCGTTTTGGGAGAAGGAATCGATCAGGCTCACGCCGGTAAGCAGGGAGGGATCTATCTGGGCCCAGGCCGGTGACAAGTCAGCATACTTTACACCATCCGGCACAAGGAGAGACAGGTCAAAATCAATACCGGGGAACCGGGAGGGCTCACGGTATTCCAAGTCTGCCGCGGGCAGGGCGGCGAAGGTATCCATGTCGAGCTGGGCGCAGGCCACCGCTGCTTTCCGGTCCAGATTGGAGAGCACGGAGGGGTGCAGCGTGCAAAGCCAACCAAGCTTTTCGCCCCGGCAGGAGATCTCCGCCGTATTTCTGGGGTGCTGCCAGGCGTGAACAGGCTCCCGGTTTTCCAGGGAAAGCTCCGTTCTCCTGATCTCCCTGCCCAGAGTTTTTATGATCTCTAAGAGCCGGAAATAAAGCTCCTTTTCGCTCTGGGTCCTGCTGTACAGCACGATCCCCAGCGTTTTCCGCTCCCGGCATTCGCCGTTTTCCTTGGTTCCCTCGCATACTCTGCCGATCTCAAACAGGCCGAACTCCGCTCCAAAGGACCGGTTTTCCTGTACAAAGGAAAGAAGGGTGGGACCCATATTGGTGCGCAGGGTCTCATGGTCGGGAGACTGGGGGCTTAAAAGCTTTACATTCTCCTCTACCTCGATCCCCAATTCCCGGCATTTTTTGGCATCGAACCAGATATAGGAATGGACTTCGTGCAGGCCGTACCGTTCTACCAGAATATCCTTTGCAAAATTATCTGATTTATTTGCCGCGCTCTTTTTTCTGGGATACAAGGGGCTTAAGGTAGTGGAGATCTTAAAATTATCATAGCCGTAGATCCGGGTGATCTCTTCGATGATATCCGCCTTGATGGTCACATCCTTGGTGGCCCGCCAGGAGGGCACCACCACCCGGAACTCCGCGCCGTCGTACTCCGCCCCAAAGCCCAGGGAGCGCAGGGTGGAAAGCACCTGGTCATCGGAAATCTCAATGCCGGTGTAGCGGTCCACATAGCGCTTGTCAAAGCTCAGGGAGATCTGAGGATAGTGCTTCACGTAAACATCCGTCAGGCGGGAAATGACCTCTGCCTGAGGGTCGATATCCAAAAGAAGCTTCACAAACCGGGCAATGGCGGGCACGGTCATTTCGGGGTCCAGGGTCTTTTCGTAGCGCATGGAAGCGTCTGTCCGCAGGCCCAGCCGGGTAGAGGCCCTGCGCACGCTGACTGCGTCAAAGGTGGCAGATTCCAGCAAGAGGCTGTCGGTATCGTCCTCAATTTCAGAGGCCAGGCCGCCCATGACTCCGGCCACCGCCACCGGCTGGCCCTTGGAGCAAATCATCAGGGTATTCTCATCGATGGAACGCTCCGCGCCGTCCAGCGTTTGGAACTGGAAAGGCTCGGAGAAGCGCTTTACCTCAATGCTGTCCACCTTGGCGCAGTCAAAGGCGTGCATGGGCTGGCCCATTTCCAGCATCAGGTAGTTGGTGAGATCCGCCAGGAGATTGATGGCCCGGCTGCCGCAGTAGAACAGGCGGATCCGCATATTCACCGGGCTTACCTTCTTTGTGATATTGCGCACCTTTAAGCCGGAATAGCGGAAGCAAAGCTCCTTGTCCAGCACCTCGATGGAAATGGGGTCCAGCCTGTCGAACTGAGAAAGCTCTACGGTTTCCAGGGGCTTTAATTCCCGGCCTGTCAGGGCCGCGAATTCCCGGGCGATGCCGTAATGGCCCCACAGATCCGGGCGGTTGGTCAGGGATTTGTTATCCACCTCAAACACCAGATCCCGAATGGCATAAAGTTCGGTCATATCCACACCCACGGGGGTGTCCTCCGGCAGCTCCCACAGGCCGGAGTGATCGGCGGAAACGCCCAGCTCGTGCTCGGAGCAGCACATGCCGTGGGATTCACACCCGGCGATCTTCGCACAGCCGATCTCCACGCCGCCTACCATGCCGCCCTCCTTCACAAAGGGAACAATCATGCCCGCCCGCACATTGGGTGCGCCGCAGACCACGCCGTACACCTTGTCTCCGGCATCTACCGTAAGCAGGTGAAGCTTTTGGGAATTCGGGTGATCCTCCACCGTCAGGATCTTTCCCGCAACTACGTCCCGCAGGTTTTCTCCCATGTGAAATACTTCCTCCACCTCGGCGGTGGAAAGGGTAAAACGATGGATCAGCGCTTCCAGGTCCAAGCCGGAAAGATCCACAAAATCCCCGATCCAGTTCATTGAAATAAGCATATGAGTTTCTTCCTTTCTCCTGTTTCTTTCGCCCTGTGCCGATAGGCGGGCTTTTCTCCCATCATTCGTGCCGGAACTGGGACAGCGCCTTGAGATTGCCGCTGTTCAGGTCCCGGATATCCTTTACGCCGTATTTCATCATCACAAGCCGGGTCAGGCCCAGGCCAAAGGCAAAGCCGGTGTATTCCTCCGGATCGATGCCGCCCTCCTTCAGCACGTTGGGGTGGATCATGCCGCAGGGGCAAAGCTCCACCCAGCCGGAATGGTGGCAAGTAGAGCAGCCCTCTCCCCCGCAGATCTGGCAGTTGATATCCAGCTCAAAGCCGGGCTCCACGAAGGGAAAGAAACCGGGGCGCAGGCGCACCTTCACGTCCCGCTCAAACACCTCGGAAAGCATGGTTTTCATAAAATAGATCAGGTTGGAAATGGAGATATTCTTATCCACCATGATGCCCTCCATCTGGAAGAAGGTGGTCTCATGGCTGGCGTCGGTTGCCTCGTTTCTAAAGCACCGCCCCGGGAAAATGGCACGCACCGGCGCGCCGTATTTCCGCAGAATAAAATTCTGGGCGGCGGAGGTTTGGGTCTTCAGCAGCTGGCCGTTGTCGAGATAATAGGTGTCCTGCATATCCCTGGCAGGATGATCCTTGGGGATATTCACCGCCTCAAAGCACTCATAGTCGGTAACGATCTCCTTAAAATCCTCCACCACAAAGCCCATGGAGGCGAAAATTTCCTCCAGCTGTCGCTGAATGATGGTGACGGGGTGATAGGAGCCCCCCTGTGCCGCGGTGGGCAGAGTAACGTCGTATTGCTCTGCCGAAGCGATCAGCCGCTCCTCCTCCATGGCCCGAATTTGCTCTACCCGGCCCGCGATCCTTTCCTCCACCTGCTTTTTCAGAAGATTGATATGCTGACCCATTTCCTTTTTCTGCTCGGCGCTCACGTCCTTTAGGCCCTTCAAAAGCTCCGTGACAGAGCCCTTTTTGCCCAGATACGCCACACGCAGCTTTTCCACAGCCTCGCTGTTTCCGGCCTCCTGCAGCTCCTGCTCAAAGCGTTTTTGCAGTGCTTCGATCTTCTCGTTCATTTCAGAACCGTCCTTTCTGTTTCTGATTCGGGGACAAAAAAACTCCGCCCCCCAAGCTCCCGGGGCGAAGTGTAAACTACGCGGTACCACCCAAGTTCAGCAGAGCGCTCAAAAAAGCGCCCGCCCTTTCTTTCGGCCTGTAACGTGGCCTGCGCCGTCAAGGCCTACCACCGAAAACCGGGTTCAGCCCTGCCGCTCCGAAAGGAACTTCATCCCGCCTGCCTCACATTCGCGCTTCCAGCCGATGGCGCGAGCTCTCTGGGTGTGCAAAAAGCAGCTTCGCCGCGCGGGACTACTTTCTTTCTTCTCTGCGTTTGCTCCATTTTATCACAGGAAAATAAGTTTTTCAAGAGCATTTTTAGGAGCCCTGCGCGGACTCTGATGTAAGCGCCGATAAAACGCTCTGCCCCGCCCTGCATTTTCCGTAAAAAGGGATGAAAAATAATCTTGCGGCGAAGTTGACAAAGCAGCCGGTTCGCAGTACAATGTACTGTATAGAAAGGAGCGATACTATGGCATTCTCGATCCGTCTTACCGAGGAAGAAAGGCGCATAGCGGACAGCTACGCTAAGCTCCATGCCATATCTGTTGGAGAAGCGTTCAAACGGGCGCTGTTTGAAAAAATTGAAGATGAGTACGATATCACAGTGGCAAAAGAAGCTTATCAGGAATATCTGGAAAGCGGCAAAAAGAGCAAGCCCATCGGGGAGCTTTGGAAGGAACTGGATCTATGAAATACGCCGTTGAAACAACGCCGCGGTTTGACCGGGAATTCCGAAAGCTCGACCGGTATACCCAGCAAATGATCAAAGCCTGGATCGAAAAACATTTAGTGGGCTGTGAAAACCCAAGAGCGCAGGGCAAAGCTCTTGTGGCGGCGTTAAAGGGACAGTGGCGCTACCGGATCGGAGATTACCGCCTGCTCTGCATGATTGAAGATCAAAGGCTGATCATTACCGCCCTCAGCGTGGGGCACCGCCGGGAAATTTACCAATAGCCCTGCACTGGATATCTGGAAAAAAGCTTGAAAAAAACTGTTATTTTATCTCGAGGAAAGGATAAGAAGCACATGGGAGACGTATTTATTGAACGCATGGTAAAGAAAAAATTTGAGGGAAAGGACGCCTTGATCCTGGTGGGGATCGTGGTGGGGATCGTGCTGGTTTCCTTCATCGGCTTTGTGGTGGGCTTTCTCATCATCCAGTTCCCCACCCTGACTCTGCTGATCGCGGCGGGGGCCATATTCGGCGGCTACAAGCTGATCAGCGCCCGGCTTTTGGAATATGAGTACAGCCTGACAAACGGCTATATCACCGTGGATAAGATCCTGAACCGCTCCACCCGCAAGCGCATGACCGCCTTTGAATGCGACAGCTGCGAGGATATCGGCGTCTACCTGGAAAACGAGGCGAGGCTGAAAAACCGTTCCTTTGACACCAGAGTGTTCGCCACCCAGTCCGCAAGCCATGAGGGCTCCTGGTACATGATCGTTCGCGGAAAGAAAACCGGCAAGACCCTTCTGGTATTCGACCCGGACGAGGAATTTCAGGAGGCCATCAAGAAATTCATTCCCCGGCAGCTGAAATTTGAAAAATTCGGAAGGAACTGAGCTTTTCCTCGGGAAAAGCCCGTTCCCCCGCAAGGAGGTAAGCGCCATGACCATTGTTCCAAAGAATTATCAGGCCGCCCTCTCTCTCTATGAGACCCAAAAGGCCATTGGGCTGATCAAAAACGTGTTTCAGGTAAAGCTTTGCGCGGCCCTGCACTTAAAGCGGGTCACCGCTCCCCTTTTCGTGGATCCGGCCACCGGCCTGAACGACGACCTGAACGGCGTGGAGCGGCCTGTCAGCTTCGATGTACCCGCGGTGGGCGGGGACGCCCAGGTGGTGCATTCCCTGGCAAAGTGGAAGCGCCTGGCCCTGCACGATTACGATTTCTATGTGGGAAACGGCCTTGTGACCGATATGAACGCCATCCGCCGGGACGAGGAGCTGGATAACCTGCATTCCATCTATGTGGATCAATGGGACTGGGAAAAGGTCATCGACAGAAGCATGCGCAATGAAAGCTACCTGGAGGACACGGTGCGGCGCATTGTCAGCGCCATCTGCGGCACGCTGGATGAGCTGCAGTGGCAGTTCCCCCAGCTGGAAACAGAGCTCTGCCGGGATGTGACCTTCCTCACCTCTCAGGAGCTGGAGGACAAATGGCCCGGGCTTTCTCCCAAGGAACGGGAAAACGCCTTTGTCAAGGAGCACAAAACCGTATTTATCAAAAAGATCGGCGGAAAGCTGAAAAGCGGCAAGCCCCACGACGGCCGGGCCCCGGACTATGACGATTGGGACTTAAACGGCGACCTGCTGTTCTGGCACGAGCCTTTGGGCTGCGCTTTGGAAATCAGCAGCATGGGGATCCGGGTAGACGCGGAATCCCTGGACCGGCAGCTTACAGAGGCCGGTTGTGACGACCGGAGAAAGCTGCCCTTCCACCGGATGCTCTTACAGAATGAGCTGCCCCTGACCATTGGCGGCGGCATCGGGCAAAGCCGCCTTTGTATGCTGCTTTTGGGCAAGGCCCACATCGGCGAAGTGCAGGCCTCCCTGTGGGACAGCGAAACCCGCAGGGTGTGTAAGGAAGGGAATATCACGCTGCTGTAAGCAACCACGGCGTAAAAAAGCAGGACTTTCTTTCGGCCATGCCGGATCGGGAAGGATTGCTGTAATACAAACGGCAGCAAAGGATTTCTCCCTTGCTGCCGCACTGTTTTCAGACAAAATATGGAGCGGGCGAAGCGGAAGGCGCCCGCTCCTGTTTTTTCTTCCCTTTCCGCTTGATCTGTTTCACTGATTTTGGGACGCGCTTTCAAAAAAGGCCTGGATCCCCTCCGGCGAGGCAGAAGGAGAAAGATCGCATCCGGTAGAAAGCCTCCAGTTTTCAAAAGCCGAATATTTTTCCAGGAGAGAACGCACAGAAGCTTCTATTTTCGAATCGTCTGTTCCGAGAAAGCTTCTGGGGTCGATATTCCCCATTACCAGACGGTCAGTTCCCATCAGCTCCAGCGCTTTGGATAAATCGACGTCGCTTCCAAAATGAAACCCATGAGCAGGCAAGGCAGAAATCACTTCCAGATGAGCGTTTACGCTGCCGCAGTTGTGATACAGTACGGAAAAATGATCGTCCTGCAGCGCGGAAATGATTTTTTTCAAATACCTGTTTGAAAACTCCTCCATCATAGTCGGTGAAACCATCGCCGTCGAAGGCTCCGCGATCATGACCGCGGCGGCTCCCGCGGCTTTATAAGCGGAACTATATTCCACCAGAAAATCGGTGATCTTAATTAAGAACTCTTCCACGGCTTCCGGCTCTGTCATACAGTTCATCATAAAATCCTCTGAACCGTTTAAGACGGAGCCAAGGGTATAAGGGCCGGTCACTCCCACGATCAGCGGCTTTTCCATCTGCGGCACCGCCAAACGGACTGCTTCGATCATCGAACAAAGAGGCTCACGATCCAAAGAAGGAATCTGAAGATTTTCGAACTCATCCGGCTCCGAAAACAAAGGCTCTCCCAGCGCGGGAAAATCGTCTTCCCCGATGCTGCATTCCATACCGAAAGCGGCCGCCTCACACCAAAGCTCCGTCATGCGCACCACCGCGCCTGACGGGACCTCCTTATCGATTTCAAGAAGCAGATCCGCCTGTTTCCGGCTGTCCGATAAAATTTCAGCCACGGATAGATTTTTCTTTTTGATCATAGGATAAAACAGACAGGGGACAGGCGCATGATCGTTTTTCAATTTTTCCATCATGAAGTTCATAGGAAAGCCTCCCGATTCAGTCAAATGTTTTTCTTATTTTTCCAAGATTTTTTATCTCAAAGGAACGAGCCAAGAAAGTACAGCAAACCGCTCCGCTTTTCTTTGCTGGCAGCGTTTTCATCAGTATAGCACGGAAAAACCAACGATACAAGAAGGATTTTTGCAGATGCGCGATCTGCACCTTGATCCATATCTTGATCTATATATAGAAAAACACCGGGAAAAGCTTTTCTGCATTTTCCGGTGTTTTTCGGTGTTCGTAACTCTGTATTTCAACGTGTTTTCAAATTGCTTTCTTATGGGACATCGGCATTTGCGAATCCCGCTTTCCTTATTCCGCCGTCAGGTGGAGCACATGGCACACGCCGGGGATGGCTTCGCCCTGCTGCTGGGAGGTGGGGGACATCAGCGCGCCGGTGGCGCAGAACAGAATATTTTTGAGCTTACCTTTTTCCATGCGCTTCAAAAGATGGCCGCACAGCACGGAAGCGGAACAGCCGCAGCCGGAGGCCCCTGCGTGAACGTCCTGGCCTTCCCTGTCGTACAGCATCAGGCCGCAGTCATTGTGCACCTTCTGAATATTCACGCCGTTATCCTCCAGGGACTGGTACAAAAGCTTTGTTCCCACCAGCCCCAGGTCGCCGGTGAAAATGCCGTCGTATTCCTCCGGCTTCGTGCCGGTGTCCTGCAAATACTGATAGATACTGTCCGCTGCGGCCGGAGCCATGGCGGCCCCCATGTTGGCAGGGTCCTTCACGCCCAGATCCACAATTTTTCCCGCCAGTCCGTGGCGGATCTTGATCTCTCCGCCTTTGCCGACCACAAGGCAGCCGGAGGCCGTGGCGGTCCACTGAGCGGTGGGAGTGCGCTGAGAGCCGTATTCCAGCGGCGTGCGGAACTGCCGCTCCGCCGAGCAGAAATGAGAGCTGGTAACGGCTACCGCATGCTCCGCCGCTCCGCTTTCCACCATAATGGAGGCCATAAGCAGCGTCTGCGCCATGGTAGAGCAGGCCCCGTATTGGCCCAGGAAGGGGATTTGGAAATCCAGAAGGCCAAAGGTGGAGGAAATACACTGGTTCAAAAGATCTCCCGCAAAAATCAAATCCATCTGCTGGGCGGTCATGCCGGATTTTTCAATGGCCAGGGCCACCGCTTCCTTTTGCAGCTGGGCTTCCGCTTTTTCCCAGCTGCCCATCGCTAGGCTGGTGTCCTGAAAGGTCTGGTCGAAATCCGGCCCCAAAGGCCCCTGGGCTTCCTTTTTTCCGCCGATGGCGGCATGGCTCAGCACAGTGGGCGGAGCGGTAAATTCCAAGGTGCGCTGTCCGATGCGCTTCATATGAGATCATCATCCTTTCAAAAATACGGGAAGGGGAAATGTAAATTTTTTAGTGAAGAATCAGGAAGGAAGGGCAAGAAAGCGGTTGGATAAATTGGGATTTAGCAGGCTACCCTCTCTGTCATCCTGAACGAAGTGAAGGATCTCGCCCTTTTGCCCTTTCCCTCGGGAATGCAAGGGCGAGATCCTTCGTCACTGCGTTCCTCAGGATGACAGATAGGGGCCTTATCTTTTTCTAACAACTAATCACTCTCAACTAACTACTAGAATGCTAAATTACAATTTGCCGTTTTTATTGCCTTGCGACAGCAAGGCGGCCTTCATTGCTCATAACTAATTACTCATTTCTCATTGCGCTAAACTGCCCATCTTTGATCGTGCTGTGCAGCAGCGCAACCGCCGCCGATTTCTGCGTTACTTATTTTTTCCGATCGATCCGGCATTAAACCTTGGAAATTTCTGCATAAAAACACCCTTTCGAGCACCTAAAGGGGTACCCGAAAGGGTGTTTTACAAAAGAAATAGGTTACGCCGCGTAACGCACTACGCGCATCAGCAGGGAGGTTCCCTCCGCGCGGGTGATGGTCTCCCTGGGGCGCACAGTTCCGTCTGTGTAGCCTGCCAGAATCCCCGCTGCTTTTGCCTTCGAAATGGCTTCCTTCGCATAGGAGCTGATCTTTTCGCTATCGGCAAAACCGGCAACGTTTTCCTCTGCCGCAATTTCGACTCCGCGGCTCTCCAAATACCGCATCAGCATAGACGCCGCCTGCTCCCGGGTCACCTTGCCCATGGGGTTGAACCTGGTCTCCGTTTCGCCATATACCACGCCGTTTGCATAGGCCCAGTTCACCGCTTCCGCATACCAGGCGCTTTGATCCACATCGTGAAAAGAACAGGCCTCCGCCGCCTCGGTATCCGCACCGGCAGCCCTGGCCAGAACTGCGGCCAGCATGGCCCGGGTCATCCCGCCCTCCGGTGCGAAAAGACAGGGAGTATTTCCGTAGATCAGGCCCTGATCCACCGCCTGGCACATATCGTTATAATACCAGGCGTTTTCGGAAACATCCACAAAATAATCGCCTTCAAAAAGGGCGTAAAGCTTCTGATCTCCCTCCGCAGTAACGGTGCAGGTCTCTTCCACACCCAGCAGCTGGCCCCGGCTGTTGTACCAGCCTACAAGCGGCCTCTCCCCAACGGTGGTGAGCGTGACCTCCGCACCCCAGGGATAAGCGCCCGTTCCCTCCACCGTGCCGGAGCGGGAGGCTTCCGCTGTGATATTGGCTATCCGGGTACGATCCGCCGTCAGCGGCAGAAAGCCTTTGTCCCGCGCCGCGTTGACAGCCGCTTCCGGGGTGTAATCGTACCAGGCGTTTTTGGGAATGCCGAAATACTCGTAGGTCGCCGCGCCGTATTTCTCCTTCAGCCGCCAATCCTGCTGGGCGTCGAAAATATAATCCTTCCCCTGAATCCGCAGTACGGTCCAGCCGTGGTGTCCCGTCCAGGTGCCGATGCGCAGAATGCCGGTGTGCACATAGCTTTCCACGCCTACATAGCGCGCCATAATGGCAAACAGCGCCGCCCAGTCATAGCACACGCCCTT
>JAETPP010000393.1 GCA_021771115.1 Bacillota bacterium | reverse complement strand
TTAGAGGTTGACGCAAAGAACGCGCCGCACTCGGTACACTTCTTCTTGTCCCCTGTCTGGTAAAACTCCGCATAGAGTAGCCTGTCGGCGGGAAGCACCGCAGCCCGGAACCACTTGCAGAGAAGCGAATAGGAAATGAGCTGCGGACAAACGCACTCGTCCCCGTCGTCCAGTAAGATACAGTTCCCGTTATCATAATTGCAGCACGTCCGGCGCACAAGGGCGTTGACTTTCCGGCTCTGGGGCGGCGTCAGCCGCTTAACCCCGTTCATACTTCATCAGCGGCGTAAATGGGAAGCTCTGCAAATTCCGCTTCGGTCAAAGCGTCCACTTTGGAAAGGGTGCGCTTTGCAAGCTCCCGCATATCCGCGTCCATGTAGGGCAGCGCGGCGTTGACATTCTCAATCAAAGCCCGCTTGCCGCCCTCGTTGTAAATGCTCAAAAGGTTTGTTTCTTCAACAGTCAGTCTAATCATGCTCATACCTCCATATCGTGATTTTTTGTTTTTGCCGCCGCCTTTTTCGGGGCGGTCTTTGCCTTGTCTGCTTTAAGCTGCGCCCGGATAGAGGGGCGGGGCTTCCTTATCTTCCTGTCCCGGTTCTCCCCCTTGTCAATCAGCGCATACGTCCCATGTCTGCCCTCGATTTTGGAAAAGGCAAGGGTCTTGTAGGGCAGCATGGAGAAAAGGCGGTCAGTGTCCTTTGTGGCTGCAAGCTGCATGAACGCCGGGGAAAGCTCTACCATGAAATGGGTCTTGTTGGGGCTGTTCGGCGTGTCGTGCCGCTTCATTTCCCGTACAATGCGCCGCGCTTCCGTTTCAATCAGCCCGTCCCGCAATGCGGCGATATGCGCCTTGAAATCCCCCGGCGGAAGCTGCTCCCGGCTGCGCCGTTCTTCCTGTAAGAGCGATTGCAGCGCGTCCGGGTCGTTGGGTACGGCTTCAAAGCGTTCAAACTTTCCAAGCTCATAATCGGGATTGCCGTTGAAAAACTGTCCGGCGGGTATCTCCCGTTCCCCATGCTCATAAATCAGCTTCACCGTATCGGCGGGCAGCTCCTTTTCCTTGACGCGCTC
>JAETPP010000084.1 GCA_021771115.1 Bacillota bacterium | reverse complement strand
AAGTAAGAAAGCTTTGCCGAGTTTCAAACCGGCAGCGAAAGGTGTTGGACGGGATGACAAATTTTGATATTGAAACTTATCTTATGATAAACGAACCGGCTTTTACCATAGGGGATAGGAGGAGGTAGAGAAAATTGACGGAGATAAAACAGAGTGACGAAATACAGGAGAAAATTAGAAAATCATCTGAAGAAAAGGAGAAACGATTTAATGAAGCAAAGCCCAAAATTGATATTATGCAGGAACAGGTAAACAGAATGTATCAAGGGTCACGGGAAGACACTCTGAATGGAATTAAGAGTAATTCCACGTACCTGGTTGCAAATGCTATTTTAGCCGGAATGATCCTTCATGAAAGGAGCCCCGAATTTATTCAGGGACTGCTTACGGCAAAAAGCAATCCTGATGCTATTATGGGATGGAGTATTGAAGATGTTGCCCGGGCAGCCTTGGATGTTTGCGGAGTTGAAAAGTACCAGGGAAATAGTGACCACGCAAAACAGC
This sequence comes from Bacillota bacterium, assembly GCA_021771115.1. Taxonomy (GTDB): domain Bacteria; phylum Bacillota; class Clostridia; order Oscillospirales; family Acutalibacteraceae; genus Acutalibacter. Next base: position 10,889 of record JAETPP010000084.1, on the reverse strand, counting down.
TGATTGCCTGCAAATTTGAAGGAATCTAAAAAAGCTCTTAAATTACTAAAAAACCAGCAGTATGCCTGAAAGGGTATACTGCTGGCTTTTTGTTATCTGAAGAAAAAAGTGGATGCCCTGCGGCAAGGTATGATTTAACAAAATTTAAGGATATCCCCAAACGCGAAATTGGTCTAACGCAAAGCGCCGCCAAAACATCCGACGATATCCTCTCAAATACTATACCCAGTTCCTCTATAAAAGTCAACGAAGCCTTACCCTTGCGGCGGAACGCTCACTTGTACAGATGGGAAATTGTATCAGGTTATCATTTCTGCTGCGCTGAGCAAAACGGCAATCTATCTTCAATATTTCAGACATAAAAGAAAGAACTCCTGCTGGAGGGGGTCTAAAGTAAAAACTTCAGGGGCCCTTCCCTTTAGGGGCTCTTCCGCCAAAAACGGCGGCGCTCAAGTCCAGTTCAGGAGTTCCAACATCAGTATACCCAATTCTTCCATAAAAGTCAACGAAGCCATAACCCAGCGGCGGAACGCTCAATTGTACAGATGGGAAATCGTATCCGGTTATCATTTCTGCTACGCTGGCAAAACGGCAATACCATCTACAATACTTCAGACATAAAAAAGAACTCCTGCTGGAGGGGAGTCTAAAGTAAAAAAACTTCAGGGGCTCTTCCCTTTTACGGCTCTTCCGCCAAAAACGGCGGCGCTCCAACCCAGTTCAGGAGTTCCAATATCAGTATACCCAATTCCTCTGTAAAGGTCAACGAGAACATAAACTTACAGTGGAGCAGGGCCGTAAAAAGCACATTCCCGGCTTATCACCCGAAACAAAAATATCACACAGGACATAAGCAGCTCATACGGACAAGCCCCGAAGTCTGCATTCCTGTGTGATACCTTTTCTATCAGAATATCCGACTGTTTTCTAAAAGTCAAGGAAGGCTGAATGCCCCACAGACTTTACATGCTGTGGATAACAAGGAAAACCTTCCATTGTAAACATTCGCCTTTCAATATCAGTATATCCATATTCCCTGAAGTTGTCAATAAAAACCAACGCCTGAGGGGATACTCCGTTTTTGCAAAACCGGAACCAGCGCAGCAGCGTGGCTGCCGCTTTCGCTTTTCTCAAATTTACCGGGCAGATATCGCCATGCTTTCCGGTAAATTTGACGAGCTTTTATTTCCTGCTTTCCGTTTTCACCCCCGGCAGAGTCACGAGGAAGGTGTTTCCCCCTTCTCCGCTTTCCGCCCAGATCTTTCCTTTGTGAAGCTCCGTCAGCTGCCGGGCGATGGCAAGGCCCAGGCCGTGGCCTTCTCCGTGACGGGAGGGATCGCCCCGGTAAAACCGCTCGAAAATATGGGGCAGCTCCTCGGGCGGAATGGGCTTTCCCTCATTGAAAACGGAAAGCCGGGCAAGCTTTCCCGCCGCCTGCAGCTCCACCCGGATCCTTCCGCCGGGGGAAGCGTACTGCAGGGCGTTTTCCAGCAGGATCCCGCAAAGCTGAGAAAGCCCGGCGGCGTTGCCCTGGAGAAACAGCCCCGGTTCGATCCGGTGAGAAAGCTCATATCCCCCTTCAAAGGCAGCGGGCTCAAAGGAAAGCACGCTGTCTGTCACCAGGTAGGAAAGATCTATTCGCTCCATTACAGGGACATAGGCGCTGTCCTCTGAGCGGGCCAGGGTAAGCAGCTCCTGGGTCAGCCCCTTCATGCGCTGGGCCTCCGCCAGAATATTTTTTGCCCAGCGCTCCGAGCGCTCTTCCGGGTGGGAAAGGATCATCTCCGCGTTGGAAAGGATCACGGTAAGGGGCGTTTTCAGCTCGTGAGAGGCGTCCCCCACAAACTGCTTTTGCTGGTTCCAGGCATTTTCCACCGGGCGCACCGCCCAGCGGGCCAGCAGGATACTGGCGCCGAAAAACACCAGCAGGGTCAAGGCACCTACGATCAGGGAATTCTTCAGCAGCTCCCCAAGGCCGTTGTATTCCGCGGAGCTGTCCGCAAAGGCAATGACCGTTCCTTCTGCCCCCTGCCTTTTGGCATAGCGGAGCCGATAGGCGGAAAGCGCGCCGCGATCTTCTTCCCGCCGGGCCACTTCACGGGCAAGCTCCATGAGCTCCTCTGTGCCAAAATCACTCAGAAGAATCTCCGCCTTGTTTCCCAGGTTTACCGTACCGTCCTTCTCCACCAGCACGGTAAAGCAGGGAAACCTATCCCCCGAAAAGCCTGGAGAATCCTTCTTTTCCGGAGGGGCTTCTTCCCGGTTCTCTTCCTTCCAGCCCCCTCCCTGCCACGCCCTGCGGTCCAGGGCCCGTTCCAGCATTTCTTCACTTTGACGGCGCATTCCATTCTCTGTGGAAACCACCAGCACGGCAAACACGGCAAGCAGAAGCACCGCCGCCACCCCCATGACTACCGCTACAAATTTTCTGCGAAGCTTTTTCAGCATTGCCTTCCCCCGCCTTTCAGGCTTTCAAATAATACCCCAGCCGCCGGGCCGATTCAATGGTAACGGGACAATGGATGTGAAGCAGCTTTTTCCGAAGAAAGGAAATATACACCTCCACATGGTTGTCTTCTGCCTGGGAATCGTACCCCCAGGCCTTTAGAAGAAGGGTCTCCTTGGGCACCACGTTTCCGGCGTTGGACAGCAGCAGGCGCATGATCTCAAATTCCTTGCTGCTCAGCCGGGTGGAGTGGACTCCGCAGGAAAGCTCGCAGGAGGAAAGGTTCAAGGTCAGCTCCCCCAGGGAAAGCTTTTCGGTGATGACCTCCTCCTGCCGGCGGAGCAGGGCCCGCAGACAGGCCAAAAGCTCCTCCGCCTCAAAGGGCTTGGTGAGATAATAGTCCGCGCCCCGATCCAGCCCCTCCACCTTATCGGCGGTTTCCGATTTTGCGGTGAGCATGAGCACCGGGGTGTTGAGGCCAGCCCCCCGCAGCTCCTTTACCACCTGAAAGCCGTTTTTCTTCGGCATCATCACATCCAGAATGATGGCGTCATAGATCCCGGTGAGAGCGTTATCCAGCCCGGATTCCCCATCATAGGCCGCGTCGGCAATATATTTATGGTACGTCAGCAGCTCGCACAGGGTATCGGCCAGCCGCTTTTCATCCTCCACTACCAAAATACGCAAGAAAATTCCTCCGATTTTACAGGTCTGTCTTTTTATTGTACACGGAATGCTCCGCCTTGTAAATGATGGCACCCAAACCTGAAAGAAAGCTGAAGCTTTGGTTTCAGCTTTTTTTCAGCCTTTGCCCTTACAATGACGGGGTAACCGGGCGCTCCCGGTGGAAAGGATGGGATCTTTTGTCTTCTCCGCTTCGGCACGAATACAAATTTTGCCTCAGTCCCGGAGAATATGCCGCTCTGCGCTCCCGCTTCAGCGCTTTGCTGCCCCGGGACCCCCATGCGGGTCCCTCCGGGGAATACAGGATCCGCAGCGTCTATTTTGACAATGCGGAGGACAAGGCGCTTCGGGAAAAGCTGAACGGCACAGACCGCCGGGAAAAATTCCGGCTTCGCTGGTACAACGACGATACCTCCTATCTCGTTTTGGAAAAGAAGAGCAAGCAGCATGGGCTTTGTGGAAAATCCGGCTGCCGGCTGACAAGGGAGGAGGTTTCCCGGCTGTTCCACGGCGATACCCGCTGGATGAAGAAAAGCGGCCGGGAAACAGCCCGGGAGCTGGCCCTGAAAATGGAGCTCCAGGGACTGCGGCCCAGAACCGTGGTGGACTACCTGCGGGAGCCCTTTGTTTTTCCTCCCGGAAATGTGCGGGTCACGCTGGACAGGGAGATCCGCAGCGCCGACTTTTTTCCCGATCTGCTGGAAAGACCGCCGTTTCTGCTTCCGACGGGGCACGGGGTGCTTCTGGAGGTAAAATACGATGAGTTTCTGCCGGAGCTGATCCGGGATCTGGTGCAGCTGAATTCCCGGAGCGCCGGGGCGTTTTCCAAATACGCGGCTGCCAGGGGAATTAGTTGTTAGTTGTTAGTGATTAAAGATTCGGAAGGAGATTTTTTATGACGACGTTTCAGGACATTTTCAAATCCAATTTTCTGGAGAATGTGACCAGCGTTACGGTGGTGGATATGGTGCTGGCCATTGTGCTGGCCTTTCTTCTGGGGCTGTTCATCTTTTTCGTGTACAAAAAAACCTACAGCGGCGTGCTGTATTCCCCCAGCTTCGGGGTATCACTGATCGCCATGACGATGATCACCACCCTGGTGATCCTGGCCGTTACCAGCAATGTGGTGCTGTCTCTCGGTATGGTGGGCGCACTGTCTATCGTCCGGTTCCGCACGGCCATTAAGGAGCCCCTGGATATCGCCTACCTCTTCTGGGCCATCGGCGCGGGCATTGTGCTGGCGGCGGGCATGATCCCCCTGGCGGTGTTCGGCAGCGTGGTGATCGGCGTGATGCTGCTGGTGTTCGTCAACCACAAATCCCACTCCCAGCCCTATATTGCCATGATCACCTGCGATACTCCCCAGGCTGAAAGGCTTGTCACGGATTTCCTTGCCGCCGCTGTGGAAAAGCAGACGATCAAAAGCAAAACCATCACCTCAGACCGCATTGAGCTCAATTACGAGGTGCGCCTGAAGGATGGCAGCACCGCTTTCCTGAACGGCCTTACCGGCATCGTGGGCGTGACCGGCGCGGCGCTGGTCAGCTATAACGGAGAATATATGGGGTAAGAGTTGTTAGAAATTAGTTGTTAGTTGTTAGAGAAGGGCATTTTGATGAGGGAAAGGCGGAACAACAAAAAAACTGACGCATCTTTCTCACTGTCATTCTGAGCCGCCGCAAAAAGCAAAGCAAGCTTTGCTTTCGCGAAGAATCTCGGTTTTTGTTCCGTTGCAGGAAACCACTTTTACGCTTAAAGGGATTTTTGCTATGAGTAAACAAAAGCATACTGATTTGATCTGTGGGCTGGGCACGGCGGTGATGCTCCTGCTTACCGTGCTGTACCTGTGCTTTGGAACCACCCTTCTGGAGGCCGCCGCGGCGGACCTGCCCTATGTGGGCAAGCTGTTTTCCACAGACAGGGTGCATCAGATCGACATTGTGGCGAAGGAAAGCGATTGGGAAACCATGTTGGAAAACGTGCTTTCCGAGGAATACATTTCCTGCACCGTGGTGATCGATGGAGAAAAATACAGCAATATCGGCATCCGCCCCAAGGGAAATTCCTCCCTGAACACCGTGGCAGGCTCGGAAAGCGACCGGTACAGCTTTAAGCTGGAGTTTGACCATTACGACAGCAATTCCACCTATCACGGCCTGGATAAGCTCTGCCTGAATAACGCCATTCAGGACAACACCTATATGAAGGACTTCCTCTGCTACCAGATGATGAATTTTCTGGGCGCGGAGGCCCCTCTTTCCAGCTTTGCCTGGATCACGGTAAACGGGGAAGACTGGGGCCTGTACACGGCGGTGGAGGGCATTGAGGACGCTTTTGCCCAGCGGGAATACGGCACAAACCACGGGCAGCTTTATAAGCCGGACAGCCTGGATATGGGCGGCGGCGGACGCGGCGCCGAGGCTGGCGGGGAAAACAAATTCCTTCCGGAGAACCGCCAGCCCGGAGATCAGGAAAGCTTTGATGCCCTGCCGGAACAAACGGAGCGTATGGGAAAGAATTTTTCCGATCAGAATGAAAAATTCACCATGGGCGAAGGGAAAAACGGGCGCGGCGGCATGGGCGGCAGCAATGATGTTCTCCTGCGCTATTCCGATGACGACCCGGAAAGCTATCCGAATATCTTTGACAACGCCGTATTCGATACCGTGACAGAGCAGGACAAGGCCCGGCTGATCCGATCCATCCAGGCGCTGAACAAGGGCGATGTGGAAAGCTGCCTCAACCTGGATGAGGTACTGCGCTACTTTGCCGTTCACAATTTCGTTCTGAACGAGGACAGCTACACCGGCACCATGATCCACAACTACTATCTCTATGAAAAGGACGGCCTGCTTTCCATGGTGGCCTGGGACTATAACCTTGCCTTCGGCGGCATGGGCGGCGGTATGGGAACGGAAAGCGCCACGGCGGCGGTAAACTCCCCCATCGATTCCCCTGTCAGCTCCGGGGGGCTTTCCCAGCGGCCCATGGTATCCTGGATCTTTGAGCAGGAACAGTACACCCGGCAGTACCACCAGGTGATGGAAGAGCTGATCTCCGGCTTTTTTACAAGCGGCGTATTCGAAGAGCTGATGGAGCGCACAGTGGAGCTGATCTCCCCCTATGTGGAAAAAGACCCCACCGCCTTCTGCACCTATGAGGAATTTCAGAAGGGCGTGGAGGCCCTGCGGGAATTCTGCCTCCTGCGGGCGGAAAGCGTGACAAAGCAGCTGAGCGGAGAGCTTCCCTCCACCAGCGAAGGCCAGGAAGCGGACAGCACCGGGCTGGTGGACGCATCTTCTCTTTCCCTTTCCGATATGGGCTCTCAGGGCGGCATGGGAAAGGGAGAAGGCCGCATGGCGGGAAACAGAGAGACGACCTGGCAGAGTAATGCCCCGGAGGACGTTGAGGCTGCAGACACGCCGAACCTTACGGAGCCGCCCACAGAAAACGGGGAAGGAAATTTCCCTCAGGAAAACGACGCCGCCGGAAAACCGGGCGGCACACCCCCTGACAGGCCCGGCGCGGAAAACGGCTTCCCCGGAAAAGGAGAAGCGGCGGGAGCCCTCTCCCCCGAAGAGCAGGAGCCTGAAGACAAGCAGCAGACAGCGCCTTCTCCGGACGGCTCTTTCCCCGATGGGCAGCAGGAAAACGGCGCTTCGGAAAATGCCGCCCTTACCCCGCCCTTCGGAAACGAAGGCTTTTCCAGAATGCCGGAAAACGCCGCCCCTACAGAAGAAAATTCCGCCGCCATGCCCTTGCTGCTGGGCGGCTCCGCCCTCCTGCTTCTTTTAGGGCTGCTCTTTGCGAAATTTTATCATTGAGACTCAACCATTTCGATCCACAAAGGCTCCGGCGAATGCCGGAGCCTTTGTCGTAAAAAATCCCCTTTCTTTTTGAAGAGATTCATGCTATGCTGAAGGAAAGAAAAAGCCTTTCCCAGGCTTTTCACGGAAAAGAGGGTGCGGAAATGAAAAAGATCGCGGTAGTCGGCAGCATGAACATGGATTATGTGATGCAGGTCTCCCACATGCCGAAAGTGGGAGAGACCCTGCTTTCCCGGGAGCTGAAAACAAATCCCGGCGGAAAGGGGGCAAACCAGGCCTATGCCGCCGCAAAGCTAGGCGGCTCTGTCACCATGCTGGGCGCGGTGGGAACCGATGGGGCCGGAGAGACCCTGCGCGAAAACCTGAGATCCGCCGGTGTGGAAACAAGCCATATCCGCCGGGTCGCCGGGGAAACCACCGGTTCCGCCTTTATTTGTGTGGACAGCACGGGAGATAACAGCATCGTGGCGGCCCAGGGCGCAAACCTCAGGGTAGATCTCCCCTATCTTCAGGAAAACCTGGAAACGCTTCTCGATTGCGATATTCTGGTGCTCCAGCTGGAAATTCCGCTGGAAACCGTGGTTTTTGCCGCCCAAAAGGCCAAAGAACGGGGCAAGCTGGTGATCCTGGATCCCGCCCCCGCCCGGCAGGATCTTCCCCCCGAGCTCTACGCCTGCGTCGACTTTCTGAAGCCCAACGAGGGCGAGGCAGCCCAGCTTTCCGGGCTGCCGGAGGGAGACCCGGAGGCCGCGGCGGCGGCCCTGCTGGAAAAGGGCGTGCAGAACGTATTGATTACCCTGGGCGGAGAAGGGGCCTTCCTGCTGGAAAAGGACGGGAAGAAAACATATTTCTCCGCGCCGAAAAATCTTTCCGTGGTGGACACCACCGCCGCCGGAGACTGCTTTACCGCCGCCTTCGCCTGCCGCCTTGCCGCCGGAGCTTCCACGGAGGAAGCCGTCCGCTTTGCCATCAGCGCCTCCAGCCTGTCCGTTACCCGGAAAGGAGCCCAGCCCTCCCTGCCGACGCTGGAGGAGGTGGAGTGCTGGGAAAAGAGCAGTTGTTAGAAATTAGTTGTTAGTTGTTAGAGAAGAGCGTTTAGATGCTGGATGCTGGATTCTAGATTCTAGACGGTGGTGGCTTTGGGGGTTTTACCCCCAAAGCAAAGAAGGAAGGGCAGGTCCTTCTGCTTTTTTGAACATTTTCCCTATCATCCTGAGCCTCCCCGCCTATCATTCTGAACCTCCCCACCTGTCATCCTGAACGAAGTGAAGGATCTCGTCCTTTTGCCATTTGCTGTTAGTTGTTGCATCTAACAGGCAGGGATTTGCCAATTCTTCGAAATTGTGCTATACTAAGCTACAAATACGGAAGCTTGCTGCCGGAGCATGACGGAAGGGCATGTCCTTTTCCAGCATCCAGCATCTAGCATCCAGTATCTAGGAGGGGGAATTTTTATGTCTCCAAAAATGGTCGAGCTGCACGATGTGGATGTACCGGAGTTTCTGAAGGTGCTGGACGGCTGCGAAGGGGAGATCTATTTGATGACCCGGGACGGCGACAGATTGAACCTGAAAAGTAAGCTCTGCCAGCTGGTGGGCCTGACCCGGCTCATTGAGGGCGGAAAAATTGCGGAGGCCTTTATCATGTGCGAAAAGGAAACGGACGAATCCAAGCTGTTTCGCTTTAATCTGTACAAAAAGTCTGTGGAGGATGAGGAATAAAAAACGGCGCCGGGGCGCCGTTTTTTTCTGAAGGGAGGGTAACAGCATGAAAAGAGGAGGAAGGCGCTCCCGAAAAAAGCTGGGAGTAGGCTCGTTTTTCGCAGCCCTTGTGATCGCCCTGCTGCTCCTCTGGGCGGAAAACCAGGGCCTTTTTGAAGAGCTCCCGGCAAATGGCCCGCAGACGCCTGGCGCTGTAAGCTTTTCCCCGGCGGAAAGGCCGGAGGGGCTGGAGGTGTATTTTCTGGATGTGGGTCAGGGAGACAGCGAGCTCATTCGCCTTCCGAACGGAGACGGGGTCTTTCATATCCTGATCGATACCGGGGAATACGCTTATGCGGACGGCCTGACAGAAGGCCTGCGCGCTTTAGGCGTGGAAAAAATAGACGCCCTGATCTGCAGCCACCCCCATACCGATCACATGGGCTGCATGGCAAGGATCGTGCAGCGCTTTGAGATCGGCTCTTTTTACATGCCCCGGCTGCCCGATAAAAAAGTACCCACCACCCCGGCCTATGAGGCCCTGTTAAACGCTCTGGAAAAGAAAGGGCTCACCGCCATTCCCCTGGAGCAGAACACAGAGATCCCCTGCCCCGCCGGCGCGAAGCTTCAGGTTTCCGCCCCGCAGCCGGGCGCGGATTGGGAGGATCTCAATAACTTCTCCGGGATCCTTCGCCTGGCCTATGGGGAAACGGCCTTTCTCTTTACGGGAGACGCGGAAAAGGAAAGCGAGGCCCTGGCGCTGGAGGATGGATATGAACTCAGCGCTGATGTGCTCAAATGCGGCCACCACGGCTCCCGCACCTCCAGCTCCGCAAAATTTCTGAAGGCGGTAAATCCCCGGTACGCGGTGATCAGCTGCGGAAAGGACAATTCTTACGGACACCCCCACGAGGGTACCCTGAAAAAGCTGCAAAAGCTGGGAACCACGGTTTACCGCACCGATGAGGACCAAACGGTGCTTGCCAAAAGCGATGGAACCACGGTCACCTTTGAAACCGGGCTTCCCTCCATTCTGCCAAATCAAACGGAAAAGAGGAAATGAACATGCTGACAGCGCAAAAAAAGGAATTTATTGAATTTATGATGTCCGCGAATGTGCTTCGCTTTGGAAACTTTGTCACCAAAAGCGGCAGACACACCCAGTATTTCGTCAACACCGGAAACTATCAGACCGGCGCTCAGCTTTCGAAGCTAGGCAGCTATTACGCCGCTCTGGTCAAGGAAGCCGTGGGAGAGGACTTTCAGGCCATGTTCGGCCCGGCCTACAAGGGGATCCCCCTGGCCTGTGCCTGCGCCACGGCCCTGTACCGGGATTTTGGCATCGACAAGCCCTATTTCTTCAACCGGAAGGAAGCGAAGGATCACGGCGAGGGCGGCAGCATTGTGGGCTACCAGCCCCAGGACGGCGACAAGGTCATCATCATCGAGGATGTGATCACCGCGGGTACCGCCGTGCGGGAGACCATGCCGGTCCTCACCGCCTGCGCCCAGGTGCGGGTGCCCCACATGTTCATCAGCGTGGATCGCTGCGAGGTAGGCAAAACGCCCGGTAAAACCGCCATTATGGAGGTGGAGGAGGAATTCGGCATTCAGGTGCATCCCATCGTCACCGTGGTGGATATTCACGAGTATTTGAAGGCCTCCGGCGCGGACCCGGAGCTTCTCAAGGCCATGGAAGGCTACATGGAGCAGTATTGCGTGCTTTGAGAAGAGGGCAGTTGTTAGTCATTAGTTGTTAGAAAGGACAAGGGCTTTTTTTCTGTCATTCTGAGTTCCCTCCTTGTCATCCTGAGCTCCCTCCCTGTCATCTCTGAGAAAAGAGATACAACGCATTTTTCAAATGCGCCGCATCTTCACGAAGGATCTCGTCCTTTTGCCCTTTTCCTCAGGAGAGAGGGAAGGGCGAGATCCTTCGTCACTCCGTTCCTCAGGATGACAAAGAGGGTAGTTAGTGCGGTAAATTGGAATTTAGCAGCACTAACAAAAAGGCAGAAACTCTTGCCTCCCCTGAAAGGGGTGAGCACGCCCCAGTGGGGGGAAGGTCTCCGGTGGAGACCGTTCTGACCCGACCGAAGCGACAGCTGAGATCGTTGACGCGAACCGGTCTACGCTTTCGCTTCGGTCGGTGCTGGGCGTGCCCCACCGGGGCACAGCACCCGAGCCGACAGGCGAGACGGGGGACCATGCTTTGCATGGTGGAAGGGTTCCAGC
>JAETPP010000392.1 GCA_021771115.1 Bacillota bacterium | reverse complement strand
GGCCCAAACAATATGGGGGCCGGAAAAGGCATGGGAGCCGGAAAATGGGAGCCTCGGGGGGATTCTGAAACTGGACATGCGATTAGGGCTGTACAGGAATGATACGCTGCTCTATACATTTTCTGCGGATAATCTGGAAGAGCAGATTACAGGAGGCAAATATGTTCTTGATGGGGGATGCTGCGGACTGTAGATGTAAACTTTTTCCTCAAACACTAGAAGCATTTCGGGATTGATAAACAGGAACAAGAGGTGCTGCAATGAATGGAATTGAAATCAGAGCCGGTGTAGAAGATCCGGAAGAAAAAGGGCGTCCGTCTGCAGCGCTTTTCTTTTTTGAAGCAGGTGTCTTCGGAGTCCTGCTCCTTTTTGGTTCGCTGAAGGGGATTTCCTTCGCTGAATGGGTGGTTTACCCGCTGACGGCGCTGCTGTGCTGGGCAATCTGGTATACTTATTATGGGAGCAGATGGGCGTATCTGCTGCTTGTGCTTGGGGCGGTGGCGGCTTATGGGGCAGTGGTTTTCGGGATGGAAGATGTATTCCGGGAACAGATTCGGTATATTGCGGGCTGCATTCTGGGCGGCTCCAAGACGGAGCCCATGGATGTCACGGAGACGGCGTTGTTGATGGCGGCGCTGCTTGGCTTTTTTACTGCCATGCTGGAATTTTTGATCAGAAGCCACAGGCTGCTATATTTTATGACCACCGGGCTGCTGCTTCTGGCGCCGCTCTGGGGAATCCGGGCAGGAGTTGGGGCGGTTCTGCTGCTTGCGCTGTTCCAGGCGGCTTTCTGGATACTGCAGACGGACGGAGGGGCGGCATGGAGGACTTCTTTTGAAGGTGTAAATAAGCGGCGGATACTGGAAAGGAGCAGTCTCGCCGCCGGGATTGCCGTGCTGGCTGTCTTTCTGGCCGTGCTTCCGCTGGTCTCCGTAAATGCGGACAGATTTTACACATGGATTTATCAGGGGGAAAGCCGGGTTTACCGGATGATGAACCGTCTGACCGGCAAAGATACGGCGCCGGTTACGGGGGGAACGGTGGGACGGGGAAACCAGTACCGGACAGGGACGCCCCA
>JAETPP010000083.1 GCA_021771115.1 Bacillota bacterium | reverse complement strand
CCAGTGGCTACAAATTCCCTTTATGCGCCGGTTGCTGCTAACCGAGATCCTTCGTCGCTATGCTCCTCAGGATGACAGTGTGTGGGGGTCGTTAGTGTGCTAAACAATAATTTACCACCCTTCCCCTCGGTTTCACTCATCATTCACAACGCACAGCCAGTCTTCTCTGCACGGGAAGGCTGGCTGTTATGCGTTACCTGCCAATATTTGGGGGAAAGCTTGCCTTTTCCTGACGGAAACTGGTATAATGGAAAAAACCAGGGCGCAATCTTGTCCTGCTTGCTGCAAATCCCGGCCGAAAAGAGGGGTTCTTATGAAAAAGCTTTGGCTTTGCCTGGTATCTGTTCTGCTTGCTGCTGTTCTCGCCTTCAGCCCCGCTTCGGCGGCGGGGACATCCTTGCCGTTTCAGGATGTGAAGAGCGGCGATTGGTTTTGCGCGGCGGTGTCCTACACCTACCGGCAGGGCCTTTTTCACGGGATTTCCGCCGACCGGTTCGACCCCCACGGGATCGTAACAAGGGCCATGGTGGTCAAGGTGCTGGCAAATTTGTCCGGCGTTGACGAGGCAGACAGCATAGAACAGCATTTTACGGATGTGGCTCCCGGGCAGTGGTACGCTTCCTCTGTGGAATGGGCAGCGCGGTACGCCATTGTTTCCGGCACGGGGAATTTCCGGTTCCAGCCCGGCGCACCGGCTACCAGGGAGCAGATCGCGGCCATCCTGTACCGGTATGCGCGCTGTACGGGAAACGATATCTCCCTTGGCACGGCAGCGCCTTCCTTCCGGGACTATTCCCAGGTTTCCGATTACGCGAAAACCGCTGTGGATTGGGCAATCCATCAGGGGATCCTGCACGGGGAATCCGCCGCTGTGCTGAACCCCCGGGGGATCGCCACCCGGGCGCAGCTGGCCCAGATCTTTTACAGCGCCAGGAATGTGCTGCGGAACAAGACGATCCAAACAGAGCCGGTCCCCCTGCCGCAGCCGTCTAAAATCGATGTGCTTCTGTCCGGCATGACGCTGGAGGAAAAGGTGGGCCAGCTTTTTCTGCCGCGCTATCCCGGCGGCAGCGCGGCGGCTTTGACAAAGCGGTATCAGCCTGCGGGCTACACCCTGTATGCCAAGGATTTTCAAGGGAAAACCAAGGCGGAGGTGCAGGCCATGACCGGCGGCCTGCAAAAAGCGGCAAAGCTCCCGCTGCTCATCGCCGCCGATGAAGAGGGCGGCTCGGTGGTGCGGATCAGCTCCAATCCCAAGCTTGCTTCTGCCCCCTTTGCCTCTCCTCAGGAGATCTACCAAAAGGGCGGCGTTGAGGGCATTCGCGCCGATACGGAGGCGAAGGCCAGACTGCTGCTGGAGCTTGGGGTAAACCTGAACCTGGCTCCGGTGTGCGATGTGTCCACCGATCCCGGAGATTATATGTATAGCCGCACCCTGGGCGTTCCCGCCAGGGAAGCAGCCGGGGTGATCGGCGCTATGGTGGAGACCATGGAGCAGGAGAACCTTTCCGGAACGCTGAAGCATTTCCCCGGCTACGGCAATAATTTGAATACCCACACCGGGATCTCCATTGACAACAGGCCCTATGAGCAGTTTCAAAAGGAGGATTTTCTGCCCTTTGAAGCCGGGATCAAGGCCGGGGCCCCCAGCGTGCTGGTTTCCCACAACATCGTAACGGCCATGGACCCCCAAAAACCCGCCTCCCTTTCGAAAGCGGTCCATGAGATCCTGCGGAATGAGCTTCATTTTCAGGGCGTGATCATGACAGACGACCTTTCCATGGACGCCATCGGGCTCTATACCGGCGGGGAGTCCCCCGCTGTGGCGGCTTTCCTGGCGGGAAACGACTTGCTTTTGACCTCCGACTGGATGGAAGACTATCAGGCCTTGCTCTCGGCGGCAAAAAACGGGACCGTGCCGCAGAAGCGCATTGAGGGATCCGTCCGCCGGGTCCTGGAGTGGAAGGAACAAAAGGGGCTGCTATAGGCGGGGAAAACAAGCGCAAAGTCAAATAGAAGCACAGGAAAGCAAGGCAAAAGAAAAAGGCACAGAATCGGGATCATACTTTGGGTTCTGTGCCTTTTTTCTGTTGTACGCCCTGGGATTTGCGGGTCGCCGTGTGACGGGATTTAACCCGTTCCAGCTGCCCCGCCCGGCGGCGTCAATTTTTCGTTTCTCTTTTTTTGAAAGCTTCTCATAGGGAATAAATTTTGCCATAAAGCAGTGCTCCTTCCTGTTTTGTCCAACAGAAATTATAGCAGATGCGGGAAAACGTGTCAAAGCTTAGGGGCTGTTTGAAAAATCAAAAACACCGTCTTATTGCCCAGAAGCAGGCGTTTTCTCTATTTTCAAACAGCCCCTACTCTGGCAACGCAAAACAGGCGCCGCCGATGATTATTGGAAAAACCTTCTATGTTTTTATGTCTGATATCTCATAGCCGTCATCATACCGGCCCTTTTTACCGCATACATATAAAACACCAAAAAGGGGTGTTCTATATGGCAAATAATGTGATCGATGACAGAGCCACCAGGTTAGGGGAATTTATTGTAGAAAACAAGGCCACCGTCCGCCGGGCGGCAAAACAGTTCGGCGTGAGCAAAAGTACGGTGCATAAGGACGTTTCCCAGCGGTTAAAATATATCGACAGCGGCCTGTACCGGGATGTCAAAAACGTGCTGGCGGTCAATAAGGCACAGCGCCATATCCGGGGCGGCCTTGCCACCAAGCGGAAATACGAGGCGAAAAAATAACCGGATTTTAAGGTGTGAACACGAAGCAGCCCTTCCATGCGGGATCAGACGCATGAGAGGGCTGTTTTGCTATCCGAGCATGTTTCCCCGAGTCCCGCGAAGCTATTTTTGGAAATGTAATCCAAGGCGTCATTAAAATACCTTTCTTCCAGTTTGGCATCATAAAGCTTTTCCCTTTTTAGGAAATCAGTTGCTGATTCTATTTCTTTCTTTTGGTGCTCTATTGCATATTTTGCAAGAGTCCACTGTTTCCCTTTGGCCAGCGACACCGCGACAGGCTTATGAATCACTTCGTTCACCAAAAGGGATGCCAGCGATTCTGTTTTATAAGTTTCTTTTGTAAGACCTTTGCGTGGAAGGTGGACAATTTGACTCTTACTTCCATGAGCTTTGGGAACCAGCTGCGCTTCGCATTCTTGCTTCAGCACATCGTAAAGGGTAGTTTGACGGCAAATGGTATCATGGTTCTTTATCCGGGAGCATTTGAGCAAGAAAGAAAGGTAATAGTCTCCGTGGGATAAGCACAAGTCAACGCCGCCGTATCCCTTTTTATGAAAATATAGCTTTCCAAAGTTTTCCTCCCCTTTTTGCTTTGGCTGCTTATGACAATTTTCATCTTTGAACCCGCTTACCCCGCCATCATAGTAATAAGCTTCTACCAACAAAGGCTCAATTTCTAAATTGCCGATTTGTATGACATACCTTGTTAAAAGGAACTCATTGATTTGCTGCAAAATCTTTATTTGTTCCCCTTCGTCTTGTTCATTTTTCAGCCCAACAACCAGATTTTTCAAATCTTCCATTTTCATTTTCCTTTACTAATATCATACTGCAAAGAGGGCTTGGACAAGCTCCATGCCCTGTCCGTTCCTGTTTCAGGCTTTTCCTTTTGTCTGCCGCTTGTCTGCGGCAGATTGCCGATCAGCCGGAATCGTGCAGTTTCTTTATTCTTCCCACTGCGGTTTTGCCGCTGTCTCCTTATACAGCCGGTGCAGCTGCTCCGCGGCGTTCTGAAACCATTGGTTTTCCGGCTCGATTTGCAGGATAAAATGAAGCTTTCCCTGCAGATGATCCAGATATTGCAGCTCTCTCTTTCGCGTTTGGGAACGGTGGGGTTTTGCCCGCGCCTGTGCCCGGAAATCCGCCGCGGGAGCCATGTACATGGCTTCAAGGGGGCCGAATTTCAGGGTGTAGTAGAGTTCCTGCCGCAGCTTGCGCTTGTAGTCACGGGGGACTGAAACCTTTTCGTTTACGGTAAGCCCTGTCACGTTTTGCCGGTTGGCGCTTGTGACAAAGCGGGTCTTTTTTTCGTTGAGCGCAAAACCCATTTCCTCCAGCATATCTTTGACCTTTTCATAGACCTGGTATAGGGGTTTGTCGGCGGAAAAGGTCATATCGTCGCAGTAGCGGGTGTAGGCAATGCCCCGGCGCTTGCACCAAGCGCCGATGTTGTTATCAAAGTTTTTCATTACCAAATTGGATAAAGCCGGGGAAGTGGGGGCGCCCTGGGGCAAAACATCATTCCGGCAGCATAATGTTGCCAAAATCACGCCGGTCTGTTTCGGGAAATACCGGGTATGAAAGGCGGCGCTGTAAACCTGCCGAAAGGAAATGCTTCCGAAGAAATCGGTGATATCGAGCTTGAGCAGATACCGCTTTCCCACATGGGGCGCGGCGTTGTTTTGGAGGACGGAACCCGCCTGATAAGCATTGGCATAGGGAGAAACGGGAAAAGTATCCAGAATTTTGTGCAGGATCTTTTTCTGGATCTGTTTCAAACTTCGGCTGGGCACATGAAGGGTTCGGCCGCCGCCGTTTTTCTTTTTGATATTGACCGTGCGATATTCCCGGTCGATGTGCCGGAAAAAGTTCAGCAGAGCTTTCCTTCCCGTACCCAGAAAATGCGCCAGCTGAACGGTGTCGTAAAGAAAGGGCAGCCGGGGGTTGAAATCCCGAAAGGCCAATACCAGCTCGGCGGCCTTTACGGGGCCAAATTTTTGGACGAACGCCATGTCCCATTCCTCAAAGGAGACGGTTTCATTTTTGATTTTCATAGGGTTTCCTCACAAAGAAAAAAGAATCAGCTTTTTGCAGCACAAAATGACCGGATGAAGCGGAGGCGAGCTCTTGCTCATGAAGTGAGCACCTGCTCGTTGGAGCTTTATCTGGGGGTCAATTTGCAAAGCAAATTGCGTTCCCACGTTTTCATTAACAGGGCGGCGGCTCGCCGCCCCTCCGGAAAGTTACAGATATGCCTGCGGTATCTCCGGAATGCACGCTGCTGCAAAAAGCTGATTTTGACTTTATTATACGGTGTTTTCCTTATTTGTCAACCCGAAAGGAACCGGATCAAGAGCGTGATTCCTCACCGTATCTTTTTTTATATTTTTATATCCCACATTTGCGCATCTTTGATTTCACGGGTTTTCATATTACAGACTCCGGATTTGGACAGTGGACGGTGTACCTGGTTCTGTCGTGGCAAAAATACGAGGCAAAGGAGTAACGGTCTCTATACAAAAAGCAGCCCCTAGGGGACTGCTTTTTGATTGATGGGAGAAATGATGATTTACCTATGTGCCGCCGCCCGTTCCTGGAAGGCGGAAGCTCTTTCCCGAAGCCGTCTCCAAGTGGAGCGGAACCCGCCCGGCAGGCTTTGCATCCCCCACACCGCCAGCAGGATGAAGATGGGGAACTGGTGGAAGCGGTAGCGGGCGCCGGCTTCGAAAAGGAGCTGGAAAGCCGTAAGGCCCATGACGGAAAGGCGGAGGATAGTTCCCGCCTTATCCCGGTAGCTTTCCCGGCAGAAAAAGAGGGGCAGCACCCAAAGCAGGAAAAGAAGGATCCAAAGGGCCTGTAAAAACTGCATATATACCGAGAAGCCCGCGCCGCCCTGGCAGAAGGTCTGCTGCAGGGCCTTACTCAGGGGATCTTCGTTGAGGAAGGGGGTGCGGACCCACATATCCATGTAAATGCTGTGGAAAATGTGACGGCCTTTTTCCAGAAGGAACCTGCCGTAGCCCAAAATGCCCAAATCGGAAAGGCGTTCTCTGGTCACCCGCAGGTTGTAGGCGATTTTTTCCTCCTTCGTGGAGAAGCTGGTGGTAGCGGCGTAATCCTCCTCACTGATAAAGCCCCCAGTGCCGGGATTCAGGCCCATCATCAGATAATGGGTAAAGGGCGTTTCCTTTTCCGCCCGCAGCTCATCCGGCAGCACGTGGCGGGTCAGGCCCCGCATGCAGGCGTTCAGCGCGGCGGTACAAAGCGCCAGAGCCAAAACGAAGCACAGGAAGCGCCGGGTTAACAGTAGAAGCCGCTTTTTGTCGATCCGGTGATAGAAAAGCTCCGTCAGGCCAATGGCAATGGCCAGGATCACCGTTTGCGGCTTTATCTTATACCCCACGGCGGCGGCAAGGCCCATCAGGGCCGCCACCAGACAGGCGGAAACTTCTTTTTTCGGGCAGTACAGGTACAGAAAAAGAAGGAAAATAGGAAACAGCATGCCGAAGGTATCGGAATAGGGGTTCACAATGCCATAATGCAGGAAGATCAGGGGAATACTGAACAGCAGGGCCATCCAGGCCGCCTTGTTGCCCATCATTTTTCGGGCGCACAGGAAGAGGAGAAGGATGGACAGATCCACCGCCACCAGGCTGCACCCTGTCAGCACCGCCATCAGGTTGGTGATGCCAAGCGCCGTGGCCACCTTGATCACCGCCGCAAAGGCCAGGGCCAGGAAGAGATTGTTGGGAAACCGGGCAAAATATTCCTGGCAGCCGCCCAGGGTCCGTTCCCAGGCCATGCCCCGGGCCGCCACGTACAGGTAGTTAAAATCATAGGCAATGTTGCCGTAAAGAGCTTTCGCCAGCCGGAGCTGGAACATCAGCAGAAGTGCTGCGCCGCAGGCGATGGCGGCATATTTGACGCGTTTCGGCAGAACCAGCGCGTCTATGCCTTTTGAGGCGCACCACAGGCCCAGTGTGGCGAGGGGCAGGAAAAAGCACAACAGCGGCAGCATTTCACCGGTGTCTGCAAAGCAGTAGAACAGCATGGGAAGAAAGAAAAGCCCCAAAAGCGCGCCCAGGATCACACTTAAAACAAGAAAGACTTTTGTAGGTTTTTCGGCTTCCTCCGCGGCGTTTCGGGCCGCCAGCATCTCTTCCATAAAACTTCCCCGCCCTTTGCCATTTTCTTCAATTTAGTATAATACGATGGGGAAGAAAGGTCAAGGGAAGGGGAACGTATTGAAAAAAGGGGACTTCTGTGGTATCCTAAAGCAACGAGAAAAGGCATTTTCAGCAGGAGCCTGTGCGTTTTCCGGCGGCACGGGCTCTGAGAAGGGAAACCTGAAACAGCTATGAAAAAATTCGAAGGAACAGTGGAAAAATTGAAAGCGGAGAAAACGGGAGAAAAGCCCATGTCCTTAAAAAAGGAGCTTTTGGGCCTTTTCTGCCTGCTTTTGGCGCTTGTGCTGTTCTGCGCCGTCACCGTGCCGGTGCTGACGCCGAAGCGCCACGATTACGGCGCGGTGTGGGGCATGTACGAACAGGAGCCGGCGGATTCTGCGGATGTGCTGTTTTTCGGCTCCTCCCTGGCCTACTGCGATATTGTCCCCTCCGTGATCTATGAGGAAACAGGCGTGGTCTCTTTTGTGATGGCTGGGCCCACTCAGCCTTTGCCCGTCACCTACCGCTATCTGCGGGAGGCCTGCAAGACACAGTCACCCAAAACGGTGTTTATCGAGGTGACCGGCCTTGTGTTAAAGCGCGACCGCTCTCTGAAGGTGAACCTGACCTTCCTGCCCTGGGGGGCGGAGCGGCTGAGCTTGATTTTGGAAGAGACCCAGGGCAGCGACCGCACGGGTCTGCTGTTCCCGCTCTATGCTTACCATGACCGGTGGGACGAGCTTTCCCTTCGGGACTTGAAAGAAGGGATCCTGGGTTATGAAGAGGATCCTCTGGCAGGCTACACCTTTCTGGACGAGGTCATGCCGATCGAAGACCTTTCCCTGCGGAAGGTGGAGGTAACAGCCGAGGAATATGAGCAGGACGCTGTTTTTCTCAAAAAAATCGTGGACTTCTGCGAAGAGCAGGGGATCCGGCCCGTGTTTTTCCTTTCTCCGCTGCCCCAGCGGCTGAGTGAAGAGTGGCATACCAGAATCACGGAGGATCTGGAGGCGCTGGATCAGGAGCTTGTGGATTTCAATGAGGATTTTGAGGAAATGGGCTTTGCCCTTTCCACGGATTTTTACGACCCCCGGCATTTGAACTACCGGGGTGCGGAAAAATTTTCCCGGTATCTGGCACAAAGGCTCCCGGAATGGGGCGTTTCTCCCGGAGGAAAAGGAGACGACTCCCTTTGGCAGTGGCGGGCGGCGCATTTTGATGACCTGCGAAAAGAAGCGGACAGCAAGCCCCTGAGGCTGAATCCGGCAAAGGAGTGAGGGGGCGCTTATGAATTTTAATTCTCTCATTTATCTGCTGTTTTTAGCCGCCAATGTACTGGTCTATTATCTGCTGCCCCAAAAGCTCCGCAACGTGCAGCTGCTGGCTGCCAGCTACTATTTCTACATGTGCTGGAACCCGAAATACGCCCTGCTCATGCTGCTTTCCACAGTGGTCACCTATGCCTGCGGCCTGCTGGTGGAGCGCTCGGCCTGGGGAAAGCGGCGGCTTTGGCTGGCATTGAGCTTTCTCATAAATCTCGGCATTTTATTTTTCTTCAAATACTTTAACTTTGCCTCCGGCCTTTTGACCCGGGCCTTTACCTTTTTCGGCCTGGGGCTGGAAGTGCCGCTTTTGGATGTGCTGCTGCCCGTGGGCATCTCCTTTTACACCTTTCAGGCCCTGGGCTACACCATGGACGTGTACCGGAAGGAGATCGGCGCGGAGCGGAATTTTATCGATTACGCCCTGTTTGTCTCCTTCTTCCCCCAGCTGGTGGCCGGGCCAATCGAGCGCTCGGGGAATATTCTGCACCAGCTGAAGGAGCGCCATCCCTTCCGGCTGGAAAACCTGCGGGATGGGGTGCTTCCCGTGCTGTGGGGGCTTTTAAAGAAAATGGTGCTGGCGGATAACCTGGCCGTGCTGGTCAATATGGTCTATAACGCCCCAAAAAGCCATACCGGGGCGGAGCTGGCCCTTGCCACTGTGGCCTTTGCCATACAGATCTATTGCGATTTTTCCGCCTATTCCGATATTGCCAGGGGCTCCGCAAAAATGCTGGGCTTTACCCTGATGGAGAATTTCAACTGCCCCTATTTGGCCGTTTCCATTCAGGATTTTTGGCGGCGGTGGCATATTTCCCTTTCCTCCTGGTTCAAGGATTACCTGTATTTCCCCCTGGGCGGCAGCCGCTGCTCCAAGGGGAGGCACCTTTTGAACATCATGCTCGTATTTGCCGTCAGCGGCCTGTGGCACGGCGCGGCCCTCACCTTTGTGGCCTGGGGCCTGCTAAACGGCCTGTACCAAGTGATTTCCAAATTATTGCAGCCGTTGCGGGAGAAGCTGTTTTCTCTTTTGCACATCAAAGAGGGCAGCAAGCTGCTTCACGGCTTCCGGGTGGTTTTCACCTTTTTCCTGACCTGCCTTGCCTGGGTGCTGTTCCGGGCCAATTCCCTTTCTGACGCGGTATGGATCTTTTCCGCTCTGTTCCGGCTGCCCTTCACCGGGCTTCACGGCAGCTTGAGCGCGCTGGGCGTATCCCTTCCGGCTCTTATCATGCTGGGCGCCTTTACCCTGCTGCTGTTCGCGGCGGACTGGCTGATCCATCAGCGGGAATTGCCGAAAAAAATCAACCGCACCGTGGCGCTGCGCTATGCCGTGTACTTTGTGCTGATCGCGGCGATCCTGATTTTTGGCTCTTATGGCGATGGATACGACCCTCAGGATTTTGTGTATTTTCAGTTTTGAAAACAAGAAGAGCGCGCCGCGGAAAGAAAAACCGCGGCGCGCTCTTTTTTATAGATACTGGATGGTGGTGAGGCTGCTATACGGAAGGGCGTATTCAATGAGCAATGAGGAATTAGTAATTAGCAAGGAAGGGCAAGGGAAAAGCAATAAATTATAGTTAAGCATACACTCTTGGCTTCTCGCCTGTCGGCTCGGTCGGTTCGCACCAGCGTGCCACCGGCACGCGCTCACCCCTGAAAGGGGAGCTGTCACGGCAAAGCCGTGACTGAGGGGTTCCGAAGAAGGGCAGAAAAGCACAGGTTTTGTACGGGTTTTCAGTGAACTGGAACCTCTCCACCACCTAACGGTGGTCCCCCTCCCCTTTCAGGGGAGGCAAGGGGTTAGTGCTATTCTTTAGCCCGCTAAATTCTAATTTATCGAACTATGACCTTAAATTGCTCATTCTACGTTAACAGCCCCCTCAAACCATAAAATAGGTGGGAAGCCCAGGCTCCTTTTGGCTGGGGCTCTGGATCAGGGGGGAGAGGTAGCGGATGAGCTCCGGCCGGATGTCCATGTGTTCTCCATCGATCCATTCTACCGGCACGGTTTTTTCCACATTGGCCACTTTATCGATCTCCGCGTAGCTGTAGCGGAGAAGGTAGGGCTGATCGGAGATGCGCTCAAAGGTGGCCATCACTCCGGTTTTTCCGGCGATCCCCAGAGAAACCGCCTCCGCTCCGATGCGGCTGGCCTCCTCCAGATCTGTTTCCGAGCTGAGATGGGCGGCGGCGCGCTGCAGAACATTCAGTTCAATGGGCCGCACCTTACAGCCGATTTTTTCCAGCAGAAGCCGGCCCAGAGTATGGGCCGCCCCGGAAAGCTGCCGGTGGCCGAAGGCGTCCAGCTTGCTTTGGGCCGCCACATAGGTGCCGTCCTCATAGCGAATGCCTTCGGATACGGCGATGATCAAATGGTTTTCCTTTGCCTGCAATTCCCTGACCCGACGGAGGAAGCTTTCTTCGTCAAAGGGGGCCTCCGGCATGCAGATCAGCTGGGGAGCCGTGCAGCCGGGCCTCCTGGCCAAAGCGGCGGCGGCGGTGAGCCAGCCTGCGTTGCGCCCCATGATCTCCACCAGAGTAAGGGAATCGGGGGTATAGATGGCGCTGTCACAGGCAATTTCCGCCATAGAGGTGGCAATGTACCGGGCCGCCGAGCCGAAGCCGGGGGTGTGATCCGTACAGGCCATATCGTTATCAATGGTTTTGGGGATGCCCACTATCCGGATCTCATCGCCGCAGGCCTTGAAATAAGCGGAAAGCTTTTTCACGGCGTCCATGGAATCGTTGCCGCCGATATAGAAAAAGTATCGGATCCCGAACCGGTGAAAAATTTCCCGCAGCGCTTCATATTCCTGATCGGGCTTTTCCGCCAGCCGTTTCCGGCAGGAGCCCAGCGCCATGGCGGGCGTGGCCTTCAGGCGGGTGAAATCCTCCTCCGAGCGCAGCAGGGGCCGCAGGTCCACTAAATTTTCCCGCAGAATTCCCTCCACGCCGTTTTTTGCCCCATAGATCTTTTCGATTTCCGGGCATTTCATGGCCTGCCCAACAGCTCCCGCCAAGGAAGCGTTTATGGCGGCGGTAGGCCCGCCGGACTGTGCGATCAGCATATTTCCCCGAATCGACATAACGTTGTCTCCTATTCCCCTTTTGCAGCAAAGCCGACAGTATCTATAGGTAGTGTAGCATAAAATGGCAGAGAAGCCAAGAGCAAAGTGGTTAGATGTTAGTTGTTAGTCGTTAGAGAAGGGCTG
>JAETPP010000391.1 GCA_021771115.1 Bacillota bacterium | reverse complement strand
TTGACAAGCGGGTGGTCCCCGCAGTGGCCAAAGCCGTGGCGGAAGCGGCCCGCCGCACGGGTGTGGCCCGAGCTTAAAAAAGTGTGAAAAAATACTGGCGTATCCCGCCGGAATGTATTATAATAGAAAAGGAGCCGGTGCCCCGTTGGATTGCGGGGCGAGGGGCTCTATCCAAAGAGAAGATGACAACCATGAAACATGAAAACAAAATGATCTACCGTGTAACGCTGACCGCCGTATTTGCGGCGCTGGTGTTTGTCTCCAGCATGTTGAGCGTGCCCATCCCCGTGGCCATTGGGGATGTGACCCGCATCCACTTGGGCAATATTTTCTGCCTGCTCTCCGGTTTTGTGCTGGGGCCTGTGGGCGGCGGTTTGGCGGCGGGCCTGGGCTCTGCGCTGTATGATATGACCAATCCGGCCTATATTGCCTCCGCTCCCTTTACCTTTGTCTTTAAGTTCCTCCTGGCCGCCGTGTGCGGTTGGGCGGCCTATGCCAGAGGCAGCCGGGCGGAGAACCATGGCCAGAACATTCTGGCGGCCATTGCGGGCAGCGCCACCTATATGGTGCTGTACTTGGGCAAGAGCTTTATCGAGGGTATGCTGCTGGGCAGCGCCCTGGTCCCCGTGCTCCTTTCCGTGGGTACCAAGGCGGTTACGTCCAGTGTCAACGCTGTTATCGCCGTGGTGGTTTCCGTGCCCTTGTGCGCGGCTATTCGGCTGGCGTTGAAAAAAAGCCATCTGCTGGAAAAGCTGGGCTAAAGCCTTTCTGAAAGCGCCCTGCGTAGCTTGGGATTTTTTCTCAACGCGAAGTTTTTTGAAAAATCATCGAAGAGTTCACAAGCCGTCACATCCTTTTCACATAGCCGGGGGATAATAAGGGCACAACAAGGGGATAAAAAGGAAACCCCTTGGGAGCATCTACAATCTCCCAATGCTTTGGAAAGGAGCAATGGTTTATGTATAATCCTTATGATGAGAACAACATGGGTGCTGCGAACAACACCGGCGAGCCCATGGAGCAAAATACCGAAAAGAAAGAAAACGAGAGCGCGGAAAGCGCTGCTCAGGAGCCTGCTTCCGTGGAG
>JAETPP010000082.1 GCA_021771115.1 Bacillota bacterium | reverse complement strand
GTATTCGGAGGATAAGACCGAAATCACGTGGGATATGCTGAAAGGAGCGGACGGCGACCCTTTTGTTAAAGGGGAAGCCGCCGAGTTCGACTGCTTCCCCTTAGGCTCCACCAAATCGGAATAATCCGAACCTGTTTGTGTTGCCAAATGGGTTTGGATTTTTCCTTTGTCGGGAAGAAATAGCGGAATAAGCAGAACAGCCTCTCACTTTTCGGGTGAGGGGCTGTTCCTTTCTCTATTCTCTTTTATCCGTGGTCGCACCATTTCCTTTCTGTTTCTTCCATTCCTCAAATTGCTTTTGCCCCTACGGGCTTTCAAAGAAGCGGCGCAAATTGGGAAGAATGGTTCTTGCGAGACTTTCTATCACGCTGTCAGGTACATTTTCGGGTTTTATGTCTCTAAGGATCATTTGGAAGATTTTGAGTTTTACGATGCTGTCCTGGGGTTTGATAGCTATAAAGACAAAACTCCTATTGCCACGGGAAAGTCTTTGAATGTTCACGAAGACGAAAAGGTATGCTGTAATCTTGCCGAACTATGAAAAAGCCCGCTGTTTCAGCGGGTTTCTTCGTGTGTGGATTCGTATACGGTCAAAAGATAGCGTTGAATTTCTTCCAAAAAAGCCTTTGCGTTTGCCAGCTGTTCTTTCGCTTCCTCTGCGGAAGCCAGAAAGAAATCCTCATAATCACTTTGATTGCGGATCAGGGAAGCCTGACCAATGATGTCGGAAAGCTCTACGGGAAGAATGCCGGGCTTGATGTACTTCTCCCGGAAGTGAGCGATCACGCCGGAATGCTTTTTATAATCCGCTCCCTCCAAAGCTAATACCGCCCGCATGCCATGAAAAATCACATAGTAAGAGCGGTTGATGCTGTCCTTATAGCTTTGGTGTTCATAGAGCAGCTTTGCCGCTTCCAGCGTCTCTTCTGCATTTTGGATCCTGTATTATGAAAGCTCCAGCCAATTGCTTTCAGGCAAGCAGCTTCACTCCTTCCTCTTGGATATGACGATAATAAGGAAGGATATCTCCATACTTCCGATAATCGGAAAGAGGGATCACGGTGGGAGATACGGTGATCCCGTAAGCAAGGCTCAATTCAGAGGAGAGCTTTCCCAGCTCCCGGTAAGTCCGCCGCAGGTCTGCCCGGGAGTAATCCACAATTCCCACCACATCTATGTCCGACTCCTCGTCAAAGTCGCCGCGGGCATAGGAACCGTATAAAACGACTTCCTTTAAGGTGTCTCCAAACAGCATACGGTATCTCTCAACGAGTTTTGAGGTGATTCCGTTCAGCTCGGAAGGGGTACACATAGAAAACTCTCCTTTCATCATTTTATCTGCTCTTAGTATAACGCAAACCTATTTGAAAATCAAGGAAGGTCCATGTTGTAAAAAAGGTTCCTGTAAGTTTGACAATGAAAGGTTCCAAAAAAGAAAAGAAATTATTTATACAGCAGAGGGGAATGTTATCGGTAGCTGTAGCACAATTCCACATAAAAAAGGTGCTGTTCTTTGCAGACAGCACCTCATTTTTCATTTTTGCAGTCCTCTTGCAAGTGCAATGAGGTGATCAAGCTGTTCACTGTTTAGCGATTTGGCAATATCCAAAAGCTCATTCGCTTTCGCAGGATCGGTTGACTTGGAATCAAAGAAGTCTCCGGGTTCTATATTAAGGTAATCGCAGATATAAAAGAATGCCGTCATAGAAGGCAGGTTCACTCCGTTTTCAATGTTATTGATATAACCTGCGCTTTGACCGATCGACAGACTCATATCCCTGGCTGAAACACCTTTATTGATGCGAAGCTCGGTCAGCCTCTTGGCGAAATCTTCTTTTTCCATAGTCCCACCACCTTTGTATCTATAATTGTACTATATACAGTTCGCAGTATCGTCCGGTTTATTCATCAATATTTGTTGACGCATCCTGTTGAATTAGATAAAATGAAATGTCCATATATTATAATTAGATGTGATATTGTGATAGAGAAGACTTGCTGACTTACGGTCACAGAAAAATACCGCCTGCTGTCTTCACGAGTTGGTGGGTAGTGATCGCAGGTGAGCGGCCCGACTAAAAGTGAACGATAAATTATTGTTTAGCGAACTAGTTGTTAGTTATGAGTAGTTAGTTGTTAGAAGAAGCAAGCCACCAGTTTGTCATCCTGAGGAACGAAGTGAAGGATGACAAGGAGGGTAGCCTGCCAAATTCCAATTTAGCGCACCGGCAATTCCCACCCACTGTCATTTTCTGAAAACAAAATCAGCCTGTTGGCCTGGTTCTGTTTTTGACGAAGATGCGAAAATATTCAGACGCGATTGAATGAAATCCACAAAGTGTATTTTTTGAGCGCCACAAATAAACGGCTTCGTCCAGTAGAAAGAAAGCGGAGTACTTCAAAAACAGAACTCGATTCCGTTCCAGGAAAATTTATGTAAACCTATTCTCTTTTTCCAATCAGTCCGCAAATTACAGGAAGCTCTGGATCCATTCCTTTGCCCAGGAAAGGGCGGAGGGGACGGTCGTATCAAGCAGGGCTTTTACGGCGGAGGTCTCCTGCGCGGTAAGCTCTCCTACTTTTTGGAACGCGCTGCCGATGGCTTTGGTGTCTCCTATGGCGATGGCTCCTCTTGCTTCATCGCCGATGGCCAGATATTTGCCAAGCGCTAAGGCTCCCACGGAAAAGTCTCCTATGGCGATGGCGCCAAGGGAAACAACGCCTAAGCTGATTGCTCCCATCGCAAGAACACCGATGGAGAAGCAGCCTGCGGATAGCAGCCCCAGGGCCAGCATGCCGGCCGAGAGCAGGCCGAGGGAGAGCATGCCGAAAGAGAAAAGCCCAATGGAAAACAGGCCGATAGAGAACAGTCCCCTTGCTTTCATCCCAATGGCTATCACGCCGCGGGCATTGCACCCGACAGCCACAACGCCCCGCGCGTTTCTGCCGATATGCCACAAAGGCATTCCCCACAGGTGCTTTTCGCTTTTTCTTTCACGGATGGCCCTTTGCAGTGGGAATCCGGCGCTTTCCCCTTGTGCGGTCTTTTTCAGCAGCGCAGGGGAAAGCTTTTCTTCTATCGGGGTGTGGTACTTGATTCGGTAGCTCCGTTCTCCGGCGCGGATGGCGGCGGCGATCTCCGAAATTTCTCTCTGCACCTCCTCCTCAGTCCTATACCATCCAAGGGGAGTGACATGCTCGCCGAAAACTGTTCCCCTGTCCACGCCGAGCAGCAAATAGTTCGGCTCTCCTTTTGCGGGGGAAACCACAGGAGAGGCGAATACCTTAAAGCAGGAAACAAGATTTTTCAGAACGGGAGATTCGATAAAGATCTGGCCGCCCGATGAAACATTGCAGGCGGAAGCGCTTTCTGCTTCCCCGGCTGAAGGGGCCTCTTCTTCCAGAAGCAAATAATCGGTGGTGCAGTGAAAGAGCTTGCTGATCCGTATCAGCTTATCGGTTTCCGGATAGGTGATATCGCTTTCCCATTTGCTGATCGCCTGCCTGGATACGCCGAGAAGATCCGCAAGCTGCTCCTGGGTATAATTGTTTTCTTTCCTCAATTTTGACAGTTTATTGCCCAGCGTCATAGCGCACCTCCATGTAGTTGTCTGTGTTAATACTGCCTGACCATCCTTCGAAAAGCCACCACCCGGAAGGTTCTAAATGGAAACCGCAGGTTGCGCGGCCGGTTTTCCGGGAAATCTCACTATCATTATAAAGAATTGAGCGGATCATGGCAAATGACCGGGAACAGGTCCGCACGATGGAAATTATACGGGCCAGCCAAATCATTTTTGTCGGCTTTTTGAAGGCGGGGAGACAAATGCCGGAACACTTCCGGAAAACGCAGTTCTTGCCTGGGGTGGTTCCCCGCTTCGAGGGTCAGAGAGGTAAAAGAAAAGCACCCGGAAAATTCCAGATGCAAAGATGGGTGCTAAATAAGTGGTGGAAAGTTACCAGGCATAGCCACAATTTAGGCATATAAATGTTTTTCCTGTTGTACGTGTGATATTTTCAGGAATACCGCCTCCCACGGTTGCGGTATTTTCCTGCTTGGTGAGATAACGAATTTTGGGGCAGCCGCAGGTAGGGCATTTGGGAACATATTGGCTCAGGTCTTCCTTTTTTTCATAACCGATGACATATTTTTCTTTCATTTCTTCTATCCACTGGTTAAACTTTGCACCATTATCAACTTTCATATAGGATCGTGCTTCGTCGGCAGATACCTGCGTACAGACAAGTGGGGTTCCGCAATCTTTGCAGACCGTTTCTGTTTCATGAGGGGAAATTGCTCCACATTTCGGACATATCCAAGACATTTCAATGCTCATGTAATCATCCTTTCAAGGTTTCTGAAATTATTGTACAGCTCTTTAAAATGAAAATCAAGGTTAAGTCAGTTACCTGTAAGCTTTGAAAATAGTGTTGCTGGTGGTAGTGGAAGATTAGAGAGGCAAAAAAAAGCACCCGGAAAATCCGGGTGCGAAAGGACGGAAAAGCTTGTGCTCAAGTGCCGCAGGCCGCGCCGAGCTCTACCGCCTGGCGGTTAAAGCCCAGCATTTCCGCTTTGCGGACGGGAACACATTTCTGGATAGCCTGATCCAGGGTTTCTGAGGTGCAGAAGCCGAAATCGCCTTCGGCGGCGCACACCTCGTGGAACAGCTTTCCGATGAGGATCATATTGGCAAGGCCCTTCAGGCCCTTTTCCTCCGCCATGGCGGAAGCGGGTACATAGTGAACCTTTACATCCGTGCGCTCTACCTTTTTATCGATGAGAGAGCTGTCGATGAGCACCGTGCCGCCGGGCTCCACCGCATCGATAAACTTATCCAGAGAGGGCAGGTTCATGGCTACCAGCACATTGGGGGTTGTGACCAGCGGAGAGCCGATGGGCTCATCGGAAATACACACGCTGCAATTTGCCGTGCCGCCCCGCATTTCCGGGCCATAGGAGGGCAGCCAGGAAATTTCCTTATTTTCAATGAGCCCGGCATAGGCTGCTACCTTCCCAGCAAACAGCACGCCCTGCCCGCCGAACCCGGCAAAGATCATATTCAGGTTTTTCATTTCTTGACCCCTCCTTCTACATCCTTATACACGCCTAAGGGATAATAGGGGACCATGTTTTCGTTCATCCACTTGACTGCCTCCACCGGGGAAAGGCCCCAGTTGGTGGGGCAGGTGGAAAGCACCTCTACAATGGAATATCCCTTGCCGTCCAGCTGATTCTGGAAGGCCTTTTTAATTGCCTTTCGGGCAATGTTCACGTTTTTCACATCGCTGACAGTGACCCGCTGGGCAAAAGCCACGCCGTCCAGAGTGGAAAGCAGCTCGCATACCCGCACGGGGTATCCCGCGGTGTTCACATCTCTGCCGTAGGGAGTGGTCTGGGTGATCTGCCCGGGCAGGGAGGTGGGGGCCATCTGACCGCCGGTCATGCCGTAAATGGCGTTGTTGATAAAGATAACGGAGATGTTTTCTCCCCTGGTGGCGGCATGAACAGTCTCCGCCGTGCCAATGGCGGCCAGGTCGCCGTCGCCCTGATAGGTGAATACCACATTCTGGGGCTTTGCCCGCTTGATGCCGGTGGCAACAGCCTGGGCCCTGCCATGGGGAGCCTCCACCATGTCGCAGGCAAAATAATCATAGCTCATAACGGAACAGCCCACCGAGGCCACGCCAACGGTGCGGCCCTCCACGCCCAGCTCATCGATGGCCTGAGCCACCAATCTGTGTACGATACCATGGGTGCAGCCGGGACAGTAGTGCAGGGGGGCGTTTGTCAGAGCATGAGGTTTCTGAAATACAATAGCCATATGATATCCCTTCCTTTCCGGTTACTTCAAAAGCTTTTCCATCTCGGCCTGTACCTCTGCCGGGGTGGGGATCATGCCGCCGGTGCGTCCAAAGAAGCTCACGGGGATCTTGCAGTCCACGCTGAGCTTTACATCGTCCACCATCTGGCCCATGCTCATTTCCACCACCAGCATCTGACCGGTATGGGCAGCGGCCTTTTTCAGCACATCTACCGGGAAGGGCCACAGGGTGATGGGGCGGATCAGGCCAACCTTTTTCCCCTGCTCCCGCAGCTTATTGACAGCGCTTCTTGCCACACGGGCGGAGGCGCCGTAGGCAACCACGATCAAATCGGCGTCCTCCGTGAGATATTCTTCCGCCCGCTGCTCGTTTTTCTTGATGATCTCATACCGCTCGTACCGCTCCAGCACCAGGCTTTCCAGCTTATCCGGCGTGAGGTACAGGGAGTTTATCACGTTGTGCTCCCGCTTGTTCTCATGGCCGCAGGCTGCCCAGGGCTTTTCCACAGGCTGCTTTACGCCCTCCTCCGGCAGCTCCACCGGCTCCATCATCTGGCCCAGCATGCCGTCTGCCAGGATCATGGAGGGCATGCGGTATTTATCAGCCAGGTCAAAGGCATCGGAAACCAAGTCTACCATTTCCTGGACGGTAGAAGGGGCAAAGACCAGGATCTGGTAATCGCCGTGGCCCCCTGCCTTGGTGGCCTGCCAGTAATCGGCCTGAGAGGGCTGAATGCCGCCCAGCCCCGGGCCGCCCCGCTGAACGTTTATGATCAGCGCAGGCAGGTCGGAGCCCGCCATATAGGAAATGCCCTCGCTCTTCAGGCTGACGCCGGGAGAGGAAGAAGAGGTCATGGCACGGATACCGGCGGCGGAGGCCCCCAGCACCATGTTGATGGCTGCAATCTCCGATTCCGCCTGGAGATATGTACCGTCTACCTTGGGCATCCGCTTGGCCATGTAGGCGGCAAGCTCCGTCTGGGGCGTGATAGGATAGCCGAAGAAATGGTGGCAGCCCGCCCGGATCGCGGCTTCCGCCAGGGCCTCGTTGCCCTTCATCAAAACTTTCATATGCTTCATCCTTTCCGTTGGTTTCGTGTTTTTGTTCAGTCCTTTTCCACGGTGATAGCCGTGTCGGGGCACATGGTGGCGCAGGCCGCGCAGCCAACGCATTTCTCGGGGTCCATCAGGCGCGCCGGGTGATATCCCTTCGCGTTCAGCACTTCCTTGCACAGTGCGATGAGCTTTAAGGGGCATGCGTTTACGCACATGGAGCAGCCCTTGCAGACCGTTTCATCCACAATGATCCTTGCCATAAAATTTTCCTCCTTTATTTTGATAAGCTATAGAAGAATTCTCTCTAAAAAACTTAGATTTGAAAGAGGCCTTCCTCCGAAACGCCGGAGATCGTATCACGAACAGCCGGCTTCCCAGCAGAAGGTCACATAGCGCTTGATCTCACAGAAGCCCTCCGGCAGCTTTTCCCCCGGCTGCAGGGCAAAATCCGGGGCGGTAGAGCAGAGCAGGGGCAGCTTTGTGAGTTCCGCCGTTTCCCGGGCAAAGGGAAGGGCGGAAAGCAAAGTTTCCAGGGTGGTTTCCACCCCTAAATGGGAATTGTTTACGATCCCCGCCGCCTTCAGCCGGGAAGCGGCCTCGATCTCCTGAAGCAAAGCCGCGGCCTCCTCCGGCGTTTGGGAAAGGGCCCGATAGCGGTTTATCACATAGATCATCTCGTACCCGGCTTCCTCCAGGCGGCGGTGAAGCCCGCCCAGGGCGGTAACGCCCGCGTCGTCTCCTCCGGCGTCGATCAATACCGCGCCGGCGTCCGGTTCAAAAACGGAAGCAATTTCCGGCGGCAGGGTGGGCGTGTCCAGAGTCGTCCCGGCAAATACGGGAGCAATCAGCCGGATCCCTTTTTCTTCCAGAAGCTCCCGATACTCGGAAGAGCGAAAGTAGGGATTCACAATATCCATATCCACCACCGTGACCTTTTGCCCGCACTCCGCCGCCTGCAAAGCCAGGTTCAGGGTAAGATTGGTCTTTCCGCAGCCGTAATGGCCGCAGATCACGGTGATCCTGTTTTTCAGTTTCATATGTACTGTCCTTTTCAAAGCGGCGCTGCGGGGAACACCCGAAGCGCTGTCTTATGTTTATGCGAAACGGCTGTGAAAAAAGCCGCCTTTCCAGAGCCGAAAAGCTTCGGCTATTCCCATTTATCATAGCACAATCGGCAGCAGGATTCAACAAAAAACGGCGCTTTAGCCTGGTAAGATCCGGAAGGAAAAGGAATTTCGGCAGTTTCCACAATTCATTCAAGAAGCGTTCATAAATTCCTTACGAAAATTTCAAAATCTCCTTATGACTCCGTCATAATTTAGGGGTAAACTACAATCAAACGGAGGGAGGTGAAAAAAGAAAGCATTCTGACAACATAATCCTCAATTTTCATTTTCTTTCATAACTACTGTCCTTCTATCGGGCGGCGAACGGCGTCAGCCGGCGCAAATGCCAGCGCCCGATAGATGCGGCAGACCAAAAATTCTCGCCTCTGCATCCTTTGTGCAGGGGCGTTATTAGTTGCCAAAATATTTTTGAAACCGGGTGGCAAAGTAAAAATGGGACCGAAAACAGAGCGGATCGGCGCGCTGTTTTCAATTTGCGCCCCGAAAAGAGATGACAACACACGAAAAAATTAAAATGGAATCGAAACTCTTTTTGTAAAGCGGTTCGTATGTTTTCTCTGAGCGTAGGCGCTACCGCCCTGTGCATGCTGGCTTCCCTGAGCTTTTTGAACCTTCCCAAGGAAGCTGTTCCGGCGGCGGTGGAGGCTTCCGTATTCAATGGGGGCAAAGCCTATGAGCCGGCCGCCGCGGTGGAAACCGCCGGGTCGGAGCTTCCGAAAGAGGTGATCCCGCTGGGGTCCGCATTCGGTATTAAGCTGTTTACAGATGGTGTTATTGTTGCCTCGCTTTCCGATATTTATACGGAAAGCGGCGTGCGGTGCCCAGCGGCGGAAGCGGGCATTAAGCCCGGAGATTACCTGCTGGAGGCGGATGGAAAAGTCATAGCGGGCAATGCGGCGCTGGCCCACGCCATCGGCTCCAGCGAAGGAAAACCGATCATGCTGAAGGTCCGCCGGGGCGAAAAGATATGGGAAGCCAAGGTAACGCCCGTTTTCGGAGAAGGCTCCTTCAAAACAGGTATGTGGGTTCGGGACAGCGCCGCCGGCATCGGCACCCTGACCTTTTTTGACCCCGCTTCCGGCGGCTTTGCCGGATTGGGACACGGCATCTGCGATATGGATACCAACGGAGTCATGTCTTTAAAAAGCGGCGAACCGGCTCCCATCAGCCTGTGCGGGGTTTTGAAGGGAGAAGCGGAGCACCCCGGCCAGCTCAAGGGGTATTTTTCCTCTGACGAGGCCATGGGGCGGCTGCTTACAAACAACGAAACCGGCGTATACGGCACGCTGAACCAGCCCCCGGAGGGAGCAACTGTCCAGGTACTTTCCAGAGAGGAAGTGGCCTGCGGGCCGGTAAAAATCCTCACCACGGTGGATGAAAGCGGGCCGAAGTATTACGACGCGGAGATCCAGAGAGTCAGCGCGAAAAATCAGCCCACCAAAAATTTGATTTTGAAGGTGACAGATCCCAGGCTTTTGGAGCTGACAGGCGGCATCGTGCAGGGCATGAGCGGCAGCCCGATCCTGCAAAACGGCAAGCTCTGCGGCGCTGTGACCCATGTGTTTACGGATGACCCCCGGATGGGGTATGGCATTTTTGCAGAAACCATGCTGGAGCAGTGCAGGGGCGTAACTGAACAAAACAATGACGATGCGGCGTAGGCAGAATAGGTAAGGAAGGCAGGCGGAAGACTCGTGTTCTTCCGCCTGCCGGTTATAATCTTATACTTTTGACCATAATAAACGGTATAATTGGCTTTCCTCTATTGCACCTCAACCGTCTATTTGATATAATTGGAAAAAGAAAATATGAGAGAGGACCGTTGTTTAGGCATTTCATTTTGATTTGCGTTGTCCTCAATATTTTGGGGTGGCGAAATATCACTTATTAGCAAAGGGCATGCAAGTTGATTTATAAAATCTATCTCTAAAGGATGGGGCTGAAATGACTTATGAACTCCGCCATTTCGATACACCTCTGCTGCGTTTTTCCGCATTGGAGGATACCAACTCGCCTGAAGTCACAGTAACATGGTATGATCCAGAGAAAAGCTACTTACTGCCTTTGGATATGCGCCCAAACGCGGAAAGCGTACAGAGGTGGCTGCGCTATCGTACTGTACCGAAAAACCGTGCCTATGTTCATAACTTTCTAAGCAAATGTGGCTTGAGCCTAAACCGCCCTATGAATCTCATCCAAGTATCCAAAGGATTATCGTTGAATGATTGCTACTGGGTAGTGGAGGAAGGGTTTGAAGGGGCCTTTGCAGACTTCAACTTATATGATAATCAGTTCAATCGGGTGTTGTCCCTCATTGCCTTTACCGGCTATGGCAGTAATATCCGTAGTTCTCTGGTTTCAAGCCCGGAGTTTACAACGAATGGAATGCTGCCCAAATGCTGGCGCAGAATAGATGGAAAGATCTTTTTATACAAGGGCGGCACATTCGGCGCGTCTAGCACGGGAAATGAACCTTATTCCGAATACTATGCAAAGCAAATTGCAGACAAATTGGGTATCCATGCCATAGCCTACGGCCTTTCGCAATGGAAAGGGCGATTATGCTCTACGTGCGAGTTGTTTACCAGTAAGCAATATGGATACATTCCCATAGGCCGCGTGGTCGCTTCCGGCGGGATGAATGCCGTTCGCGAATATTACCATGAACTGGGGCCTGAATTTGAAAAGGCTCTTGTGGATATGCTGGTTTTTGATGCGGTCATATGCAATACTGACCGGCATTTTGGCAACTTTGGCTTGTTGGTTGATAATGAGAAAAATAAAATTGTCGGCCCGGCGCCCTTATTTGATCATGGCAATTCGCTGTTCAATTTTGCCGGACAGGACGATCTTGAGTCTGAAAGCGCCTTAAAAAACTATGCAGAAACCCTTTACCCGGCTGTCTATGATGATTTTATAGGGACAGCTCAAAAGGCGTTAACTCCGGAACACAGAGAGCGTTTGCGCAGTTTGCTCAATTTCCGGTTCCGTAGAAATTCCAAATATAACCTGCCGCAGGAGCGGCTCGCTTTGATGGAAACGGTGATACAAGGACGGGCACGAGCGCTTTTAGAGTAGAGAATTGACACACTTCTAAACGGCAGTCCGATCCGGCAAAACGGCAGACCGGACTATCATTATCAGGAAGAAAATGAGAAATACGAAAATATCTTCATAAAGGCAGCCGGGAAAAGGGGCGGATTGGCATGAGCAAAAAAACAGTATCAGACAACAAGATCTCTCCGGAAGATGAACTTTTACTGAAGCAATACATATCCGCGTTTTGCAACCTTTATGGAATTACGCCGGTGTACCGTGCCTGGCGTATCATTCAGAAGCAGAATCCGGATCTTGCTGTTTCAGAGGAGCAGTTTTTCACTTTCCTCGATGAACTGGAGGAAGACAAATTGTACTGCATTGTTGCGGGAGAAGATGAAATCTATGATGATGTCGAAGAGCCTACGCCTCCCCGCAAGCGTGAGATTATTTCCGAGTACCTCTATGCAGTGGATGATTTTGAGAGCTATG
>JAETPP010000390.1 GCA_021771115.1 Bacillota bacterium | reverse complement strand
CCGTCAGGAGGTTTCCATAGGACCGGCCACGGATCTTTATTCCGTTGCCGCCGTGTTTTTCCGTATATTGACGGGGCGGAGACTTACGGATGACGAGATTGTGGGCAGCAAACTGGGCAAATGTTTCCCAAAAGATTTGCAGATATTCAGGGATCAGCCCGTATCTGCAGCGAAAAAAGCGGTTCAGATCGTATCTAAAGGGTTGAATATACTGCCCCGGCAGCGTTACCAGTCCATAGGGAAGATGCGGGGGGATTTTGAAGAACTGATCCGCAGAATTGACGGAAAAGGCATTTCCCACAGCGCCATTTGGGAAACCAGCCGGCGAGGATTCCGGGAAAAAGCGCGGCGGGACGGCCTGTATCTGGATAGGACGGCGAAGGCGGAAACGGGAGAATTGATGACGCAGGATGCCTGCTATGAAAAGCTGAAATCAGGCGGTCTGTATCTTTTAAAAGGCCCGGGCGGCATGGGGAAAACCTGTTTTTTGCAGGAATTATGGGCCCGGGGAGTGAGGGACTACCAGTCCCGGATGCCGGTGACGGTCTACATTCCTCTGACAGACTATCAGGAGGCTGGAGAGGAGCCTTTTTATATCAGAAAATATCTGCTGCGCCGGCTATGTTTTTCCCAGCAGGCCAGGGATATGGAAGAGGCGCTCCACATTCTGGACCGGCTGTTTGATAAGCAGAATGCCGACGGCCGCGTTTCCTTCATCCTGCTTTTGGACGGATTAAATGAAGCCGGTACCCGGGCAAAAGGCCTGTTAAAAGAGATCGAAGATCTGGGCCGGAAGCCTGGGCTTGGGATTCTGGTGACTGACCGTTGGGATTCGGTGAAGCAATACGGTCTGCATGAATTTTTCACCCTTGAACTGCAGCCTCTTTCGGAACAGGCAGTGGCAAAGGAACTGGAGCGTGACAAAATCCCCATGCCCAAACAGGAGGATCTGGCCGGGCTGCTCGGCAACCCTATGATGCTGTATTTATACCGGGAAACCGTAAAAGTGAATCTGGAAAGCGGCCGGGGACTGGAAGATGCAGGACAGATATGCAGTATGGAGGAGATGACCGGGCGGTATCTGGAAAG
>JAETPP010000389.1 GCA_021771115.1 Bacillota bacterium | reverse complement strand
CATTTTCCATGTTCTCCGTCTATCCCCGTCTCCGGGAATATCTGGCGGGAAGTGCAGCCAGCGGACTTTTCGAGGCCAGACTGGGGCATGAGGAATTCGGCGGGGAGACCCATGTCTTTTCGGCTGCTTACAGGGAAGACGAATTCGATGAGATACTCAGATATGCAGATCACGTCGTCTTCAATTCGCCGTCCCAGGTGAAGAAATACGGGGAACGGGTCAAAGCGGCGGGAAAGTCGGCCGGGCTGCGTCTGAACCCCGAATGCTCCACACAGGAAGGCCATGCGATTTACGATCCCTGTTCGCCCGGCTCCAGACTGGGGACGACAAAGCGGAACCTGGAGAGCGCAGGGAAGTTTGAAACGGAACTTTTACCGTATCTGGATGGATTTCATTTTCACACGCTCTGTGAGCAGAATTCCGATGCCCTCGAGACGACGCTTGCGGCGCTGGAGGAAAAGTTCGGAAACTATCTGCCGCGCCTTAAATGGCTTAACCTGGGAGGGGGCCATCATATCACCAGGGAAGATTATGACCGGGAGAGGCTGATACGCCTGATATTGAAACTCAGGGAAAAGTACGGCCTGGAAATATATCTGGAGCCGGGGGAGGCTGTGGTCCTGAATGCCGGTTTTCTCGTCTCCACGGTTCTTGAAACAATGGAAAACGGAATAGAGATAGCGGTACTTGATACGTCGGCAGCCTGCCATATGCCGGATGTGCTGGAGATGCCCTACAGGCCGCCGGTGCTTGGGGGCGGGGAGCCGGGAGAAAAGCCGCACACATACCGTCTGGGCGGCCCGACCTGCCTGGCCGGTGATGTCATTGGCGACTACTCCTTCGACACGCCGCTGACGGAAGGAAAAAAGGTGATATTTTCTGATATGGCGCTTTATACCATGGTCAAAAATAACACGTTTAACGGAATGCCTTTGCCGTCTCTCGTACTCAGGGATTTACAGGGAAGGTTCCGGCCGGTGAAAGAATTTGGTTATGAAGATTTTAAAGGCCGGCTGTCATAAGCAGAAGTGCGGTAATATCAGTTCGGATTTTGGTACATGATTATCTGCTAAAAGGATAAAACTTCCTT
>JAETPP010000388.1 GCA_021771115.1 Bacillota bacterium | reverse complement strand
TCTGTCTGTCGCTGATCATAGAGAAGCCTGAGCGGCTGAAAAGCATCAGGCTTGCTGCGGGCTTTGCGGTTTTGCAGGCCTGTGTGATTCTGCTGAGAAATAATGGAGTATATGTCGTCCTGGCAAGCGGAATCGCCATTTTCTGCGTTCTGCTGAAACAAAACGGATGGAAGGAGGCTGGCAGGCGTTTCCTGGGAATATTTGCGGGAGGGGCATCGGCAGGCATCCTGGTGATGGCCGGTCTGGCAGTTGTCTGTGTCGCGCAGGCGGGCAGCCGGGGGGAGATGCTGTCCATTCCGTTCCAGCAGACGGCGCGGTATCTTCAGCTTTACAGCAGTGAGATTTCCGTGGAGGAGAGGGAGGCCGTCGAGGCGGTTCTTGGAGATGTGCAGGAACTGGCTGGAAAGTACGACCCTTCCACTGCAGACCCGGTGAAAGCCTGTTTTCGCAGGAATGCATCTGCAGGAGAGATTCTTGAATATATAAAAGCATGGGCACGGGGGCTGATAAAGCATCCGGGTGTCTATGCAGAAGGCTTTTTGGCCCATATCTACGGATGGCTTTCGCCTGAGATAAGCAATTCGACGCGTTATGAGGCGGATCATGGGCTTCTTAGGCAGGGCGGGCTGTTCCCCAATGCGGAGAAGCTATTGATTTTCTACTACCGCTTTGCCGCCCGTTTTACGCCTGTGGGGGTTCTGGAGAATATCGGGCTTGCTGTGTGGGCTCTGGCTTTCCTGGCTTTTTATCAGATAAGGCACGGGCAGGGGCGGTACGGGCTGGCAGGCATTCCGCTGTGGGTCAGCCTTCTGGTCTGCATGGCGTCGCCGGGATTTCTGGGACATGCCAGATACGGCTTTCCAATTTTGTTTTCGATTCCCTTTTTGTACGGGTTTACAATGACGGCAAAGGAAGAGAAGGGGGTGACGGACTGATGGAAAGAGAATTTTCCCGGAAGGCTACCAATATTGTAAAGGGTATGGCGATTCTTTTCCTTTTGAATTACCATCTGTTCAGTGAGGAGGCGGCGGTAGCGGGGGTTCAGGTGGATTACAGGCCGTTTCCGCAGGAGCTGTTTCTGATGTTTTCCA
>JAETPP010000081.1 GCA_021771115.1 Bacillota bacterium | reverse complement strand
CTTTGCAGTATCTGCTGATCGACGGGGAATTCCACGGCGTGGTGGTGGGCCATTTCCGAAACGGCCCCTATGATTTGAACGACGTGGTATGCGATCTGCCCCAGCCGGAAGCCCGCCAGGATGAGATCCTGCAAGCCGTAAAGGAAGTAAATTTCGGAAAGCTGCCGGAGAGAGTTCGGGGGGTAGTTGTTAGTTGTTAGTAATTAGTTGTTAGAAAGGGCGTTTAGATGTTAGACGCTAGATTCTAGATTCTAGATTCTAGACGGTGGTGGCCTTGCTGGCGCAAGGCAATGAAAAAAGGACAAGGGCGTTTTTAGCTCAGACAAAAGGACAGCGTTCCCTGTTGGACTTCCACAAGGAACGCTGTTGTTTTATTGCTTTTGTCTGCGCGGAAAATCTGTCCGGCAAATGATTTCAACGGGGGAAATTACTGTTTGCCCGGCGGAATGCTTCCCTTGAAAATAGCAGTTATCCGGGTGATTCCTATCATACGCCGTTCCCCGTTTTCTCCGCGGCCCAAAACCAGCCACAGGAGAAGGCCTGCCCCTCCCATGAGCAGGAGAAATTTAATTGCACCTAAGATCCAAGGCCACGCTGCTGTGAAAAAACCGCCCATTTTATACGGCCCCCTTCTTAAATGACTTACAATTTAAATATATTTGAAATTTTACTATTTGTCAAGAATATCATAATAAATTTTTGCAAGAATAAAGCCAGCCAAAAAACGGCTGGCTGTTCCTTTTATATCGTTTTACTTTCCTACACAATACGGATCGGGACGCCGTTTACTTCCACGCCCTCGCCTGCCCGGATCAGGATATACCTTGCTCCGTCGATGATCCTGGTTTCCAACAGGTCGCTTTTTTCCGGGTTCACCTGGATCTTCACATCGGGGGTGCATACCTGTAATTGCCTGTTATCCACCAGTGTTTGGGGCCTTAATTCCAGCTCCGGCCCAAATTCCTCCGTGAGCTTTTTGCCGAAGGCCTCCATGTGCTCCTCCGACACGCCGCAGGAATCCAGCACCTCACGGACGGCCCGGTTGGAAAGCACCAGCGGTTCCTCCTCTTTATTGTCCTTGTGCTCCTGGATCATTTCCCGCAGCTTCGTATCCACCGCCTGCACCACATCGTAGCTGCAATCCTCGGAAAGGGCCTCCACCATCACGGCATGAAAGGTCTCCTTCTGCGTGGCGGCGGGCATGGGGGCCTCCAGGCGGAACACCGCGTCGATAAGCTCCGGGTGGTTTTCCGCGGGATCTCTGGAATAATACAGGGCGCTGTAAATATCGGCACAGCGGTCATGAAAGGCGGGAAACAGGAACCCGGCCTCGGGAGACGCCACCAGCCAATCCGGCAGGCGGCTGCGAAAGGCGTTTTCCGGCACATCGTAGCTTAAGGCGGACTTGGTGGGCTTTACCGGGCAAAGGGCGCACAAAATGTAGGAATAGACCTCCTGGGAAGCGTCCTCCTGCCGGGAGCCGTCCTTGGCGTGGTAGGGAACATCGTAGGTTTCGCAGGCCAGCAGGATCAAATAGGTGCCCTCGATGGAAAAGGAGCCTTTTACCTGCTGAAAAAAGGCCTGTACCGCCTCTTCCTCCCGCAGGGAGGATTCCCGCAGCGCCATCAGCAAACGGTGCTCATTGCTATCTACCACCTGCTGGGTGGAAAAGGAGAGATCCGTAAGGTTTCTCCCCGGCGTGCCGGAAAGCACCCGGCGGAGCACAGCCAGCATTTCCTCTGTCTCCTCCTGAGGAAGGGTGGCAAGGGGCTGGTCAAATTCCGAAACGATCTCCTTCTGTTCATTGACATAGCACCCCCGGATATGGGTGATATTGCTCTTTTCCGAGCGAAAGCGGCGGCGGATCTCCGCAATTTCCTTTTCATTCATGTGAGTACACTTCTCTTTCCCGCCGCAAACCGGCGCTTTTCGCATTTTATCACGCCCCACAAAAAACCGCAAGAAGTTTTCTTCCGGAAATCTTCTCTTTTTCCCATAATTATGCTATACTAGACATGAAATACTGGATATTGGATGCTGGATAAGAGCGAATGAACTGGTCTTTCCGCCCTTCTCTAGCATCCAGTATCCAAGAACCTGTATTCATAACCGAAAGCGCCGGATGAGCGAGGATTTTGGGAGTCGTTCAAGGCAAATTTTCGCAGGAATACTGTCGTATTGCAAGAAAATTTAACGCAGAACGGCTTCCAAAAGACCGCTCAGACGGTGCTTGCAGGTTGTGAATACAGGTTCTAGTATCTAGTATCTAGTTTGGGGGCTTGATGAGGATGCGGGCAGGGTTCGACAATGCAAAATATCGGGAAATGCAGTCCCGGCAAATTCAGGAAAGAATTGAGCAGTCCGGTGGTAAGCTTTATTTGGAATTCGGCGGCAAGCTTTTTGACGATTTCCACGCTTCCCGGGTGCTGCCGGGCTTTGAGCCGGACAGCAAGGTGAAGATGCTGCTGGAATTAAAGGATCAGGCGGAGATCGTGATCGTGATCAATTCCTCCGATATTGAGAAAAACAAGGTGCGGGGCGATTTGGGCATCACCTATGATGTGGATGTGCTTCGGCTGATCGATTCCTTCCGGGAGATCGGCCTCACGGTGGGCAGCGTAGTGCTCACCCAATATGCCGCCCAGCCCGCGGCAGAGGCCTTTCAGAAGCGCCTGGAATCCCTGGGCGTCAAGGTGTTCCGCCACTATTCCATTTCCGGGTATCCTTCCAATATCCCTCTGATCGTCAGCGACGAGGGCTTTGGCAAAAACGACTATGTGGAGACCACCCGTTCCCTGATTGTGGTCACGGCCCCTGGCCCGGGCAGCGGGAAAATGGCCACCTGTTTAAGCCAGCTTTACCACGAGTACAAGCGGGGCGTTCAGGCGGGCTACGCGAAATTTGAAACCTTCCCCATCTGGAACCTTCCCTTAAAGCACCCGGTGAACCTGGCCTATGAGGCCGCCACGGCGGATCTGAACGATGTGAACATGATCGACCCCTTCCATCTGGAAGCTCACGGCGTTACCGCCGTCAATTATAACCGGGATGTAGAGGTATTCCCGGTACTCAACGCCATGCTGGAAAAAATTGCCGGGGAATCCCCCTATAAATCTCCCACGGACATGGGCGTGAATATGGCGGGAAACTGCATTACAGACGATGAGGTGTGCTGTGAAGCCGCCCGGCAGGAGATCATCCGCCGGTACTACAGCGCCCTGTGCGGGAGACGCCGGGGCACCGACAGCGACGAGACCGTCTATAAGCTGGAGCTTCTTTTGAATCAATCCGGGATCTCCCCGGAAAGCAGGGCAGTGGTCACGCCCGCCCTGGAGCGTGCGGAGCAAACCGGGCTGCCCGCCGCCTCCATAGAGCTGCCGGACGGCAGGATCGTCACCGGAAAAACCACCGATCTGCTGGGGGCCTCCTCCGCGGCGCTGCTCAACGCCCTGAAGGCTTTAGGCGGGATCCAGAAGGATATCCACCTCATTTCCCCCATCATTATCGAGCCCCTGCAAAAGCTGAAAACCACCCATTTGGGCAGCGTAAATCCCCGGCTTCATACCGATGAGATCCTCATTGCCCTTTCCATCTGCGCCGCCACCAACCCCACGGCGGAGCTTGCCCTGCGCCAGCTTCCCAAGCTGCGTGGCTGCGAAGCCCATTCCACCGTGCTGCTTTCCCAGGTAGACGAAAACATCTTCCGCCGCCTGGGAGTAAACCTGACAAGCGAGCCCCAGTATCAGACGAAGAAGTTGTACCATAAGTAGTTGTTAGCTGTCATTTGTTAGTTGTTAGAGAAGGGCAAGTGCTCCGGGCAATGAAATCGCCCGGAGCACTTTTGCGTTATAGGTTGTGAGTTGTGAGAAAAAGGCAAGGCCCCCTCCCTGTCATCCTGAGGGAACATAAAAGACGCTCCGCGTCTTCCGGACGAAGGATCTCGAACTTCCTCCTTCCTGAACAAAGGCCAAAGAACGAGATCCTTCGTCAAGAAGGCGCAAAGCGCCTTTTTTCCTCAGGATGACGGGTGAGGAACGCCCTTTCTAACAACTAACTACTAACATCTAACAACTAAAAACTATTTCCCGTAATGCTTCGCCACTTCCTGCAAATGCTGGATGATCGGCAGGTGCTGGGGGCACATGCCCTCGCACTGGCCGCACTGAATGCAGTCGCCTGCCTTGCCGAAGGCTTCGGTGAGGTGGTCGTAATTGCTGAAATTC
The DNA here is from genome assembly GCA_021771115.1 of Bacillota bacterium. Classification (GTDB taxonomy): domain Bacteria; phylum Bacillota; class Clostridia; order Oscillospirales; family Acutalibacteraceae; genus Acutalibacter. Next base: position 7,365 of record JAETPP010000081.1, on the reverse strand, counting down.
ACTGTCCAGCCCTTTTCCTCCAAATGCTCCCGCATATCCTCGTTATAGAGGGAGAAATACTGGGGAATGGCAATCTTCTGGGGGCAGCCGTCCGTACAGTAGGAACAGCCGGTGCAGGGGATGGCGATCTGGCCGTTTATCAGCTTTTCCGCCTTTGCCACCAATGATTTTTCCTCTTCCTTCAGCGGCTGGAAATGCTCCATATAGGAAAGGTTATCCTCCATCTGCATGAGGCTGCTCATGCCGGAAAGCACCATGAACACGTTGTCCAGAGAGGCGGCGAACCGAACGGCCCAGGAGGCAGGCGAGCTTTCCGGCGCGTACTCCCGGAACAGCTTTTCCACTTCACCCGGCACCTTTGCCAGGGTGCCTCCCTTTACCGGCTCCATCACGATCACCGGTTTCTCGTGCTTTACCGCCACCTCATAGCACTTTTTAGACTGGATCCACTGGCTTTCCCAATCCAGATAATTGATCTGCAGCTGCACGAATTCCAGCTCGGGATGCTTTGTGAGAATTTCATCCAGCACCTCGGCGGTGCCGTGGAAGGAAAAGCCGGGGCACCGGACCAGGCCCTGCTCCTTCTTTTCCAGCAGCCAGCGGAAGCAGTCATATTTTTCAAATTTCGGGTAATTGCCGCCGTCCATGCCGTGGAGCAGATAATAGTCAAAATACCCCGCGCCGGTTTTTTCCAGCTGCTGGTTGAAAATTTCATCCCGGCCCTCCAGAGAATCGAAAAAGGCCGCGTTCAGCTTGGTGGCAAGGGTAAAGCTTTCCCGGGGATAACGGCTTACCAAAGCCTCCTTCACCGCAGGCTCGCTTTGAAAGCCGCAATACATCCAGGCGGTGTCAAAATAGGTGAAGCCCCGCCGGAGAAACAGATCCACCATTTTTTTGACCTGCTCCAGATCGATATCCCCCGCCTTGCCGCCTTCTTTGACAGGCAGGCGCATCAGGCCGAAGCCCAGCTTTTTATGGGGCATGCCCAAGGAAATATCCTTCATACAGATCCCTCCCGATCAAATTTTATTCCAAAGCGGCCGCGCATTTCTTCAGGGTCTCGATGATCTCAATATGCTGGGGGCAGTGGGTTTCACACTGGCCGCACTGAATGCAGTCGGAAGCCCTGCCGCCCTCAGAGGTGGCTTGCTTGTAGTTCTCCTTTGCGCCCGCCTCGTTATTGTACAGAGTAAAATTGTTCATGGCGGAGAAGGCGCCGGGGATATTGATCTTCTGGGGGCAGCCGTCCACACAGTATTTGCACCCGGTGCAGGGAATGGTGGGGGTGGAGTTCAAAATATCCACCGCCTTTTTCACGACCTCCCGCTCGCTGTCAGACAGGGGCTCAAAATGCTCCATATAGGATACGTTGTCGTTTAGCTGCTCCTCGGTGGACATACCGGAAAGCACGGTGACAATGCCCTCTAAGGAAGCGGCATACCGCACGGCCCAGGAGGGAATGGAGAGCCCCGGGCTCGCTTCCTTGAAAAGCTTCTGCACCTCAGGAGTCATGGTGGCAAGAGAGCCGCCCTTCACAGGCTCCATAATGATGACGGGCTTCTTGTGCTTTCTGGCGGTTTCATAGCACAGCCGGGACTGCACGTTTTCGCTGTCCCAGTCGGCGTAATTGATTTGCAGCTGTACGAATTCCGCTTCGGGGTGCTTCGATAAAATATCGTCCAGCACCTCGGCGCTGTCGTGGAAGGAGAAGCCGATGTGCTTTACCCTTCCCTGCTCCTTCAGGCCCTTGATAAACTCCCACGCGCCCAGCTCCTCCGCCTTTGCGGCGGAATCCTTGCCCAAAGCGTGCAGAAGGTAAAAATCGTAATAGGAAAGCCCGGCGCGTGTGAGAGACTCCTGGAACACCTTTTCCATGTCCTCCGGGGACTTCAGATCCCACAGAGGCAGCTTTGTGGCGCACTGGAAGCTCTCCCTGGGGTAGCGATCCACCACGGCCTCCTTCAGGGCCACTTCAGACTTGCCCCCTATGTACACATAGGCCGTATCGAAATAGGTGAAGCCCTTGCTCATGAAGGTATCCACCATTTTCTTGACCTGCTCGATGTCGATCTCCTCACCCTTCATGGGTAAGCGCATGAGCCCAAAGCCCAGCTTTTTGATGCTTTCTCCCAAATACTTTTCAGCCATACTGCAACAAATCCCCTTTCTTTTTCGCAGAGGGCAAAAACCGCAGTGTTTCCCCCTGCCCGAAGCCGCTTCGGCGGCTTCCCGGTTTCTTCGTGAATATCTTTATTATAAAGGCTAAAGTATACTTCAAGTCAAGTGATTTTTTCCGTTTTGTCAGAATACTGTAAGCCTTCTCCGGTAGTTTTTTCGCCGGGAAGGTGATATACTGGATGCTGGACGCTAGACGCTGGATGCTGGAAAAGGGCGTAAGGGCAAGGGAGAAGTTCGGGGAATCGGGGTTCCAGCTTACTTGGGAACTACCTAAAACCTAGACTTTCACACTTGCTGCCACAGAACCCCTCAGTCACCCTATCGGGTGACAGCTCCCCTTTCAGGGGAGCCAAGGATAACTGCTAAACTATAATTCACCTGCCCTTAGGGCCCTTTTCTAACAACTAACTACTCACAACTAACAACTACTAGCGGGGTGCCAAAATGAAAAAAGAAACCATCTCCCGGGCGGTTCGGGCGGGCGCTGTGCTGCTGGGGCTTACCGCGGCTTTTTTCCTGGTCGTCTTTCTCTGGCAGCCGCCATGCCTGATCCTGAAAACCACCGGGCTGTACTGCGTTGGATGCGGCGGGCAAAGGATGTTCCACGCCCTGCTGCACGGGGATCTTTCGGCCGCTTTTTTTCACAATCCTTTTCTGTTTTGTTTGCTGCCCCTTCTTTGCGGCTATCTCCTGTGGGAAGCTGTGCGCTATCTCAAAAAACAGCGCCCGCTGTATCAAAGCAGGCGCTTTCCGTGGTTTTTGGGTATTGTTCTGGTTCTGGCTGTCATTTTTACCGTTTTGCGAAACCTTCCCGGCATCCGCTGGCTGGGGCCTTAGGAGCATTACAGCTCAAAGCCGATCCCGTCCGCCGCCGGCTCCGCCTTCATGCACACCACGGCCATGGAGCCCGCGCCGATGTGGCAGCTGATGCTCAGCGCCAGGGGGTCCAGGGAAATTTTGTGCTTCGGAAACGCGGAGGAAAGGGCTTTTTTCCACTGGGCAAGGGACTTTTCATCGCAGGTATAGGCGCCCTTGATCAGCACCTCCTCGCCTGCAAACCGATCCTCCATATCGTGTTTTACCGCTTCCAGCATTTTCGCCTGGGCCAGCTTCATGCCCCGCACCTTGGCAAAGGCGTCCAGCTTTTCTCCCTGGATCTGCAATACCGGCTTGATGTTCAAAATCGTTCCCAGAGCTGCTCCCGCCGCAGTGACACGGCCGCCCTTTTTCAAATATTTCAGGGTATCCACCGCGATGTAAATGCTGGCGTCCAATGCGTGCTCCAGCAGAAAATCCTTGATTTCACCGGCCCGGAAGCCCTCCCGGGCCAGCTTCACAGCCTGCAAAACCGATTGCTTCTGGGTACAGGAGATCCTGTGGTTATCCACCACCTGTACCCTGCCCCCGTAGCTTTCCGAAAGCATCAGCGCTGTCTGTACCGAATTGCTGAGCGCCCCGGACATGGGGATATAAACCACCTCTTCGTGATCCTGCAGCAGGGTATCCCACAGGGTGGTCACCGATTCCGGACTGGGCTGAGAGGTCTGCACGTCCGCACCCTCCTCCAGCTTTCGGAAAAATTCCTCCCGGGTGATGGAAACATCTTCGAAATATTCTTTGCCATCGATCAAAAACGGCATGGGGATCACGCCGATCCCGTGCTTTGCCCCCTGTGCCTGGGTAATTCCGCTGTTGCTGTCTGTAGCCACGGCCACAGCGGGCTTTTTTTGTGCTGCCATAAGTACCGGCCCCTTCCTTACTCTATTTCAGCTCCCAAAAAGCTGCATTTCTCTTTTTCGGTGTTTCAGTATAGCATGAAACAAAAAGAAGGTCAATGCGGTGATCGGACGCAGGGCGCCGGTTGTCCGGTTTTTTTCGGGGCGCCTGTCCCGAACTGTTCAGATAGCGGCCGTCTGCTAGGGGCTGTTTGAAAATAGAGAAAATACCGGATTTTTGTTCAGGAGTAGGTGATTTCAAGACAAAAACCGCAGAAACCCTTTCGGGTTTCGAGGATTTTTGGCGCAGAAAGCGCCTGCTTCCGGGCAAAAAGACGGTGTTTTTGATTTTTCAAACAGCCCCCTAATAGCCATACTTTTTTCGCAGGGCAAAAAGGAACAGCGCGGTCACAGCCGCGGCCATCAGTTCCGACGCCACAATGGAAAGCCACACGCCGTCGATCCCCCACAATAGCGGCAGAAGCAGCACCGCCGCCACCTGGAACACCAGAGTACGCAGGAAAGAGATCAGGGCGGAGACCAGCCCGTTATTGAGGGCGGTAAAAAAGGAGGAGCCGAAAATGGCGATGCCGGAAAACAGGAAGGAGAAGGAATAGATCATAAAGCCCCGAAGGGTCAGGGCAAGCAAGGTCTCATCATAGCTTACAAAGATCAGGGAAAGGGGCCTGGCAAGAACTTCGGAGGCGGCAAACATCACCAGGGAAAAAATACCGATGAGCACCAGGCTTTTCTTCCGCAGGCTGCGAAGCTCCTGATGATTTCCTGCGCCGTAATGGTAGCCGATCACCGGGGCCGTACCCACAGAGTAGCCGATAAAGGCCGCGAGAAAGATCATATTCACGTACATCAGCACACCATAGGCCGCCACGCCGTCCTCTCCCGCGTAGCGGATCAGCTGAACGTTATAGAGCATACCGATGAGGGACATGGAGATGTTGGACATCAGCTCTGAGGAACCGTTGGTGCAGGTTTTCAGCACCGCCTTGCCGTCAAAGCCGGTTTTGCCCAGCCGCAGCAGGCTGGAATTAGGGCGGAGGAAGTAAACCAGCGCCACCACCGCCCCCAGGTACTGGCTGAAGCTGGTGGCAATGGCCGCCCCTTCCAGGCCCCAGGAAAACACCGCCACGAAAAGCCAATCCAGCACCATATTGGAAACGCCGGAGAGAACGGTGACAAAAAGCCCCAGCTGAGGCTTTTCCGCCGTGATGAAAAAGCTTTGAAATTCAAATTGCAGCATATAGGCAGGGGTGGCGAGCAGAATGATCCATCCATAGGAAAGGCAGTGCTCCAGCATTTCTCCTGACGCGCCCATGGCCATGGCGATGGGCCGCAGAAGCAAAAAACCCAAAAGCGTAATAATAACACTGATGAAAGTGGAAAGGTAAATCAACAGAGAAAAAATGCGGTTTGCCCCCTCTGGATCCCCCTCGCCCAGGGTTTTGGAAACCAGGGCGCTGCCGCCTGTGCCGAACATGAAGCCCATTCCGCCCAGGATCATGAGAAAGGGCATAATGAAATTGACCGCCGCAAAGGGCGTTTTGCCCACGTAATTGGAAACAAAAAAGCCGTCTACCACGCCATAAATGGAGGTAAACACCATCATCACGATGGAGGGCAGCGTAAAGCGAAGCAGCCGCCGGTAGGTAAAATGATCGGATAATTGTATTTTCATAAAACGCTCCTATACTGTTTTTGCCTTTTCCTTCAAGGCGCGGAGATATTGCCGGGTAAGCTCCAAATACTGCTCCCCTTCCTCCTTTGTCCAGGAGGCCCATATCTCCTGCTCCATTTTTTCCACACGCTTCACGGTGGCTTCTACCAGTGCCTCTCCCTCGGGAGTAAGAGAAACCTTTTTTCGCTTTCCCCCAATGGGAGTGAGGAGAATACGGTTTCCCGCTTCCAGCCGGCGCAGAGCGGAATTTACCGTTTGCTTGCTGATGCCGGAAAGCCGGAGAATGTCGTTTAACAGGCATTCTCCCCCATGATCGTAAAGAATAGAGAGCACAGCCATTTCGCTGTCAGACAAGCCCAGCTTTACGGCTATTTCATGGTAGACACAGTCGATCTCCGAATTGAGATAATAAATTTCAGTCATCTGTGCTTTCCCGGGATATTCCATCCATTGATCCCCCCTAAGTCCGAAATCGTACTGACACAGTATAGTACGATTTCGGACTATTGTCAAGAGAAGGCCCACAAAATTTTTTATGGTGGTACTTTATTGGAATTGGCGGCGGCAAAGAATTTATGCTATACTAGGTCGTATGGAATCGGCATCTTCCGGTTATCAATACAGGTTTCGGAAGCAAAAGGTGGAAAATAGATGGAGCTTCTAAAAATTAGGGAACACAGTGAGCTTGCTGAGAAGGCGGCAGCATGGTTCCACGCCAAATGGGGGATCCCCCGGGAAGCGTATGAAGAAAGCATGCTGGAATGCCTGAAAAAGAAAGGCCCCGTTCCCCAGTGGTACGTGGCGGTGCTGGGGCAGGAGATCCTGGGCGGGCTGGGCGTGATCGAAAACGATTTTCACAACAGGAAAGACCTCGCGCCCAATGTCTGCGCGGTCTATGTGGAGGAAGCCCACCGTGGGAAAGGAATTGCCGGAAAGCTGCTGGCCTTTGCCCGTGAGGATATGAAGGCCCTCGGGATCGATACCCTCTACCTTTTGACAGACCACACCTTCTTTTACGAGCGCTACGGCTGGGAATTCCTGTGCATGGCCCAGGGCGACGGCGAACCGGAGCCTTCGAGGATGTACGTGGTTAGAAGTTAGTTTGGGAGTTGTTAGTTGTTAGAAAGGGCAGCCCGCTAAATTATTGTTTATCGCTCACCCTTGGCCCCCCTGAGAAGGGAAAAATCTGCTCTTTGAGCAGCTTCCGCTGTCACGGCGAAGCCGTGACTGGAGGGTTCCGTGCGGCAAGTGGGTAAACTACGGGCTTTATGCAGTCTGCAAGCGAGCTAGAACCCTTCCACCATGCAAAGCATGGTCCCCGCAGGCTGCGAAGCAGACTGTTTCCCCTCTTCAGGGGAGGCAAGAGTTTCTGCCTTTCTGTTAGTGCTACTAAATTCCAATTTAGTAGCACCAACCACCCCCCCGCTGTCATCCTGAGGAACGCAGTGACGAAGGATCTCGCCCTTATTCCTTGGGTAAAGGGCAAAGGGCGAGATCCTTCACTTCGTTCAGGATGACAGCGGAGAGTCGCCTGTCCTTTTCTAACAACTAACTACTAAAGACTAACAACTAAAGAGCGAAAAAAGCGCCGGAAAGGGAGAGACTGCATAAGGAAGTGGAAATTATGCTTTCTGCTTCCTTTTTTCTTTCCGAAAATAGAAAGCGGATTTTGGGTATCAAAATCCGCTGCTTGCTAAACTCAAGGACATAAGGAAGCACTGATTAAATCACGCCTAACGGCTTTATGCACACCAGATTTATTCAGTGCTTCCATAAGTT
>JAETPP010000387.1 GCA_021771115.1 Bacillota bacterium | reverse complement strand
AATTTGCCTTCTGTCCAAAGCAGCTATCGGCAGCATACAAATTTTGACAAATTTCGATCGATGCAGCCTTCCCCCACCGTGTTCGTTCCTAAATAAGGCAAAGCGGAAGGATATGTTTTCCAGCTGCCTGGGAAGCCGACGCCGCGCCAAATTTTTTCGCTGTTTTTCCGCAGCTGTCTCCCTATTAAATTTAAGGCTTGTTTTTGCAAAAAGGTGTACTTTTTGGTAAAATACTGTTTTCCAAAAATTTTCCCCAAATAGAGTTGCAAAACAGGAGAATCTGTAGTACTATTAAAACATAATGTTCTACTGGGCTTTTTACCAAAAAGTACACTTTTCCGCAACGGGATCTTCCTTACAGGAATTTTGTCTTTTCATAGAGTTTTGCCTGATATCGAAAGGTGGAAAGGGCCATGCCGCAGGCCTTTGCCGCCTCTGTGCAGGTGATTTCACCGGACTTCCACTGCCGGCAGCTTTCGGGAAAGCTATCCGGCAGCCGCTTTGAGGGTCTGCCGAACTGGACGCCCCGTGCCTTTGCCGCCGCGATGCCCTCCGCCTGCCGCTGACGAATATTGCTGCGTTCGTTTTCCGCTACAAAGGAAAGGATCTGCAGCACGATATCGCTGAGGAAGGTTCCCATCAGGTCTTTTCCCCGGCGAGTATCCAGCAGGGGCATATCCAACACCACGATATCAACTCCCTCTTCCTTGGTGAGAAACCGCCATTGCTCCAAGATCTCCTCATAGCTTCTGCCCAGACGATCGATGCTTTTGAGATAAAGCAGGTCGTCTTTTTTTAATTTCCGGAGCATCCGCTGATACTGAGGGCGGTCAAAATCCTTCCCGCTTTGCTTATCCATAAAAATATTGCCCTGTGGCACATTTTTCTCCCGCAGAGCGATCAGCTGCCTATCCTCGTTTTGTTCCCGGGTGCTGACCCGAACGTAACCATAGCATGATGCCAAAGTATATCCCTCCCTAAAAGAATTTCTAAAAAGCTTACCCAACAGAATACCGCCTTTTGGGGAAAAGGAAAAGCCCGGCGGTGGCGGCCGCCGGGAGATGAGGGCTTATTTACAAAGCAATCGCTCATT
>JAETPP010000386.1 GCA_021771115.1 Bacillota bacterium | reverse complement strand
CGTGGACTGCCCGGAGGATTTGACCGTTTCCCATGACAGCAAGTGGACATCCGAAGCCCTCTTTAACCTGCTGGACAATGCGGTGAAGTACACCCCGGCAGGCGGGAAAATCGCTGTGTTGGTGGTGCTGTGGGAAATGTATGTGGAGATCAAAGTGACCGACACCGGCAAGGGCATTTCTGAAAGCAATCAGGCCGCCATCTTCCGGCGCTTCTATCGTGAGGAAGAAGTACACGAACAGCAGGGCGTGGGCATTGGCCTATATCTGGCTCGCGAGATCGTAACGCGACAGGGCGGTTATATCAAAGTGGTTTCGGAGCCGGGCAAGGGTTCGGAATTTTCCATTATGCTGCCTACAAAATAGAACGCGGCGGACGGCCATTTCCGGCTGCCGCCGTAAATTTTTTTGAAATGTCCGAGCGTTGTAACATTTCACCCTGATTTTCAATGAAATTTTTTGGCCGCTGTAACATTTCGCGGACATTTGGGTTTTACAATACCCTTATCAACAGGCAGAAAGCCTTGAAAGGAGTTTTGAGTATGAGCGTTTTACAGACGATTGATCTGAAAAAGTATTACGGCACAGAGCCGAACATCACCCGCGCCCTTGACGGCGTGAACTTCTCCGTGGAGGACGGCGAGTTTGTGGCTGTTGTGGGAACCTCCGGCAGCGGCAAGTCTACCCTGCTTCACATGATGGGCGGGCTGGACACCCCTACTTCCGGCAATGTCATTGTCCGGGACAAAGAGCTGTCAAAAATGAACGACGAGCAGCTTACCATCTTCCGCCGCCGCAACATCGGCTTTATCTTCCAGAACTATAACCTTGTTCCCATCCTGAATGTGTATGAGAACATCGTCCTGCCGGTGGAGTTAGACGGGGACACGGTGGATCAGAAGTTTTTGGACGAGATCGTTCACCTGCTGGGGCTGGAAGATAAACTGAAAAATATGCCTAACAATCTTTCCGGCGGCCAGCAGCAGCGTGTGGCGATTGCCCGCGCCCTGATTACCAAACCGGCTATCGTGCTGGCCGACGAGCCGACCGGCAACCTTGACAGCAAGACCAGCGCCGAGGTGCTGGGGCTTATCAAGCG
>JAETPP010000385.1 GCA_021771115.1 Bacillota bacterium | reverse complement strand
CTGCAGCAGCTCAAACAGGAACTGCTGGTAGTATTCTGTGTCGATCCACGGCGCTCCGATGCGGACGCTGATCTCCGGCGCGGTCAGGTCTTTGGGCTGCACCTGCTTTAACGCCTGGACATTGACATCAAACTCCGGGTGTTCTTTTGCGGCTTCGCGGGCTGTAATAAGCTTCTGCCGCACGTTGCCGGAGAGGTATTCGTCCGCCGTCTGCCAGCCCCTGTACCAGTTCTCCTCCGCATCCATGTCAAACGGGCCAGTGGCAGGGTCTTTAAAGATAATGCCCTTTAAATCGGAGACAATCTGAGGAATCCTGTCACTGCCGCCCATCAGGGAAGCCATGTAGCCTAAATCCACGCAGGCGCGCTCCCCGATGGAAACACCGAGCGCCTCCACCGCCGTGTCCACGCTGGCTGCAGGCTGCCGGTGCTGTATCGTGCGTTTCGTGAACATGTCCGCCTTGCGCTTAAAATTCCCTTCCTCATCCAGCACTTCAAGGGAACACAACAGAGGATAGGAGGAATCCTGCCGGAATGCCAGACGATTCCCGGCACTGTTAAGGAGCCCGTACTTTTCCCGGAAGCTGTCATAGAGAGTGCCAAGCCTTGCCTGCTCCTTTCTGATTACCTCATCGTCCACACCGCTTAACTGCAGGTCGATGAGCTTCCTTGCGCTGTCGCGGATTCCGATCATGCCCCTGATGCGGGCGGCAGACATTTTTCCGGGCTCCATACGTTTCATACAGGAGTTTTCCCGGAAATAAATTTTCCCGTCTTTCTCGTTGAAGCTGAAATTGCGCACCTGCGGGTCTGCCGGTATGGTTTCCTCTTTTTCCCCACCTGCCTGCCCCGGCGCATCCATGTGTAAAAGCTCCCGGTCAGGCGGCATGACTGTTCTGACCGCTTCGGAAAGCTGCAGGGAGAGGTCTGCGCCCTCTATGGGCAGGCAGCCGGTGTCCGTCTTACTGCCGTACATGTTCTGCCAGAAAGACATTTTCCCAAGCACCATTTCCGGGTGCTGCAGAAAATAATTGTTTAAAGGCACGCCGTCCTCCGTCTCCCCGATGTTTACCCAGTCCGGCAGCCTCTCCGGAGCGCT
>JAETPP010000384.1 GCA_021771115.1 Bacillota bacterium | reverse complement strand
AATATCGGTGTGGCGGGGGCGCTGGCGGATCAGGTGCTGGTGCTGCAAAACGGCAGGGTTATGGACTATGGCCCCACAGACCAGGTGCTGCATCATTCTAAAAATGCATATACGAAAAACCTGATGGATTCGGTGCTTCGTCTAAAGGAAGAAGATGGAAAATAGATTGTAATAAAAGTGCCATGCCTGTGGCACAAATCGGTATGGATGGGAGCAAAGAACCATGTCGGAAACTATATTGAAAGCGGAACATCTGAAAAAAGTGTTTCCTTCCGGAAGGAAGGCTCTTCTGGCGGTGGACGATGTCAGCTTTGCGCTAAAGCGGGGCCAGTGTCTGGGAATCGTGGGGGAATCCGGCTCCGGAAAGAGCACTATTGCCAGAATGATCACGCATCTGACGGATATGACGGAGGGAAGGGTGTGGCTGATGGGCAGGGATATCACCAGGGCCCGGGGAAAAGAGCTGCGCAAAGTTTATCAGGATATTCAGATGGTATTTCAGATGCCGGTGGAGTCCTTTGATCCCCGCCAAACGCTGGGGGACGGTATCGGGGAAGGTCTTCGCAATATCGGATACAGCCGCCGTGAAACAGGAGAAAGGGCAAAGGAATTGCTGGTGCGCTGCGGCCTGCCGCCGGAATATGCCTCCCGGTATCCCCATCAGGTCAGCGTGGGCCAGTGCCAGCGGGCGGCCATCGCCCGGGCGCTGGCGGTAACACCGTCGGTTCTGATCTGCGACGAGGCCACCAGCGCTCTGGATGTGACGGTACAGAAGCAGATTCTGGAGCTTTTGCGGGAGCTGAAAGAACAGGAAGGGCTTTCCTTCCTGTTTATCTGCCATGACCTGGCATTGGTTCAAGCTTTTTGCGATGAGGTGCTGGTGCTCTGCCAGGGCAGAGTGATGGAGCAGGGGACGCCGGATGAGATTATTCACCATCCGAAGAAGGACTATACAAAGAGTTTGGTGGAAGCTGTGCTGTAATATCAAAACAACGGATATGGCGGCTGGTTTGGCCTTTTCGTGTTTTGTTAAGGATCAGGACGCAGGAAAAGACGGGGCCGGGCGGGCAGATACCGCTGGAAAACTGCTCCGGATAC
>JAETPP010000383.1 GCA_021771115.1 Bacillota bacterium | reverse complement strand
GTTACCATACGAATAGCGCCTTCTTTAAAGGCTTCATCGTATCTGGGTGGAGCCATACCTTTTTGTTTTTTAGTTTCCATAATTTTTCCCCTTTCCTTTCCATTTTATCACTTATTCTTTCTGTCTGCAAATAGGGGAATGGGTGGCAATAGTCAGCAATTTTGTCCAAGCCAAAACGCTTCTTTAGTAGTATCATAAAAGGCAGATAAACTATTAAGGAGTGAGTTTGATGATTTACCAAAATTTAGTGGAGCAATTTGCGGCGGCCGGGCGGTTGGAACTGCTGACGGAAACGGTGGACTTTGCGGCTCTTCCCTGGGCGGTGCACCCCAGCTTCACCGGCGTGGAGCTGAAGCAGCTGGTTTCCGGCGCGCAGACGGGCGGCAGGTTCAGCTTTCATCTGGTGCGGATTGCGCCGAACAAGCAAATCGGCCGGCACGTGCACCCCAGCCAGCTGGAAACGCACGAGGTAATTGCCGGTAGCGGCTTTTGCCGGCAGAACGGGCGAGAAATTCCCTATCAACCGGGGGTTATTTGCCTGCTGCCCGCAGGGGAAGCGCACGAGGTGCAGGCCGGCCACGAGGGGTTGTATCTTTTTGCCAAGTTTATGCCTGCTTTAAGTTAGCCGTGGCGATTTCCGATAGCGGTCGGCAGGCCTGCCGGTAGCGGCTGGGTGACAGACCCAACATTTTAACAAAATTTTTGTCGAAGTGGCTTTGGTCGTAGAACCCGGTGAGCAAGGCCACTTTTATAATGCTGTTTTTTTCCTGTAGCAGCCGTTGACCTCTGCGCACCCGGTTTTGCAGTTGAAACTGGTGTGGGGTCAGGCCGACGGCCCGCTTGAAACAGCGGATAAAATGATATTGGCTGAGGTAAGCGGCCTGGGCCAGCTCAGCAACGCTCAGGCTGCTTTCCGGGTGCTTTTCCAGCTGCTTTTGGGCCTGGCGGAGGGCCGGATTTCCCTTTGGCTGGGCCTGGTCGCTTTGCGGCGGCTTTAGTCTGGCCAGCAGGCGGTTTTTTTGCGTTTTGGTCAGCTTTAGATTGTCTAGCAGCTGCCTTAGGCGCTGACGGGTTGGCTCCGGCTGCTGTTCAAGACTTTG
>JAETPP010000382.1 GCA_021771115.1 Bacillota bacterium | reverse complement strand
GCCCCGGTGGGGCCGTCAACCGAACCGACGCGGTTTCGCAATGCGAAATGGCCGGTTTTGCCGGCCAAGCGGCGGGCCAACGCTCTTTGCTACTTTCTCAACGCTGAGAAAGTAGAGACCCGCCGTAAAAACAAACGTAAAAAAGCAGTCTTTCTTTAAAAAGAAAGGCTGCTTTTAATGCTCTTGCAAAGAAATAATCACACATTTGAAGATATCCATTGCCTGTTTTCTGCGGGTGACGTCCAGGGAATCCAGCATTTTCAGAAGTTCGTTGCTTTTCGCTTCGTAACCAGCGACCAAGCTGTCTTGTAATACATCGTCAGCAGAGGCTGACAAAACATTCAAAATCGTGATAAACGTTTCCAGCTTTGGTACTTTAGCGCCTCGTTCAATATCCGCCAAATAACGGGGTGTGATGCCAATGCGCTCGGCACAGGCCTCTTGAACAAGGCCACATTTTGCCCGATACATTTTTATTTTCTTACCCAAACTTTTGGAATCCACCAGCAGCACCTCCCTTATTTAGGGATATCTTCTACAAATAGTATACAAGAGTGGCCGGTTTATATTATGCTCTATTTGTAGATAAATCCCTAAATAAGGGTTGAAATTCAAAAATTTATGTGATATTCTAAATATTACCAAATCTTGAAAGGAGAAAGGAAATGATTAACTTGATCCGTTGGACCGGGCATGTGCGCGAGGTGGATTCCCTGGGCCGCATCGTGCTGCCCATGGATGCCAGAAAGGCATTCGGCATTGAACCCCACGACAAATTGGCCGTGCTGCTGGACGAAAAGAACGGCCGCATTATTTTGGAAAAAGCGCCCCCGGAGGGCACCTACTGCCCCAGCGAACCATAAAAAGAAAGGGCGGCCCGCTTCGGGCCGCCCTTCGCATATCCCTTGCCCCACGCCGCATATACTGCCCCGTGAGAGGTGAGCGGTTATGGCTGGCAAATTGCAGACACGGGTGCTGGCGGGCGTATTGTGCGCGTCGGTGCTGGCAGCCTTATGGGTCAGCGCGCCGCCGCCCCAGGCGGCCCTGGCCGCCGCGGCCTTCCTGGCCAGCCCCGCCGCCGCCCTGGGCGCCGCGGGACAAGC
>JAETPP010000381.1 GCA_021771115.1 Bacillota bacterium | reverse complement strand
ATCGCTGAGACTGAAGCTTTTATCTGCAGAAAGGCTTCTAACCCTCACTACTTGAACCGGATAATACCGGCGGAAGGAAGCAGAGCAATCACATGCGCATACATACGGCGGGCTTTCGGTATTTTTCAGCCCGTCTTTTTTGAATATATACCCGCGTTCGGAAACATTTGTCCGGCCGGGCTTATGCGCCGCGGATTGCCGATGTCGTTCCTCCTTAGCCAAATGATAAGGAGGATTTTTTATGTTGTACAATGTTATCACTGACGGGGAGAACGTCAGCTATCTCCCCACCCCTCTGGGAACCGCCCTGCTGATCGTTCTGTTTCTGGCCCTTCTGGCGGCCGCAGTAACCTTCGCCGGAAAGAAGAGCCGTTCCGGAGACAAGAGCGACTCTGGAGACAAGAACGGCTCCGGCCAAAAAGCCGCTCCGGCCAAAAATGCAGCCTCCCCCAAAAAGGGCGGCATAAGGCTGACCGCCAAGCAGCTGGCTTTCTGCGCAGTTGCCATCGCCCTGGGCACCGTGCTGTCCAATGTGAAGCTCTATGAGTTTCCTTTCGGCGGCTCCATTACCCTGCTTTCCATGCTCTTCATCTGCCTTCCCGGCTACTGGTTCGGAGCAGAGGCCGGCGTGGTCACCGGGGTGGCATACGGCATCCTGCAGCTGATCATAGACCCTTATGTAATCCATCCCGCCCAGCTGCTGGTGGATTACCCTCTGGCTTTCGGCGCCTTCGGGCTGTCCGGGCTGTTTACTGACAAGAAGAACGGGCTGTTGAAGGGCTATATCGCCGGTATCATCGGACGATGGTTTTTTGCCACTGTCTCGGGCTGGATATTCTTCGCCGAATATGCCTGGGAGGGATGGGCTCCGCTGCCCTACTCCATGGTCTACAACGGTATCTATATCTTTGCCGAAGCCGCTATTACGCTGATCATCCTGGCTATTCCCCAGGTAAAGGAGGCCTTCAGACGGGTGAAGAAGCTTGCCCTGGAATAGCGCGAAGAAAATTCCAGAAGAAACTTTCAGAAAAACGGCTGAATTTTCCTTGCAAACAGACTGCTGTTGTGCCATAATATGTCTTATCAGAAGCAATCTCCATGCT
>JAETPP010000380.1 GCA_021771115.1 Bacillota bacterium | reverse complement strand
AGGCTCATGCTCACCAGCCCGAAGGAGAAATGGGGATGCTTCACCTTGATGGTCATGATCAGGAAATCAATGCCGCCGGAGCTGCTGCCCCGCATATAGAAAAAGGCCATCCCGGCTCCGAGACAGGCCCCGGAGTACAGCGCCGCCATGAAGGGGCTGCCGGTGTAAGCCTGGGTGTGGGGAAATACCACGTCCAGGAAGAAGGTGCAAAAAAGCATGGTGCGGGCTGTTTTTAAAAGAAACTGACGGCCTACGACACGGTAGCTGACGATTACCAGCGGGATATTTAAGATCAGTGTCATAAGGCCGATGGGAAGCCCCCACAGGTGGTTGCAGATCAGCGCCAGGCCGGAGATGCCGCCGGGGGCGAAATCCGCCATCTTGGCGAAGGTGTAGATCCCCATGGAATAAATAATGCTTCCTGCCAGGTCGCAGAACAGATCAATGATGAAGTTGCGTGTTTTCAGATTTTTCATAGTAAAGAACTCCTGTGTGATTTTTCATATCCTTTTATTCTGCCCGGATACGGGCAGTTTCATGAACCTGTCATCCGGCTACAGCAGGGGAGCCAGGAATTTCAGCGCGTGCCCGGCAAGACGGATGCTTAGCTTTTCCCGCCGGAGGGTTTCCGGTGTGACGCGGCGGCAATGCTTCAGGGTCGCCTGGAAATCTGCCTCGATATCCGGAATGCAGGCTGTGCGGTAAAGGTAGGCGGCGCATTCGAAATGATGGTACAGGCTGCGATAGTCCAGATTGATGGTGCCCACCACGGCTTTCTCGTCATCGGAGACGAATACCTATGCATGAACGAAGCCGGGCGTATACTCATAGATATTCACACCGGATTCCAGCAGCGAAGGGTAATGGGTTTTTGCTAGGGCATAGGCTGCGGGCTTATCCGGAATACCCGGCAGAATCAGCGCCACCTCCACGCCCCGCTCGGCGGCGAATTTCAGCGCGTTTTCCATAACGCTGTCGAGGATCAGGTAGGGTGTCATAATATGGACATATCTTACCGCGTGATTCAAAATATCCACATAAACCTGTTCCCCGACCCGGGCCTGATCCAGCGGGCAGTCTCCATAGGGAAGCACGTATCCCTGCA
>JAETPP010000379.1 GCA_021771115.1 Bacillota bacterium | reverse complement strand
TTCCTGAATCTCTGGGAGGGGGACCGGCTTTTTTTGAAGCTGCTTTTGCAGGAAGAGAAGCTGTTCTCCATGAAACTGGAATATCAGGGAGACCGGCTGGTGGACTCTGACCTGAAAATTTACGGGTAAGGGAGGGACAGCGCTTTGGCGTATTCAGAAAGCGTATGCTGCCATGCCGGCGGCATTTAACGCATCACAGGGGAGCAGGTATATTCACTGCGGATGGGCGCCTTCCGGTCTCCGGAAGCAGGAAGCTGATAGAGGTGGGAGGCATAGATGTCCTGGGCCAGCATCTGCAGCGCTGGGGCATCCAGAAGCTTTTTTGCGTCCGCCAGCTTTGAAAGCAGCGGGATGGAGCCCTGTTTTTTTATGGCCTGCAGCAGCGGAGATGCCGCCCGGCGAAACCCCAGGATGCGGGCATAGAATACAGTTCCCTGCCCGCGATAGCGCTCTGTTGCCTCACCGGTAATATTTAACAGAATATGCAGGAAAGCCCGGCGGACCCGTGCTTCTGTCATCTGTTTGGTTTTTACCAGAGAAATAAACTGGGAGATACAGCGGTACTGCGGCAGAAACCGGCGGATACGGTCAGACAAATCCGGAGTCACATCCAGATAGCGGCAGAAACCTGCGTCTGCCTCTGAGAGCAGCTTAAAGTGCAGCAGGGAAGAAAACTGCTCCAGCGTAACGAAGCCGGCTTCCAGTGCGGTTTCCTGCAATAGGGACAGGCTGCTTTCAGGCAGAAAAGGAGCCAGTTCCCGGAGCGCGCATTTTCCGGTTAACCGGCTTCTGACTGCACTGGCGGAGCAGAACTGCTGGTCCAGAGCCAGAGAGTGATAGCCGCTTCCCAGCCGCCGGATGGGGAGAGTGGCTATGGGACTATTTATTTTTTTCAGAGCTTTGACGTATTCCAGCCCCAGAATATTGTTGGGAGAGGAGAGAAGCTCTAAGACGGCCTCAGGTGCCGTTCCCTTCCCTCCCAGATAATCCGTTACCGCCTTTTCCCGTGCCAGGGGATAGGTCATTCCCTGCTTCTGGTATTCAAGAAGCTTTTCCCGGTATTCTTCCGGCTCCTGCAGCAAAAGCTGGGCCAGAGGGGCAAAAA
>JAETPP010000080.1 GCA_021771115.1 Bacillota bacterium | reverse complement strand
GGCATTCCCGCCAAAACGGTGGCGTTCAGCGGGGTCAAACACACTCCGACAGCCCCCGGTTGGTTAGTCGGTATGGGCAACTGGACACGGGCGTACGCGGAGATCTGTCTGCTGGCGACCAAGGGAACTCCGAAGCGTATGGCGGCCGTCGTTTCACAGCTTATTGTTGCGCCCCGTGAGGCGCACAGCAAAAAGCCGGATGAAACCCGCGACCGGATTGTGCGTCTGCTGGGCGATCTGCCCCGTGTGGAACTTTTCGCCCGTCAGGCCCCGCCCGGCTGGGATGTGTGGGGAAATGAAGTCCAGTCCACTATATCACTGTGACTTCGGGCCAACTTGGCCCGAAGTCACAACGCGCAGTTCATGCTGACGAAGCCCGAAGCGGTGGAGCGATAAACAGAAAGAAGCGGAGCCGTTATGGCTCCGCTTCCTCGCTCAAAAACTGTGCGGCGGTCAGACACTGAGGACGTTCCAAATCCAAGCTCAAAAAATCCTTGTCGCCGGTCAGGATGATGTCCACGTCGGCAACAATCGCCGCATTGAGGATCGGCTGGTCTTTGGCGTCACGGATCAGCTTTTCGGCGTGTTCTACGGCGGGGATCAATTCATAAGACAGTTCCGCCAAAAGCACCTCGGCATCCGAAAGAAGCTGTGGTGCTTTTCGGTTCAGTACCTCACGCAGCTCCGCCACGTTGCGGTCACATAAGACAAGCTGATGGCGCTGTGCCGCGAGAAATAACGCCCGCGCCGGTGTGGATTTCGGAAAGAGCAGTGCGGAGATTAACACATTGGTATCGATTAAAATCCGCATTTTACTGTCCCTTTCCGTACCGCACCTCATCAATGAGCGCCTGCACATCATCCTCGTTGTTTACACCCATGATGTCGGCAGCGCCCTCAAACGCACGCTGCGCCTTGCGGATTGCATCGGTGGAAGCGTTGGAAATAACCACCTCACCATCGGACTTTGTAAAGAACAGGATTTTGTCCCCGGATTTCAGTCCGAGTGCCCGGCGGATTTCAACCGGCACGGTAATCTGTCCGTTGGAGGAGATTTTCGCCAGATTCATCCGAATCATCCTTTCTATTCTTGAAATCTAAATATTTCTTTATCTCCTGTTATCAGTATACCCGAAAAGCCGGAAAAAGTAAACCATGCAACACAAAATTTACAACTTCGGGCCAACTTGACCCGAAGTGAAAGGAGGCATATGCACCTTGGCCTATGTCAGCGTACCAAATGACCTTACCAAAATCAAAAGCAAGCTGGCGTTTAACTTAACCAAGCGCCAGCTTGTTTGCTTTGGAGGTGCGGCGCTCATTGGCATCCCTACTTACCTGTTCACTCGTTCGGTGATCGGGAACACGGCGGCTATGCTGCTGATGATTGCGCTCATGCTCCCGTGCTTTTTCTTTGCCATGTATGAACGGGATGGGCTGCCCTTTGAAAAGGTGCTGCGGAACATTGTCCGCTGCCGGATTTTGTGGCCACGGACACGGCCCTATAAAACCGAAAACTTTTACGCCTATCTGACGAACACCCGAAAGGAGGAACCCTGTCTTGCACGACACAAAGCAAAGAAAGCGCCCGGCAAAACGGGCCGCCGCTAAAAAACGGCGCGGCCCGCAGACCGCCCAGCAGACCATCCCTTACCGGGAAATGCTGCGGGACGGCGTGTGCCGGGTGAACGACAACACCTATACCAAAACCCTGCTTTATGAGGACATCAATTATGCGGTGGCGTCGGCGGAGGATCAGGCCGCCATATTCGATGGCTATTGCGCGTTCCTCAATTATTTTGACAATGCCCTGCCGTTCCAGCTGTCCTTTGTCAACCACCGCACCCGGCCGGAAAACCGCTATACCGTCAATATCCCCATGCAGCGGGACGAATACGACAGCATCCGGGCGGAGTTTACGTCCATGCTGGAAAATCAGATCGCCAAGAGCAACAACGGCCTTGTCCGTTCCAAATACCTGACCTTTGGTGTGGAGGCGGAAAGCCTGGACACCGCCCGACGACGGCTGGAACGGATCGAGGCGGACATCATGGGCAATTTCAAGCGGCTGGGCGCAGAGGCCCGCCCGGTGGACGGGCGGGAACGTCTGGAGGTGCTGCACAGCCAGCTCCACCCGTCCGGGAGGGAGCCGTTTTATTTTGACTGGAAGCTGATCCCCCAAACCGGCATGAGCACCAGGGATTATATCGCCCCCACCGGCTTTGACTTCCGTCAGAGCCGGTTTTTCCGTGTGGGAGCAATGTGGGGCGCAGCTTCGTATGTGCAGATCATGGCGTCCGAGCTGTCCGACAAGCTGCTGCGGGAGCTGCTGGAAATCGACGCAGAAATGACCGTCACCCTGCACGTCCGGGCGGTGGATCAGGCCAAGGCGATCAAGATGGTAAAAACCAAGCTGACCGACATTGACCGGATGAAAATGGACGCACAAAAAGCGGCGACAAAATCGGGCTACGACTGGGACATTCTGCCCCCCGATCTCGTGACCTATTCCAAGGATGCGGCGGCGCTGCTGACCGATTTACAAAGCCGCAACGAGCGGATGTTTCTGCTGACATTCCTCATTGTCAATCTTGCCCCCACCAGACAGCAACTTGAAAACGATCTGTTTACGGTGGCGGGGATCATGCAGACGCACAACTGCCTGCTTAAACGGCTGGACTTCCAGCAGGAGCAGGGCTTTGTGTCCTCTCTGCCTCTGGGGTATAACGGCATAGAAATCCAGCGTGGCATGACGACCAGCAGCACGGCGATTTTCGTCCCCTTTATGACCCGTGAACTGCGGATGGGCGGCGAGGCGCTATATTACGGCATGAACGCCCTGTCGAACAACATCATCATGGCCGACCGGAAAAAGCTGAAATCAGCCAACGGGCTGTACCTCGGCTCCACGGGCAGCGGTAAATCCTTTGCGGCCAAGCGGGAGCTCATCAATGTATTCCTCAGCACCCAAGACCGGATTTTTGCGGTAGACCCGATGGGGGAATATGCCCCGCTGGTGGAGCGGCTGGGCGGACAGGTGCTCACCATTTCGCCGGATAATCCCCTGCGGCATTATATCAACCCGATGGACATTCAGATCGACACGGCCGACGCCGAAAGCGCCCTGTCTATGAAAGCGGATTTTCTGCTGTCCCTGTGCGAACTGATCCTCGGCGGAAAGGAGGGATTGCAGCCCATAGAAAAGACGGTGATCGACCGCTGTGTGCGGCTGGTATACCGGGAGCTTGCGCTGGGGATCGGGGACGGAAAAATGCCCCTGCTCCAAGACCTGTATGCGGTGCTGTGCGAGCAGCCGGAGCCGGAGGCCCGGCGGATCGCCACGGCGCTGGAGCTCTACTGCACCGGCAGCCTCAACCTCTTTAATCACCATACCAACGTCAGCATAGACAGCAGCCGGGTGGTATGCGTGGTACTCAAGGGCATGGGTGAAAACCTGCGAAAGATCGCCATGCACATTGTCAATGAGCTGGTGACGCAGGCGGTGGGCCGGAACTTTGCGGAGGGCCGGGCGACATGGTGCTACTTTGACGAGTTTCATATTCTCTTGCAGGACGCTTTGAGCGCATCCTATTTCGTCCGAGTATGGAAGATGCTCCGCAAAATGGGCTGTGTGCCGTCCGCCTTGACGCAGAACGTCAAGGATTTGCTGTCCAGCCGGGAGATCGAGAATATTCTGGAAAATTCCGACTTCATGGTGCTGTTGGCGCAGGCAGCGGGCGACCGGGCGATCCTCGCCAAGCAGCTCGATATTTCCGAATATCAGTTGTCCTATATCTCCCACAGTCACCCCGGCGAGGGCCTGCTGTTTTACGGCAGCACGACCATTCCCTTTGTAGACCGTTTCCCGCCGGGTGAAATCTATAACCTGTTGACAACCCGCCCGGAGGACGTGGCAAAGGATGTGGCGCATGAGTGACGAAAAACGTCAACCACGGGCCGATGACTTCGGGCCAACTTGGCCCGAAGTTGCCAAGCCGGAGGCCGCCTCCTCCAAATTTCGGGAAACCAGCAGCATTTCCTCTCCGTCCGAACGGCTGCATCAGGGGGCGGATTCCTCCGGCTTTGCCGCTCGCAGGGACGCCGCCCGCAGGGATGCTAAATCGGCCTACCGTCCCGAACGCACAGGCTCCAAGCTGGAAAAGGCCAAACAGAAGCAGGCAAAGCAGAGGCCGCCCAAGAAGCCCGGCCCGATCAAGTCGGCGCGGCGGACGGTACAGGCGGAAGTGCGGCGGGCTGTCCACGGGAAAATTTATCAGGCGGAACAGGAAAACGTTGGGATAGAGGCCGCCCACCGGACGGAGCTGGCCGGGGAGTCTGCGCTGCGGGGCACGTCCCGGATTATCCGGCAGCGGATTCGCACCCGCCCCGCCCGGAACGTCCGCAAATGGGAAAAGCGGGACATCAAGGCCAAAGCGGATATACAGTTTCGCAAGCTGGCGCAGGAACACCCGGAACTGAAAAAATCTGCCCTTTCCCGGCTGGTGCAAAAGCAGCGGGTCAAGCGGCAGGTGCAGAAGCAGGCCCGCAGCACCGTCAAACGCGGCGCACAGGCGGCCAAGAAAACGGCTGCCACAGCCGGTCGGTTTACAGCGGCCGTGGCACGCTTTTTCACTATGCGGCCGCTGGCTCTGCTGGCGTTGGGCATCGTTCTGCTGCTGATCGTCACGCTGCAAGCCTGTATGGGGCTGGTGGCCTCGCTGGGCGGCGGAGGCGCAGGAGGCATCGGCGGGGCCGCCGCAAGCGCCTCCGCCATCTATATCAGCATGGAGCAGGCGCTCCAGCTTTCCATCGAGCAGTTGGAAGCCGACAACCCCGGCTTTGACGAATACCGGCGCAAGCTCGGCCCCATCGGCCACGATCCCGCCGAGCTGCTGGCGTTTGTATCCGTGTTCGGTGAGCTTTCGGAGGAGGAACTGAACAGCACCTTGCAGGCGGTTTTTGACAGGCAGTACCAGCTTGCCGGTGCCGAAGTGACGGAAACGCGGGAAACGGTGGATGCGGACGGCAAGACCGTCACCAAGCAAGTCCGTGTTTTTGAAATCACACTGACCGTCATTCCCTTTCCCGAAGCGGCGGCCGGTCAGCTAACGCCCGAACAGCTTGCACTATTCCGGCAATATATCAACAAGGAGGCATCGGCTTGAACCCAAAGATCGAACGTGTCTGCAAGGACATTGACAAAACCAGGAGCAAAATCGGTGAGCTGCAAGCCCGGCTGCGGGAGTTGGAAAGCCAGAGAACCGAACTGGAAAACACCGAGATTGTGGAAACGGTGCGGGGCATGGATATTTCCCTTGCCGATCTGGCCGCCCTGCTCCGGGCGGCCCCTGCAACTTCGGGCCAACTTGGCCCGAAGACTGAAATAACGAATAAGGAGGCAACCAAAGAATGAGAACCCCCAAACGATTGGCGGCGCTGTGCGCCGCTTTTTTCATGAGCCTTTGCCTGTGCGCCGCCGTCCATGCGGAGGAAGCCCCTGCGGGATCGGCAAGCTCTGACCCGGCCGGGTCGATTTTGCCATCCGGCACGGGAACGGTGAAAGAGGTGTATACCGACGAGGATGGGCGCAAGTTTTATACCGTGCAGACCCCGGCAGGAAACACCTTTTACCTGATTATCGACTTCACCCGGCAGACGGAAAACGTGTATTTTCTGGATGCGGTGGCGGAAAAGGATTTGCTGGCCCTGATCGAGCAGGCGGGCGGTACGGTTGCGACCACCCCCGAAAGCTCTGTTCCCGGCACGAATACAGGGGACGCTCCCACCTCTCAACCGTCCGGTGAGGCTCCGGCAGAACAGCCGGAGAGCAGCAGCGGCCTGTTCAGCATGATACTGGTGGGGGCGGTTGTGGTCATCGGCGGCGGCGCAGCCCTGTACTTCAGGGTCATCCGCAAAAAGCGCAGCGGGCAGAGCACCTCTACGGAATATGAGGAGGAGTATGTTTCCAACGAACCGGAAGCGGATTTGCCACCCTGGGATGAACAGGAGGACGACCATGTATAACTTCACCGACAGCCCTTTTGAAAAGATGATGAAGCAGCGTCCTCCCGGCTACCGGGAGCCGGTGGCCGCCCCGCCGCCGGATTCTCCCTGCCGTGGCTGTACCATATGGCAGGGGATGACGTGTTTGGGCCTGTGCCGCCGCAAGCAAAAATCCCCGGCAAAGGAGGAAGCGACTTCGGGCCAAGTTGGCCCGAAGTCGCAGCGGGTCAGATGAAAGCAGGCCAAGCGCAGCGCCGTGAGCTGACCCGTGCCGAACGGACGGCGATCCGCAGACTGGTAAAACGGTGTGCGAACTATGACGCGGAATATGGCTGCCTGCCGCTGGACGGTTCCTGTTACATGCTGGGGAAATGGTGGACGGGCGGGTACTGCCGGTATTTTCAGGAGGCGGTGCTGCCGCTTGATCCGGCACTGGAGGCGGCCCTCACCGCCGAAGGCCCCCGGCCGGACTTTAAGCTCTGCCCGGTCTGCGGTGGAGCCGTGGCCCCGGATGGGCGGCAGACGTATTGCTCGGCGGCTTGTGCCAGAGCAGCCCTGCGGCGGCAGAAACGGGACTATATGCGGAGGAAGCGGAGGTGAACCGTGGAAAATTAGGCCCCGGAAAACCCGCTGATTACAAGGTGTTCCGAGGCCGATTTTTGGATGGGCTGTGTGTTTCTATGGCCTGCCCCCGTTTTATGCAGATACTTTCCACATTTTTGAGAGGAGTATGGTATGGACAAAAATCAAGGCTATTCCATTTTGAAAGCCGTCATGCTGGAAAATGGCCGGGGCTTTGCCCTGGGGCATCATCCCACGGCTCCATCCCCCTATGTGACCTGGGCCTGTTATGATGATGAAAAGGGCCAGCGGCAATATGAATGGGGACATTACGGGAACGATCTGTCCGCTATGGAAAAGGATTTTACAGACCGGGTACAGGAGTATCAACGGATTTTCAAGGTTAAAGTCGCACAAGCTGAGGCCCCTGGCCTTTATAAATATTACTCCACCCAACGGCCCGTGGACATCGGCACGTTCCCCAAACCGCCCCACAACGCCCCGGATGAGGTTGTCAACTACGATCAGCGCATCCCGGTGGAGGACGGCACATTCTTGGCGTGGGGCCATCTGACCTATACCAAACCACTGACCGAAAAGCAGGCATCAGATTATGAACTGCGGCCCGCCCCCTATATCTCTGAGTTATCCCGGAACAACGGCGACAGGCTCCGCCCGATTGCCGAACAACTGAAAGCAGCCCAAAAGAAGGCTCAGGAACACCAGGCCCCGGACGTACTCAAGAAGAAAGCCCCCGACCGGAGCGACAGATAGGAGGAATGTTATGAAAAAGAAACATGAACAGGAACTTGCAGATCAGGAAGCCCTGCGGCTCTCCGGGGTATTCCATACGCCGTTCCCCGCCCAGCCCCCGGAACAGGAAAAACCGATGGACAAGGTGAAGCCGCCGCCCCCAAAGAGCCGGACATGGGAACGGGAGCGGTGAAACGGCGCAAGCGGGATATCCACCTGCACGTCATGGTGACGCCGGAGGAAATGGACACAATCCGGCAGCGGATGGCCGAGGCGGGCGTCACCAACACCGGAGCCTTTATCCGCAAAATGGCGCTGAATGGGTATGTGCTGCACGTTGACCTTGCGCCCGTGCGGGAGCTGGTATCCTTGCAGCGGCGATGCGCCAACAATCTCAATCAGGTAGCGCTCCACGCTAACACCATCGGCGTATACCCGGAGGAGATTGCGGCGCTGCAACGGGATTATGCCGCGCTGTGGGGACGTGTTTCTGCGGTGCTGGAGCAGCTTGCAGAGGTGGTGAAGCTATAACGGACGCGGGGAGCGGCTTTTACTGTTCCCCGTGTTTTCTGCTATGGGGGACTTCGGGCCAACTTAGCCCGAAGTCCCGGCTTCATTGACTTTGAACCGGTATACCGGTATAATAAAACGTATACAGAGAAATACTGGAAAGTGAAAGGAGGCATTTGGGATGGCATTGGAAAACAAGCTGGGGCTTACCGATTCCGCCGAGCTGGCAAGGGCGGAGGAAAAGATCAGCAAGACCAAAGCCCGTGGGCTTTTCGAGAAAGGATTGCTGGATACCTTTGAAACCGGCACCTTTGCCGGGCTTTGTGCGATCCACAAATATCTCTTTGATGAAATCTATGACTTTGCCGGAAAAATGCGGACGGTCAATATCGCCAAGGGCGGGCTTCGGTTTGCCCCGGTGATGTATCTGGAGGCGGCGCTGAAAGACATTGAAAAAATGCCTCAGTCCACCTTTGATGAAATCATTGAAAAATATGTGGAGATGAATATTGCCCACCCGTTCCGGGAGGGCAACGGCCGCAGCACACGGATATGGCTGGACTGCATTTTGAAAAAAGAGCTGGGGCTGGTGGTGGACTGGAGCCGGGTGGACAAGGAGGACTATCTGCTGGCGATGGAGCGCAGCCCGATCAAGGATGTAGAAATCAAGGTGCTGCTCAAAGCCGCTTTGACCGACAAGATCAACGACCGGGAAGTGTACATGAAAGGCATCGACGCCAGCTATCACTATGAGGGCTACAACGTCTATAAGACTGAAAACATCCACGACGAACCGAAAAAGCCGCCCCACCAGCATGACCGGGATGCCCGTTAAACGGCGGCTATATAAAGAAGCGGAGAGCGGTATTCCAACCGTTCCCCGCTTCTTTTGTTATGTCCAGACTTCGTCCCAAGTTGGCCCGAAGTGATACCGGGACAAGATTCGTGCAGCGGCGACAACCTTGAGGTAGCATCCCTGCCGGAGGTATAATAGACATGTAGAATACAGGCCATTCAGAAAGGAGATTTTACTATGAAAACCTTATTCAAGCTGCCGTTCAAAGCCCTTGCCGTCCCCTTTGCCCTGGCGTTCTTTCTGGTAAGTCTGGCGATGCGCTTTTTGGCATGGGTGTCGGGCCGGGTGCTGGCGCTGGCCTCTCTGCTGTTCGCTGTCGGCGGGGCGATTCTTCTGTTCCAAGGGGAGGCATACAGCGGCGTGGGACTGCTGGTGATGGGGTTCCTTGTTTCGCCCTTTGGGATTCCGGCCTTTGCCGAAGCTGTCGCGGATTTCCTGCACGGCCTGAACAGCTCTCTCATGGGTTTCATCGCCGGATGACGTATAGGAACTTCGGGCCAACTTGGCCCGAAGTTAGATAACAGCAGTCGGGCGGCGGTCGAAATGACCGCCGCTTTTTGCTTGGAAGGGAGGTTTATCAAGTGGCGACTGTCTACCTCAAAGCCCACCATATCAGCAAGGGCGAAACCATCGCGCAATCCATGAAAGACCGCTTTGACTATGGGCAAAATCCGGTCAAGACGCGGGACGGCGATTTGATTCTTTCCTACGAGTGCGACCCCAAAACCGCCGACGCAGAGTTTTTGCTGAGCAAGGCCAAGTACAAAGCCATAACGGGCCGGGAACAAAAAAGGGACGAGGATGTGCTGTGCTATCAGATCCGCCAAGCCTTTCCGCCCGGCGAGCTGGATGCGGAGGCGGCGCTGGCGGTCAGCTATGAACTGGCAATGCGCTGGACAAAAGGATCTCATGCCTTTTTTGTGGTATCCCACATTGACCGGCCTCACCCGCATTGTCACATCTATTACAATTCGACCTCGCTGGACTGCACCCGGAAATTCCGGGACTTTTTGGGATCGGGCCGAGCCCTGCGGCGGTTGTCCGACCGGGTATGTATCGAGCACGACCTGTCGGTGATCGCCCACCCCAAGCTACACAGCCAAGGGAAATACAAGCACTACGGCGCATGGCTGGGAAGCCGGAAGCCGCCGTCCTTTCAGCAGCGGCTCAAGACACAGATCGATCTTTGCCTTGCCGAAAAACCGGAGAGCTTCGCCGCCTTTTTGCAGGCGATGGAGGCGGCGGGCTTTGAGGTAAAGCAAAGCCGGGGTGCCGTCAGCTTTCGTGCTCCGGCGTTCGGGCAGGAACGGTTTACCCGGCTGCGGGATTCCACGCTGGGCGAGGGATATACCGAGGCAGCGATCCGGGCCGTCATCGAGGGGCGGGCTGCTCCGACCGGAGGCCGTTCGGCAGGTTCCCACCGGGTCAATTTGGTAATCGACATACAGGCGAAAATACAGACCGGGAAAGGCCCGGCCTATCAGCGGTGGGCTACGGTTTACAATCTCAAACAGATGGCTACCGCCGTCCAGTATTTGCATGAGCATGGCCTGATGGAGTATGCTACATTAGAAAAAAGGACTGCCGAGGCGACCGAACATTTCCATGCGCTGTCGGAAAAAGTCCAGTCTATCGAGGGGGAGCTCCGGCGCAACAAGGAGCTGCGGGCCGCTGTCAGCGACTACGCCAAGACCCGCCCGGTGTTTGAGGAATACAAAGGCAAGGGGTACAGCAATCAATATCTCACCGAGCATGAGGCGGAAATCGCTGTTTACCGGGCGGCGCAGGCGACCTTTCGCCGTATACTGGCCGGGGCAAAGCTCCCGAAAATGGAGGCGCTGAAAGCGGAGGCGGCACGGCTGGCCGCCGACAAAAAGACGCTGTATGCCAAGTACCGAGCCGTCCGGGCGGATATGCGGGAAATGGTGGCCGTCAAAGCGAATATTGACCGTCTGTTCAGCCTGCCGGACGAGCAGAAAGACCGGGAAATGCAGCAGCAGCGCCATGACCGGGACAAGGCCGACAGGCCGCGATGACTTCGGGCAGAGGGGCCACCCAAAGCTTGCTTTGTGGGGAGAGCCGGAGTAACCGAAGCGGTGCGGACTTCGGGCCAACTTGGCCCGAAGTCGCATAGCGCAGGTTGTGACGGCGAGGCCCGAAGTGCCGGGTTTGGGGAGGCTCCCCAACAAGCGTTTTTCGGATTTTAGCCGCAGGGCAAAATCCGAAAAATATGCAAGTGTGGCCACACTTGCCCTGCTTGCCGGTTTGTGCAAGCCCTAGTTATGGTGCTTTTTCGTGCCGTTTCCGCCCACAAAAAAACGCCCACTTCACCGAGGGCGTTTAATCCTTTTCATTATTCAGAAAATTCACAAGATGTAAGACCTCATCCTTTTGCGGCTCGGTTAAAGAGGAAAACATCTTCGCCATGATGGCGTCTTTCGGATTTGCATTGATAGCTTCGTCCGATGTAGCCGTTATATAATCCTGTAATAAGAAATCCGCACTAACTCCTAAAGCGTCTACGATTTTTATAAAGTTGTGAAAGCTCGGAGCATAGCCGGACAGGATTTTTGCCATGAAATTTTCCGTGACCCCTACTGCTTCGGAAAACTTTTCAATCGTAATGCCTTTGGCTCTTAAAATCTCACGAACTCTCGAACCAAAATCAGGATATTTTTCGGACACTTAGTATTTCCCACCTGTCTATATACAAAAACGAATTTATTTATATAATTATAAGTAATAATTTTGTTTTTTATAATTGACAGACTGGAATTAAAGTATTGACATACAGGAAAAACCAGTTTAATATTGTGTTGAAATATGAAAGCAGGCAATATATAATAAAATCGTAAGATTCGAGTGGATTCAACTGAATTTGCCAAGCTACGACAGCAAAGGGGTGTCACATGGAAAACAATAACATTCAAACAGAAAACATGGAGTTCGACCCCGTGTGTCCAAACTGTGGAAAAGAAAGCAGGGGGACTAGCCTGTTTTGTACCAAATGTGGAGCAAAACTAAATGTAAAAGAAAAAGAATGGATTTGTACTGCTTGTGGAAAAGACAACGTCGCAGAAAATAAAAAATTCTGTGGCTACTGTGGCGCCCCAAAAATTGAAAAAGAT
>JAETPP010000378.1 GCA_021771115.1 Bacillota bacterium | reverse complement strand
AAGTCGCTTTCACATCTGTATGCGCTTGTAACTCAGCTGGATAGAGTGCTTCCCTCCTAAGGAAGAAGCCGGGGGTTCGAATCCCTTCAAGCGCGCTCATGCGGGCCGATTGTTGTCTAAACAATCGGCCTTTTTTTCGTTTTGAAGTCCGTTTGTTTCTAAAGCAGCCGGACCTTTCGCAGCAGAGTGATGCAGTCGCGCATCCCCTGCTGGTATATCCAGTCGTTTTCCATGCAGGAGAGGGCGTTTCCCAAGTCCTCAAGTTCGAGCATCATGCCGCGGTGCTCTGTATCCAAAAAGCCGCGGATTCGATCAAATAGCTGGTGATATTCCCTTTCAAGCTGTTGGTACCGCGTGTCTGTCTTGCGTTTTTTCATAACGAGGGCGTACTCTGATTGGATCATGGCGGTTTTTAGGTTTTCATCGAAGACGTTCATTGTCCAAGGCTCCTTTATTTTTTATTTTGGTTATTTTCAAAGGGAGCTTCCCTTTGACCCTTTCAAAACAAATTTTTTCTTATAGCTCTTTGATTTATTTATCTTATAGTTTGTCGCTCGGGCCGCGACCGGCCCATCCTTTTTGATTTGTTCTGTTTAACCTGTAAATTCATCTTTTCTTTAGTTTGTCGCTCAGGCCGCGACGGGCCCATCCTTTTTTGTGAGAAAAAAGGATGCAAAAACTCAGTCAAGAGGGCGAACGGCTCCGCTCCAATGGACTGTACGCCGTACATGGGGCGGCAAAGGGCAGCAGCACGGTGGTCGCGGGTAGTGCGGAGCAGGGTCGCGGGCCTGCCCCCTTAACGATCCCCGTTCCAGGAGGGAAGCTGTGCAGGTTTAAGAAGGCTTGCTGCAAAAGAGGGGAACGTTGTCAACCAGCCCCTCCCTTGCAAGGAACCTTTTAATGGCATCCCCATTCGGGTACGGTTGGGGATTGTTAAGGGGCGCGTCTTCCGACCCTGCACCGTGCTTCCTGCGACCGCTGTTCCGTCGCCCTTTGCTTATCCGAAGACGGCGCAGCGTCAAATGGAGGAAGGTAGCGGCACCCCTTAACCAGATTTTTGCTTCCTTTTTGTCTGTCAAAAAGGAAGTGCCCGTCGCGGCATGAGCGACAAAC
>JAETPP010000377.1 GCA_021771115.1 Bacillota bacterium | reverse complement strand
GGGTTGGGGTGACAAAATAGATGCCCAAAGAACAATGCCCTTCAACCGCGAAAAGTTGGTAGCGACAGTGAGGCGTAAGCGAGGGCGCTTGCAACCGAGCAGCCGAGCCGAGCGTGACTTTTCGCGGAGAGGAGCGGTGCTGCGCCCCAGTGGGGCGCGTCCAGCACCGACCGAACCGGCAGGTGAGACCAACCCGAACGGTGAAGCCGCATTTTGCGCAGAAAAATGCGGCGAACCACAAGGGTTCGCCGCGACGAGGCGCGCCAGGAGGGACTCGAACCCCCGACCTTTTGGTTCGTAGCTGATTTAACCCCATTTTCTGGCGTTTTCTCATATCCAAAAAATGCCGTTTTACCCGGCGAAAACTTTGCTCCATTCCACAAAGCAGCCGTCCAGGACATTGACTTTTCCCACATCCTTGGGACCGTATACCTCCCAGGGGAGAAGCAGGCCGTTTTGCAGCAGGAACACCTGGGCCGTCTTTTCTTCTGGGCTGATAATCCAGTATTCCCGTACCCCGGCCCGCTGGTACAAGTCCAGCTTTACCAGGCGGTCGTGGCGTTGGGTGGAGGGGGAGAGGACTTCCACCACCAAGTCCGGCGCGCCCTTGCAGCCGTGGCTGTCCAGCTTGTCGTGATCGCATACAACGGAAATGTCAGGCTCTACCATTGTGTCCACGTCCGCTGGGGCGTCCCCGCTTTTCTCAAATAAGCGCACAGCGAAGGGAGCAGGGTAGACCTTGCATTTCTTCCCCTCCAGGAAGTTGGCGAGCTGCCGGAACAGCTCCCCGCAGATTTCTTGGTGAACCCGTGACGGCGGGGCCATCATGACAATCTCCCCACCTATCAGCTCCGCCCTCTCTTTTTCGTCCCAGTTAAGGCAGTCCGCGAAAGTGTAGCGTCCTTTTTCTGCTGGTAGTGCCATATCGTAAAACCTCCCGTCTTATGCTGTATTCTTTTCTCGCCTTTAGTATAGCATATCCGAAAGCGGTTCACCATACAAGAAAAAGATTTTCCTGTTTGTAAAGCATCCTCCCTTTATAGCAAAACCCGCCAGAGTTGGAAATGTCTGTCTCGGCTGCCGCCTCGGGTGCTGTTCCCCTGTGGGGAGCGCCCA
>JAETPP010000376.1 GCA_021771115.1 Bacillota bacterium | reverse complement strand
GGAAAAGTACTTTCGGAATGCGGTAAAAGCTGTACTGCTCCGCTTCATTCCCGTAATAGTAATCAAGATTCAAAGGCATACGCACACAGCCTCCTTCCTGTTTTTAAGCGCAAAAAAGGCCGTCCGGCAGCTTTTTTGTCAGTTGCCGGGCGGCCTTTTTGCGCTCCCGTTTAAACGTGTTCTGTTTTCCATGTTTCCAGCAGAGAGAAGATGACCTCCTCCATCTGCGCTGCGGTATAGGACTGCGGGAAATACTGCCGCAGCCGGTCCTTTTTCAGTGTCACCTGAACGGGCATGGAACGTTCCCCGGTCAGAACCGCATCCATCACGTCTGCGCCAAGCTTCCCTTCCTGGCTGTACTTTTTCAGGCGCTTTGCCTGCTCCAGTGAAGGGACGGCATCCAGTTCCCCCATCTTTTTTAAGAGCTCCCCCTGTTCCTCTTTCGTCAGATACGACAGTTCCACAGCGGGGTTGAACGCGAGTTTTTTGTCGTCCACCATCGCAAGCAGCTCGGGAAGCAGCTCCGTCAGGCGGATATAACGCTGTACCTGCTTATAGCTTTCCCCCATATCTTCCGCAACAATTTCGACAGAAGCTTTCCCTTTTAAATCCTGGACAACTTGTCCAGAATTAATTTTCGCAGGCCGTCCCGCTTTCCGCCGGATTGCGTCCAGCTTCATTTTATAGGCCCACGCCTTCTCGCTCGGGAACAGGTTCTCACGCTGGATGTTGCTGTCCACCATCAGCAGGATTGATTCGTCATCGTCCAGTTCCCGGATAATGACCGGCATGGTGGTTTTCCCCGCCAGTTCCGAAGCGTGTTTCCTCCGGTGCCCGGCAACCAGTTCGTAGCCTCCCTCCGCACGGGGACGGGCAATTCCGGGGACAAGGACGCCATGCGCTTTTATGCTCTCCACGGTGTCCCGCATGGTTTCGTCGTCCAGTACCTTAAACGGATGGTCCTTAAAAGAAAAGAGGTCGGTTAATGCAATCTCCTGTACCATTTCGCCTCCTGTCCCCGCAGGGTTCCCCGCGGAAAACAGGTCATCAAAAGAGGTCATCTGTATATTCCTTGCGCTGCTTTTCATCCGTCCAGTACCTCCTTTGTCAGTGCGGCA
>JAETPP010000375.1 GCA_021771115.1 Bacillota bacterium | reverse complement strand
CAGAACCCCGGCGTCGACGATGCGGCTCATCAGCGTGGGCTGCATCAGGTCCACCAGCACCTCCACCACCATGGTGACGGGCGTCAGAAGCGCGAGCAGCCAATAGGGCTTCAGATAAGCTAAAATTCGCTTCATTTCGCCTGCCCGCCCTCCGCGATGTTATCGCGCATCTTCAGAAGGATCGGATAGATCGTTTCCAGCTCTTCACGGCTGAGCCCCTTGGTGATCAGCTTTTCGGTGCTTTCCGCCGTATGGCGCATGACATCGTCCATTTCGCGGCCCTTGTCGGTGAGATGGACGAGAACCTGGCGTAGGTCGCGGGCATCGGGTTCCCGGCGGATCAGCTTCTCGGCTTCCATCTTCTGCAGCGCCAGGCTTACGGTAGGCGGGGCCAGATGGACGCGGCCTGCGATTTCCAGCTGGCTGAGGCCGGGCTCATGGGCGACAACCCGCAGGATCGCCTGATAGGTGGGCTTGAAGTTGGCCCGTTCGCCCTTTTGACGCATCCGGTCATGGAAAAGCTTGGAGATCTCGTTGATCAGCATCACACAGGTGGGCTTGCGGGAACATCGTTTTGCATTTGCGGGCATATACGTCTCATCCTTTCTATTCGTTAGTTTTTAAACTAATTGTTAGTGTACAAACATTTCGGCCATACTGTCAAGAAGCATCAAAAAAAGTTTACATTTTGCGGCCCGGGATGTATCTTTCAGCGCCCGGCAGGCGGCTTGCCGCGGTTAGGGCTCGCCTTTTTCCCTTGGGCGCGGTAGGCTAATCAAAAATAAGGGAGAAAGAAAATGAAACAAGACGGGAAGAAACGCTCCATCCCATGGAAGAAGCTGATCGGCGTACTCCTCTTTTTGTCGTTGCTGTTTTCCATCGGCTATGCGGTGGCCTGCATGATCCGGTCCCCCTCTGTGGCGCCGGCGGATGATCCCCATGCCAAGGTAAAAAGCGACTATACGTTGATGCTGGTGCAGTGCCTGATGGCCATTGTCGTCATGTTCCTGCCCTCGGCGTTGGAGAAGCGCTTCCGCCTGGAGATCCCAAACTATATGGTGGTGCTTTACTTTGCCTTCCTCTATTGCGCGGTCTATTTGGGCGAGGTGCGGAATTTTTATTA
>JAETPP010000374.1 GCA_021771115.1 Bacillota bacterium | reverse complement strand
AGGCATTTTATCCTCCCCTTTTTAACATGCATGGTCGTCAGGCTCTATAAAGCTTGCTCGGCCGCTTACGGTCCAATGGTTTTCTTGTCCTCATCTTCGATATTAAAGCCCCGGCCGCCTGGAACCTCCATGGTCAGCCCGGTATGCTCGTTGTAAAGGTTCAGATCAAGCAGAATGCCGTCCCCGCTCTCCAGCACCTCCAGTGCATGGGCCTCCTTCAACGCATGAAAATGCGCCGGATAGACGCTCACGCCGTATTGCCCCAGCTCCCGGAATAGCTTGCGGCTCCACTTTCCCGCGCGCAGCTTTTCCACCAGCGCCTGCCCCTCTCCTTCTGGAATGTACACGGTTTTAACAGGCGTGTTGATCAGGCAAAACTGGTCGCTTACCTTTTTAAACGGAAATAAGCCCCTTTTGAACTTGTCCAGGATGTTTTTGTTGTCCTGTCCCTTTTCCCCTGTTAATTTGCGATAAAAATCGAAATATTCTCGAATCGCCTCAGGCTGTGTGACGTCCTCATATTCCCCGTACATTTTTTCCATGATGGAAACATTCTTTTTCAGTATAGGAGGTACGGCGTCCTCCGTTGCAAACAGATAGACAAAGCTGGTCTCGGCAGGGCGTTTTCCCTCGCGGTTACACCGCCCGGCGGCCTGCAAAAGCGAATCCAGCCCGCATCTCTCCCGGAGCACCATGGGGAAATCCACATCCACGCCCGCCTCGATCAGAGACGTGGAGAGCACCCGGCAGGGCAAACCCTCTTGCAGACGGCGGCGGATTTCCGCAAGTTGGGCCTTCCGGTGCTTGGAACAGAGCAGCGTGCTCAAACAATAGCACCCTTCTCCTTCCAACGCCGTATAGAGCGCCTGGGCCGTTTTTCTTCGGTTGACGATGCAAAGCGCCTGCGGCGCGGCGCGCAGACGCTTGCACAAATCCTCCCAGGAAACCGTTCCGAGGTTTTCAATGGTCACGCGGCGGAAGATATCCGCATACGCACCCGCGCCGGGACAGATTTCCCGGCTGCTCACGCCATATTCTTCAAACAATGGCTCCAGCGCCGGCTGGGTGGCGGTGCACAGCACGGCCGTTGCGCCATAGTGCTGCACCAGCTGGGCAATGGCCGCCACAC